>DANL01000015.1:15405-22325 GCA_002499865.1 Euryarchaeota archaeon UBA121 | reverse complement strand
GAGGAGGACTGCGAGGCTGCAGGCCACATGTGGACGGGTCATGAAGAACATCATGATCTGCCAGAAATCCATGCAGACCGAGTTGCTCACACACTCTCTTTCCCGATTCACATAGCTGGGGACTGGGTAGATGAGTGGGGAGCTGAACACTCCATTGACTCAGACTCATGGAGTGACAACACCATCACACACTATGACAATCATGAGATGTGGGCCGTCGCCCAGAATAGTGAGGATGATCAGTATTACCCAGGGCTCTGGTCGAAGTACGACTGGACCTGGGAATCAGAAGAGTTGTACTACTGCCAGTCCACCTTTGGTGCCGATACAGAGGCAGACGCATTGTCTGCCGAGAGTGCTAACGCTAGCGATTTAGCCGCTGGATGCGGTGGATTCCCGTGGAGCCTCATGGAAGAAGCCGGTCATGACGACCACGGCGATGACCATGATGACCACTCTGACGAGGAGGATGACCATGATGACCACTCTGACGAGGAGGATGACCATGACGGCCACGGCGATGACCACCATGAAATTGGAGCGGTAATTATCCATATAGAGGAAGAAGGCGACTATGGATTCGCTATGCCCAGCGACATAGAATTCTTTGTGATAATGGGAGAGGGAGCTCATGACGACCATGACGACCACGGCGATGACCATGACGACCACTCTGACGAGGAGGATGACCATGACGATCACAGTGATGAGATTGAAGCTGATGAGGGTGAGGAAGCCTTCGATTACGATCCACACAGCTGGCTAGACCCGCTTTCGTTCAACGAACAACTCAAACTAGTTCAGGACAAGCTAACAATGACATTCCCCGATGGAACTGATGCGTTCGCAGAGAATACTGAGGCATACTCGGCACTACTAACCCAGCTTCACGATAGTTTTGAAGCCGCATTGGGTGATGATGGAACCTGTGTTACAGGAGGATTCGACAAGACTATTGTTGCTAATCACAACGCCTACTCGTACATCTCGGTCAGGTACAACATCGACATACTGACTGTACATGGACTCGATCCAGAGGGAGAGCCTTCCCCAGCGGAAGTTGCTGAGGTTGTCGAGCACATCAAGGAAGAGGGAATTACTGTCCTATTCGTTGAGGAGTATACCGATCAATCTGCTGTTCAGAGTATTGTTGAGGAGACTGACGTGGAAGTTCAAATCCTATACACAATGGAGTTGCGTCCCAGTGACGATACGGATGACTACTTGTCTATGATGAACAAGAACATCGGGAATATAGTAAGTGGAATTGGGTGCTAGAGAATCCGATATACACGTAGAACTAGGAGGGGGAGGATGAGGTCATGTATCTAACTGAGACATTACCTCTCCTCTTCGTTGGATCAATATTCTCGGCACTCATTATTTATTTGGGATTTGAGTATGTGAGGGCAAAATATGCATAGGAGTCCTCCACTCCTTCCAGGGTATTATACATTCAATTACAAGCTATCTAGTGGCTTAACAGTATGTTACTCGTGGCCTGTGTAGGTGGCGAAAGTGATGGAGAAACCTATCCTTGACGTCTGCGATCTTTCCGTTGCACGTTCTGGAAAGATAGTCATAAAGGATATTTGTCTGACTATCAATGAGGGAGAGTTTGTCGCCATCGTAGGTCCCAATGGTAGTGGCAAGTCGACACTTATGCTAGCTATTCTTGGAATTCTCAAGGCACGTAGTGGGACAATCGAGATATATGGTGCACCTCCGATGACAAGGAAGATTCAGGGGACGATTGGTTGGGTATCTCAAGCCGCGGCCAATCTTCCCAAAGATATCAGGATAACCGTGCGTGAATTGGTAAGACTGGGAACCATAAACTCTGCAAATATGTTCGATTTGTTTGACAACGGTCGTAGAGAGAGAGTGGATAATGCAATCAAGGTGACAGGACTTGAGAATGTTCAAGATACCGATATTGCACGTCTCTCTGGAGGTCAGAGGCAGCGTGCGGTAATCGCACGCGCTCTAGCAACAGAAGCGGACTTCATTCTCCTTGATGAGCCATTAGTAGGCGTAGATCGAGTATCAAGAAACTCACTTTTGAAATTACTCGACCAACTCTGTCATGAAGAGGGAAAAACCATTTTGATGGTTTCTCATGATATAACTGCCATGAGGAAAACAGCTCACAGGATGGTTTTCCTTGAAGAGAGTATTAGATTTGACGGTCCTACCAGCAGCTTCCCAGATTTGGAGAAACTTGCTGATTTGAGAGGAATAGAAGCAGTTCACGATGATGAAGATATGAAAAATTTGTTAGACATAGGAGAGGGTTAAGGATGGGTTTTGGTACTATTATTCTAGAGATTGTCACCCCTCTAATGGAATTAATTGCACCCATGATGCCCGGTGTAGTATTCCCGAAATTCTTCACAATGGAAATGTTTCAGCGTTCATTGCTTGCTGCAGTAATGGTGGCCATTGTGGCAGGCTTCCTTGGTTCGTTTCTCCTGATACGTAATCTAGCACTAATCGGAGACGGTCTTGCACACGTTTCTTTCGGCGGCGTCGCTGTTGGCATTGTTCTAGGGGCTACCTCCCCCTTGTGGTATGCACTAGTCTTCAGCGTCACTGCGTCTATTCTAATATTCGAATTACAATCAAGAGAGATACTTACCGGAGATGCTTCTATTGCGATATTTCTTACAGGAATGTTAGCCTTCGGACTCGTTCTCCTGAGATACTATGGAGTAGGAATTACAATAGAGGTAGAGAGCTACCTTTGGGGAAGCCTTCTGCTAACTTCGTCCGATGACCTGGATATGATATCATACATTTCCGTGTTTTCATTTGTACTACTGGTGATATTGCGTCCATTGATTTTAGCTACAACTGTTGACCCCCTTGCCGCGCAAGTGCAAGGAATTCCCGTTCGAAGCATAGGTCTACTATTCAGTATCATAACCGCGGCAGTGGTAGTTAGTATGGTACAGGTGGTTGGGACTCTCCTAGTAACGGCACTGCTGGTCACTCCTGCGGCTACTGGACAATTGATCGGGAGAAGTTTCCGCTCCTGTCTAATTTGGACACAGATATTCGGCCTCAGCTCTGTCTTCTTCGGGCTGTATTTCTCAGCAGAGCTAGATACTGGTAGTGGCGCAATGATAGCCTTAATCGCAGCGACGATATTTGCAATAGTCGCAATATTGAAATTTAGCTTCAAGGACTTAGAATTTATTTTAGGTGAACTCAGGCTCAGATGAGATTATCTATGATGTCACCCAAATCCTGTCTTTTTCCACAGTAGTAGCATCTGACTTCAATCGGATCTCGGCTGTAGAGGATCAGTTTCTGTGGAAGAGGCTCTCTGGGGTTCTGGGTGATGCAGTTTGAAAATGTGCATCTTGCGACGTTTACCAGCTCATCTGCCAGCTCAACGACCCTCTTCTCTGCAACACCATAGTTCCTGATTATAGCTACACTAGCATTCGGTGAAATCAATGCGAGCCTATCTAGCTCCTCTTGATTCAGCTCTAAGTCTTCGATTTTTAGTAGATCTTTCCTTCCCATTTTGTCACTAGGGACATTCATCACCAGCGAGACTGGATTCGATCTGTGCGTATCGATTCTGAGCATCTTGATGACTTGCAACGCGTGACCTGCTGGGATATGGTCAATCACCGTACCATTACAGATTGCAGTAACTCTCCTCATCTCACTCATTTCTTCACCTCCTCTGGTATCTCCACACCAAGACTCCTGCAAAGAAGTGCCATTCTAGTCGGAACACCATTGAATGCCTGTTGGAAGTATCTAGCATTTACTGTGGAGTCTAAACTGGGATGTAACTCACTAACCCTGGGGAGAGGGTGCATCACAATCATGCCATCCTTAGCATCGTTCATATCCTTGGCGCCCAACATGTATATTCCTGCAACCTTCGCATACTCATCCTCATCTGGAAAGCGCTCTTTCTGGATCCTCGTCATATAGATGACATCGGCATCAGGAATAGCCGCGACCAAATCAGTTGACTCTGAAATTGTAGCACCAGAAGAGCGAAGATCATTCACAATCTCATCAGGCATCATAAGTGTTTCAGGAGAGACCAGAGTCAGCTCAGCTCCGAAACGGATTAGAGCATGAGATAGGCTATGCACTGTTCTTCCATATCTCAGATCGCCGACAAGAACCACATTCAGGCCTTCGATGGTTCCATGAGCCTCCATTATTGTGAAGAGATCTAGCATGGTCTGAGTCGGATGATTTCCAGCACCATCTCCGGCATTCAGAATTGGAATGTCTATTGCATCAGCACTATACTGAGCCGCTCCTTGCCTCGGATGCCTGATTACGGCTATGTCTGCATAACCCTCGACCATCTGCATTGTGTCGTAAAGTGTCTCTCCTTTGGCGACAGAGGTTCCGATGGAGCTGAAGTTCAGAACAGACCCGCCCAGTCTCTTCATAGCCGTCTCAAAGGACATTCTTGTCCTAGTCGAGTTTTCATAGAACATGTTTGCAAGAACCTTCCCTTCTAGAAGAGGGAGGTGAACAGCGCCTCTCGCTACGGGTACAAGTCTAACTGAATCTTCTAGAATAGACAATATTTCTTCGTTACTAAGGTCATCCATGGTCACTACGTCGGACATCGCTCTCCCTTCGCTCCGGTGGTGGCAAGGTCATATGTGTTGTCATCAGCTAGTAACTGATTATTGTCAGTAAACCGTCGTCTTGATGTGTAGTGTACGACCCCACCAGCCTGATGATAATCAGCCGAACGCCCCTTAGAGCCTCTTTCTGCGGGGGAGGTACGGATATTGACTCGTTCTCCAAAACGGAAGAGAGTGGAGGAAAGGTTGTATCTCTGGCTATTGACAAATACATTCACGTTCTGGTGAACAAGAGATTCGATGAGAGAGTCAGAGTATCATACTCCTCTCTGGAGTTAGTGGATGACTTTGAGGATCTCAAACACGAGCTCGTTAGGGAGGCTATGAGAGTAACCGGAGTTACTTCTGGAGTAGAGATCACTACTATCGCAGATATACCATCAAGAGGCACAGGACTGGGCTCTTCTTCAACGGTAACAGTTGGACTACTGAATGCCCTGCACAAATTTGCTGGTCATGATGCATCTCCCGCTCAATTAGCTGAAGAAGCATGCTTGATAGAGATAGACATCCTTGGACAACCAATCGGCAGACAGGATCAGTATGCGGCGGCTTTTGGAGGAATCAATGCTATCTCCTTTGACTGTAAGGAAGTACGAGTGGAACCGATAATAGTATCTTGCGAATCACAAATAAGAGATGAGTTCACTCTGGTATTTACTGGTTTATCCAGAAGTGCTTCTGAGGTACTAAGTGAGGCTCCGACAGATCCCAATAACAAGTTAATGAGACTTAGAAAAATCAGAAATCAGGCTGATACCGCAGAACAATTTCTCAACGACTGCGAACTTTCTAAACTAGGAATTTTGATCGGCGAGGCCTGGAACGAGAAGAGAGGTATTTCTGCCGGGGTATCTGGAAATGAGATAGACTCCCTTCACGATGAGATAATGGAGCTAGGGGCATCTGGAGCCAAGCTACTTGGTGCGGGAGGAGGGGGATTCTTCCTAGTTCATGGAGAGAAAGATCTCAGAGACAGACTTCGTCAATTACACGCAAAAAACAGACTTATTCCATTAGGGATAGATGATATCGGATCAACAATTATCTTCGAAGGATGATGAGAATGTCTGTGAATAAATCCGTCGCTATCTTATTGTCAACAATAGTCATATTGACTCCGCTGAGTTTTGCTGAGTCTGATGATAATGATAACACCCACTCTGAACAAATTCAGATAAATGGCCAGGCTACCCTCTCTCTCACAGGGGAATTGCTCCCCGACTCTCAGATTAATGCTACTTGGAATTTGGAAATTTCAATTCCCGAGGAATATGGCACTGATTTACTACCTAATCAGTCAATTGGAATCAGATTACAGATCGATAATCACCTAGGGAACTCTGATGGGAATATTACTGAATCTGAGATTTCTGATTTCATACAGTTGTTAACGAACGCTAGATCATGGACAAACTCAGAAGTAGCCGGATGTTGTATGTTCGACTACACCGAACTAACTCTCCTATCGCCAGTAACGGTAATTGTCACTCCTCCTTCTGTAGGTCCAGTCATTAGTACGAGCTCCGCAACATGGGGTTGGTCAGAGTCTGCCGAGTTGATGGCCACTACTGATCTAAGGACGACAAGACTGCTAGATCTCCCCAGAACAGGATCTCTGATTGAAGAAGTTCCACTTGTCATATCAATCCAAGAACCATGGGAATTCAGATTCAGTGCAATGCAGGAAATAATCTCCGGTGAACCAAGCTATTTCACTGTTCTAAGAGCTGAATCTCCTGTCTACTCAACAATCAGAATAGCAATAGGCGAGAACTCCCCTCCTTCTGTGATAGTCAGTAGATCAGGGGGGGTGTCTATTTCTGCTCCTCTTAATGACACCATATATTTCACTTCAGAATGTGAAGATAGTATGTTGGAAACCCCCGCCTTCAACTGGAGACTCTCCAATAACGGAACAATACTGAACAGCTCGGTTGGAGAATATGATTCCGAAGGACGCGTTGTGATCTCGGTTAATCCTGCACAGAATGGCTATTTATCTGGAGATGTTCTCAGTGCAGATCTAACATGCATCGACTCATTTGGGGCTTCCTCATCATGGTATGAAAATGTAATAATCGATGGAGAGAATCCAAGCTATGATATCAGATTCACAGAAATAACATTTGAAGGAATTGAGGTTCAGCGTAATGAATCTGAACATAGCATGATCATTAGATCGGACAGTGAGCTTTTTGTTGATGTGATTACTTCAGACAATTCCAATCTTCCTGTTTCGGTACAGGTGGTGTCAAATAAATCACAGGGGTGGAGACATTTCTC
>DANL01000015.1:0-15007 GCA_002499865.1 Euryarchaeota archaeon UBA121 | reverse complement strand
GATGAGAGGCACCAAGAGAGAGCGAATAGTCACTGGGAGCTACTATTGAATGTAACAGACGAAGCAGGAAATACCATCACGAGAACATGGGACATCATAGTTGAGGACTCTGCGGGACCAGTAATCATACCACACATCTCAGCAAACTCAACCCGTGTGAGTCCATCAGAACCTGCTCGTGAAGGGGACAATATCCTTCTTACTCTAACCGAATCCTTCGATGACATAGATAGTATCTTGAATACACTGTGGACGATTACCATAAATGGAGATCAAAAATATACAAACGTTTCATGGACAGAGGCAGAAAAGATAGAGTTGTCAAATCTAGGGATAGGAATCCATTCTATGGAAATACTAGCCACCGACTCTCTCGGAAATTCTGCAGACATTTCATTCCAATTCTCTATTGAACCTAAGGAGGGATTCAATCTAGAGATAATCCAAACCGAGATATCCGGCGATCAGTTTATCGGAAATACAATAAATTTCCGTGCTTCAATAAATAATTACCAATCATCAGTAGGTTCAGCTAGAGCTTGCTATGCAGAGAGTTGCTCAGCTTATGTCATGATTCCAGGAGCAACATCTTCCTCTTCGGGATATTTTGATTTAGATGTTGATATCCAACTCCTTGAGACAGGCCCTCTAGATATCAGAATTGAGTGGATAGGAAACGAAGATGGAGAATCAGGAACCCTAAATCTCAATCAATCAATAATAGTATCAGAGCAAGATGATGAGAGATTAGACTATCAAGTCCAGGCATTTTTCTCCGTTCTTTGTGTATTGGTTATCCTCAGTTTACTCGCAAACCGCCTATGGGGAAAAGAGTCAATGAGGCCTTAGGGGCAATCACCAATCAGTGAAACTCATGAGAGATGATACTGCCTCGATAGACATGGTTCTGCTCCCCGACTACCCGTCAAGGGTCGTAAACGAGCATAGGATAAGGGTAGAGAAAATCGCTTTATTGGGACTACTGTCGATAATAATAGGAGGGGCATGGTGGCTCTGGCCAGCAGTCAATGGAGAGGTCGATCTGCTATCTAGATCAAGCCACGTCTTCTTGCTTTTTGGATCAGCAATACTCCTCTCAGATTTAATCGATTTTGGCCCAGTGGAGAAATCTAGAATTGGGTCAATATCAAACATAGTTTGGCCTAGTTTAATCGCTGTTGCAGGTTCAGAATATTCATCTGGAGATGAGAAGATTGCCTCTGTATTGATGCTAAGTGTAGCACTTTATCTGTGGAGTGTATCACAATATATTTTGAATCATTCACTTGCAACCAGGAGACTTAGAGGAACAACAAGTGTAGTAGGATTGGCTTTCGCAATCGCAACAATGGTAGCCTTGAGCTCTAACACTGAAATTTGGGCATTAGTAGTATTATCAATTTCCTACACCTTAATTCCTGATTTACTTTCTAAAGATGAGATGCATGATATCAGAAAGCAATTTTCTTCCAGTCTAGAAAATGCAGAAGACCTAATGATTACACTTAGGTCTAATAACTCTGGACTAGAGCAAGCTCACTCTCTTCTATCCAATGCTAGAGAAATTGGCTGGAAAAACCCTCAGAAGGGACTGCTGATGATCGAGGAGGCTGAGAGCGAGGCTAGGCGGATAATCGCTATTTCTCAGGATCTCGGGGACATACAGGAAGACGCGCTGTCTTATGTGATCAACGCTGAGAATATTTCCAAGACGGCAAAGGGGCCCCGCAAAGCCTACGATATGGCAGTAAGAGAATCTGAACTAGGATCACTGAGAGAGGCTGAGATACTATTCAGAACAGCCAAGACGAAGGCATCCGTGGTGATTGAACACTGGCAAGAAGCCATCGAAGCCATTTCGGAAGGTGAGAGACTACTATCTAATCTCGAGGGACACTCCTCTGATAATATCAGAAGTATTCTGGAATCTGCCAAGCAATCTCTTGATGCAGAAGATCCAGTGACCGCAAAGAGCATGGCTTCAAACATCCCCAATCATATAGAGAGTCTTACCAGTTTACAATCTGATTCACTAAAGGCTCTGGAAGAAGCACAAAAGTCGATTAAATCCTTGGAAGGAGAGTCTCTTAGTAAGCACTTGGAGATGATTTCAGAATCTAGAAAGGCACACGAGGAGGGCAACTACCCGCTCTCCAAGGGAATCTCTGACAGTATCGTTAGAGATGTAAGAGATATTTCAGAATCTTCCAATGAAGTAACCAGGGCGCTTAGGCAGAGAAATAAGCTAGAATCTAGGTTTCCAAAATATGGAAACTGGATGGAGAGACTCGATCTTGTAGCCAGTCTCTCAGAATCTTCCGAGTGGCCAAAGGCATCATCAGAATTACAATCACTGACTAACGATCTTCAATCACTTGAGGCTGAGTTATCTGATGCTCGGGGGCTAATAGATTTCGTAAACTCAGAATGGGCTTCGCTTAGTAAGAAGCTCGACTCAAGAGGAATAGGAATTGAAGATTCTGACAGGTCCTCGTCTCTCAGAGCTATTTCCATAGCAGAGAAGATGCTAGAGGAAGGAGATGTTCAATCGTGCCTGAAGTCCTTGGGTGAGGCAGATTCAGCGATGGAAAGACTCAGAAGAAGACTGTAGGTAGATCAATGTGTACATTTACCATTAAATTACTCAATAATGGCCATTGTAATTCACACTCCTTCTTCTGTTTTGACAGTTGTATCAATCCCATTGTTGATAGTCAAGTCCCTCATGCATCTAGTCGTGGACCTAGTTCTTGTTGGCTCATTTCTGCTATTCATGACCGTATTTGCTGGAGTCGGTCTGGCCAGTATGCTGGTCAAAGAGGATACCACTGATGACTATCTAGTGGCAGGAAGGGGGATGCATCCGGCACTCGCAGCTTTGTCCGCAGTCAGTACTTGGAACTCCGGATACATGTTCATCGGATTCATAGGTTTCACATTCACGATGGGATACTCGATAGTTTGGATAGCGTTTGGGTCCATGATAGGGCAGATTCTAGCATGGCTTTGGCTGTATAAATTCATACAGCAATCCGCTAATGAGAGGGGACTAAGATCACTATCATCTCTAGTTTCGGAAGCAACTGGCTCCCCAGAAGCAAAGTTAGCAGCCATGCTTTCGATACTATTCCTGTCAGTATATGCCGCGGCTCAGCTAACTAGCGGTGGTAAGGCATTGTATGTGATGCTGGGATGGTCTGAGGTTGTAGGGATACTAATTGGATTCGTTTTGGTAGTTGCCTACTGCTATGCTGGCGGAATAAGGGCCTCGATTTGGACCGACGCCGCTCAGTCGAGCGTGATGATCGTAGGCTCTTCCCTACTATGCTGGGTAGCCATGGGAGAGGTTGGTGGCTTTGACGGTCTACACTCGGGTCTAGAGGAACAGAATGCCAATCTAACTAGCATCGTCCCAGCTGATTTGGGATTCGGATTGACTCTCTGGGCTTTCGCATTCTTCTTGGGTGGCCTTAGCGTAGCAGGACAACCACAGGTCGTTAGCCGTGTTATGACACTAGGTACTGACGAGGACAGGAAGAAAGCAATGTTGTGGTTCTTTGCTTGGCAGACCCCTTTTCTTCTCATAATGGTCATAATAGGGCTAGCTAGCAGGGTGGTTTTCAGTGGAGCAGATTTCGATCCAGAGCTGGGCCTTCCAATGCTGGCAATGGAAACCTTGGGGCCCTTCTGGGTTGGATTAATTCTCGCATCCATATTCGCAGCGACTATGTCTACAGCTGACAGCCAGGTTTTGGCATGTACAGCTGCCTTCACTGACGATGTTATGCCTGAGATTAGCCAGGACCACAAGAAGACAAAGACGGTTACTCTAGCAGTGGCATCCTTCGCCACTGCTATCTCGATTTTCGGTCTCTACGTCCCCGGTGGGGACTCCGTATTCTCCCTAGTCGTACTTGCAGTGTATGGGCTCGGCTCCATCTTCGTACCTATTCTCATTATCAGATGGGCTGAATATGAGCCTGACACCACCCACACGATGGCAATGATGATCGCCGCTCTTACCGGGGTAATTGCCTGGAGATTGATGGGATTGAATGACGAGGTATTCGAGTCGATTCCAGGAATGGGGGCCGCCTTCATAACACACTTTGTTATGAATAAGATAAGATCACCTGAAATCTCTCCACTAGGCAGATATAACTGGCCAGATGATAGGAAGACGAGAGCCATAGCAGCAGCATTCATTATACCATTTGGAGCAGTTGAAGCGACTTATGCAATATCCGGACCAGATGCAGCCGATTCAGTTTCTGGCCCATCTGGTGATTGGATAGTGGAGGCAAATTTCGGAAGTGAGCAACTCGCGGACGGATTTGAGTATGTGAATGATGGAGAGACTATTTCCATAAATATGCACACAGACTCGATTGAGGATGCAGAGGAAATCAATATCGTTGGAGTTAGGGCCACTCTAACTTATTCTGAGGATGAAACCAGTAATGGAATCGGCTGTAATGCACCAGGTGCTTCCAACTCCGATCCAGATACTATCACTTCTACAATGGCACACAATGAAAAGAATATGACAGAGAGTGGCCAGAACTCCGATGGCCCTCCCTCCTCACATTCGGTAGAAGTGGAGTGGTACGACTCATCAATGATAGGCAACGTCAGCAATGTTTCAAAATCACAAATCAGAATGGGACTTGATTCTGGAGGAATTGGTTTAGGGGCATATGCACTTGACATTAGCGTTACAGTAGGCACTGGAGGAGCAATAGGATGTGCTCACACAGATGACGGCGAGGACGTCGAGTATCTAGTTGAGTTGATCACTCTAGAGTACTCAATAGAACCTGTTTGAACGAATACAATCGATCAGGATGAGTGTTTACGGTGCCTTTTCGTGACCTTTCCCACGGAAGCTGTCAATTTCCTAGGTGCCCTGTTCCTAGCGGCCAGAGAGAGAAACCACCATCCCAGTGAGAGTAGAGCCGTGGAGACCATTATCACTGTCCCTGTCCACATCACAATATTTCCCTCAGTAATAGGCCAAGCCCAGTAAGAGACCGAGCCTACAACCATCACAAACAGTATTCTAGATGCTTCACTAGGAGTTTTCCAACCCCTGTGATCTTCTCTCGGAGCTAAGAGATAATCTAGTAGAGACACGAATCGACATCGAGCCCTAGCTTTTCAAGAAGTGTTTGCACTCATCAGATCTCAGAATAGTATTCCTGAGCTGCATCTTCGAGTTCTTGTGCCACCCTTTCCTCATTTAGAGTAAGGGTCCTACCATCTCTCCTGATGGCTCTTCCGTCAACAAAAACATCCACACATTGTGCTCCTGAGTAAATTAGGTTTGATAGGATCCTCCTTCCTCCTCTGCCCCTTGGTCGCATTCGAATATCAGATAAGTCCCATGTGACCCAATCTGATGATCCTCTTGTCGCAAGTTGCCAGGTCTCTACAGGATCTAATATTGTCGCATCCCAATGATCGTGTTTCTGTATCAGGCTTGCAGCCCTTGCCTCAGCTCTCATATCAAGACCATTGTTACTAGCAGCACCATCGGTACCCAACCTAACGTCAACCCCTGCCTCAATCATCGCCGGATAAGACATAGTTCCGCCACATGCTAGCTTCTGGTTAGATACCGGGCAGTGAACCGCATGTGCGCCCTTTCTTGCAAGAATTCTCATCTCCTTTTTCGTCACCCATCCACAGTGAGCACAGACGGTCCCCTCGGTAAAATAGTCAATCGAATCCAAGTATTCTATGGGATACATCCCTGTCTTCTCATGGCACTGTGCTACTTCCTCTCTAGTCTCCGAGGTATGAATATGCAACCTTGCCCCAGATTCTCTGGACATCTCGCTAGCCTTTCTCAAAATCTCCTCTGAGCATGTGTAAACGGCATGGGTTGCTATCCCTATCTCTACCCTTCCCGAACCAAGCGGACCAGAGCGAATCAGGGAGTCCAGCTCCTTGAGGGCATTACCACTATCCGACTCACCTTCTTCAGAAGGTGGCCAGTCTGTTGTAGGTCCACAAATAACCCCTCTAATGCCAGATTCAGCGACTACTGGGGCTATTGAACCTGGGAAGTGGTACATATCGCAGGCAAAAGTAGTTCCACCTGAGATCATCTCAGCTACTGAAGCCCTAGTGCCGATAGATGCCAACTCTGGGGTCAGATTCATTTCACTTGGGAAAATACTAGTCTGTAACCAATCCATCAGAGCCAGACCTTCTCCCATGCTCCTATTGAGGGTCATCGGAAGATGAGTATGCCAGTTCTGAAGAGATCTAGTAATCACTAGGTCGCTTCCCTCGATGGTCTCTGTAACATCCTCATCTCCAGAGCTATGAGAGTATGAACCATCTTCGTGAATAAGGAAATCACCTTCTCTGACCGTCCCATCGTGATCGATGAGACGAGTACCTGTAATCCTCCTGACACCAGACTCCATGACTCCCCCAGAGGATATCGCACCTCAAGTTTCTCATGGTTAGTTACTTCTGGCAGTTGGCATGAATGGCATTAATCTCGTCGCCAAGCTCTCCATATTCCTAGTCTGGATGTATACCTTGCCGGAACCATTGAATTCCAGAACAAACCCCTCTCCCCCGAAAAACGCAGATCCCATCCCACCAACTTTGGACACATTATATGATAGTCCGGTGGTGAATGCCACAACATGGCCATTATCAACTACTACTGGGGCATTGGGTGAGACTTCTATCTCCTTGATAGCCCCATATGAGGTGTAGAATACCTTACCCTCAACCCCTCTCGGGGCCTGTGCCCTCAAGAAGAATGCACCTTCTCTTGAGAATAGGGACTTCGCCCCTTGGAATTTTGTATCCATATCAACGCTCGGGGTACAAGCCATGAATGCCCCACCCTGCATGAAAAACTCCTCTCCTGGGGCTAGGTGGAACTCCATTATGTCACCTGGAGCAGAAGGAGCCAAAGATACCCATCCTCCAGAGCCACCAGCTGTGTATGTATTCACGAAGAAGGACTCTCCTCCGACAGCGGATTTCACCACGCTCTTTAGGAATCCTCCGATTCCTCCGCCACCGCCCATACCGGTCTTCATATCGACTCCTCTAGACTGAGCTACCATGGCTCCAGGCTCAACTTTGAGAGATTCTCCGGGTCCCAAATTTGCAGTCATTAGTGTGAAGGCTGGTCTGAAATCATACTCTACGTCCATGGTTATCGCGTGTTATGCGCACTTATCAACTAAACGAATTCTACAACACGCATTCCGCGCTAAGGACGCTTATCTTCTCCCCATCGGGATTTTTCATCCATGCATCCACTCTGTCGCCTACTTTCATGGCCCCTACGCCCTCGGGAGTCCCAGTCCAAATCAAATCCCCCGGACTTAGTCCATACCAGTCTGTCAGATGCCCCATTATTGAGTCGAAAGAATGAACCATCAGATCGGTGGTGGCCAATTGTTTTGTTTCTCCATTCAAAGAAAGACCAATCTCCATGATTCTTGGGTCCCAAGGGGCCCAAGTACCTAGAACCCCAGAGCCTCGGAAGCTCTTCCCTTCTAGCCATGGCCAACCCTTCTCTTTGGCTAGGGTTTGACGGGTTCTATTCGTTGTATCGCATCCGATGCACATCTCAACAGGCTCTAGGTTATCCCCGAGTCTGACAACCATCTCAACTTCGTAGTCTATGTGCTCATCTACTAGTAGTGAGATATTGTTATTTCCAATGTTATCAGATTCTACATGTGATGTCGATGGCATGAGGAAGAACCTCGGATAATCTGTCACATCTCCCTTAATCTCCTTCGCGTGTCCAACATAGTTTCTGAATACCGCCCAGCCCACTCCCATAACTCTCGCACTACCTGCAATCTCATTATAACATCGATAAATCTCTCAGCAGGTTGAAGGCACCTGCCATACTGACAAGGTTAGATGGCAGAGGACCCCTATCGTGCTCTCGGTGTTTCGAAGGACTCTTCAGATGCTGAGATAAAGAGAGCATACAGGAAACTCGCTAGGCAATATCACCCAGATAGGAATCCAAATGATACCGCCGCGGAAGAGCGCTTCAAGTCAATACAGACTGCATATGAGTCCATAGGCTCATCCGAGGCAAGGAGGGAGTGGGATCAACAGAGACGAATGGAGGAAATGTTCAGAGGAGGGAGGTCCTCATCAGGATCTTCCCGTGGATTTGATTTTGGAGATTTATTCTCTCAGTTTGTCGGAGGAAGATCGAATGCAGACTTTGGATTTGGTTCAGAATCAAGACAATCTAGACATTCCCCATTCACTGATTCAAATCAACGAGAGACAACAGCTCGTGGAGCTGATATAGAGGCGGGTTTGGATGTCACTTTGGAGCAGGCAATCAGTGGCACGGAGGTAAATTTCTCTCATAGAAGGATGAAGAGGTGCCAAAAGTGTGAGGGAACTAGCTTTGGCACCACTAGATCATGCAAAGAATGTAATGGAACAGGAGTACAGACAAAGGGGACCTCAATCAATGTCAAGGTACCTCCCGGGGCAATTCATGGACAGCAGCTCAGGCTTAGAGGAATGGGTCATGAGCATCCACAAGGAGTCCCCGGAGATCTACTGATTACGCTAAGACTGGACGCTCAGGAAGGTAGAAGATGGGAGGATGGAAGACTAATTCAAGAGGCTCCAGTGCCAATATCTACACTCATTCTAGGAGGTAGTGTCAGGATTACCACGCCCCTAGGAAAAAGAATTCAGATCGAAGTACCTGAACGAACGAAAATAGGAGACAGGAGAAGGGTGAACGGACATGGCCATCAAGGGGGGGATTTAGATATTGAATTCGTCCTCCACGAAAACGACAAACTAACGGAAAAACAGATAAAAATACTTGAGCAACTTAGAGAAGCCGGATTATGAATCATCACAACCAATCAAATACAGGTCCATCAGACAAATAACGTGCGTGACTTCTCCAAGGTAGCTGACTACCTAATTCCAAGAAGAAAGAGAATTCACATCTCAGTATTTATTTTCACCATTCTAATGATTCCTGGGATACTGGCAACATTTGAACCGATCGACATAGAATCCTACGAGATGGAATCTCCTGAGCTGGATGCTAACATGGTATTTAGGGAAGAGTTCACAGCAGCTGGAAATATCTGGGGATTTGGGATATTCGTCAGAGACGAGGCAGAATTTGGCAGCCCTGAGTCCGATGTTACTATGATTGCAGACTACACAGGTGAAAACTCAGGACTAGAATCTCCGAAGGGAGGAATTCTGAATCTAACTGTCCTCAGGGAAATCGACATTAATGCTGAGACCTTGAGAAACCACAATGTATCCAGATTCTTCCTTCCAATCGCATCAGAAATCTCTGGAGACCCGGCAGTGGGAATGTTGGATCTAGCTTCTGACTTCAGATCATTCATGTCCGGTAACTCATCTCTCACACAACCAAGGATTAACCCCTACAAACTTGCACTTACCTTGGATCTTGAGGAATCCATGGATCCAGCACCAACAAATTGGACTGACTGCGGAATACTAGAATGCCTACGGTTTGATGATCCAAATATAACACAAGACCACATAGACTTAGCAGCTCACAGAATGGCCAACAGTAGCAATGGCTCATTCCTAAGATTCCTCTCAAATGACAGGGCATTTACTCCCGATCCAAACAGCTCTGTAATCGGACCAGTAAATCACACGATTGGAGAAGATGGAAACCTTGAGTCTGAACTCTGGCAGAGAGGAAGGTGGTCAGCTTCCTCAGCGTGGCTGATAGTAAATCTAGATAGGGAGAAGATGCAAGAAAGTGGATGGACCTTTTCATGGAAGAATGCCACTACAGACTTCGGGTACAAGAGAGAGGGGCTGACACTAGTTACAGATCCGATCAGATACTCTTTCGAATACTGCCAAGAAAGAGAGGAAAAGAATCAGCCTCTCTGTTCTGTAGAATGGCTCTATTTATCCATAGAGGAAGATCTCCGGGATACTGACGAGCATATTGTCTCACTGATGTTCGCTGAGGCGATTAACGTTGAAATAAATAGAGAACTACTTTCCAGTGCATATCTATTAGTCGCTATGTCATTCATTGTCGTTGGACTTCTTTGGATAAATCTTCGTAGAATCTCCGATGTTGCCATAGTCTCAACGAGTCTGGTTGTGTCTCTTTTCTGGATGTATGGTCTGATCGGATGGGCTATGATTTTTGGCCAAAAAACAGGTTTCGAGTTTATCTTCAGATCACAGTTCTCCAATCTCCTTCCAATTTTGATACTGGCACTAGAGATCGATGACAGTCTGCACTCCCTTCATCGTTACAAGGAGGAGAGACGCTCTGGAAAGACCATAGAAGAGTCCAGCCATGTTTCAATTAGTAAGGTTGGTCTTGCAGTCATGTTGACCTCTGTGACCACAATAGTCGCATTTTCGGCAAACCTCACATCTAGTATCGCGGCACTAAGGTCGTTCGGCATAGAGGCAGGAATAGGGGTAATGTGTGCCTTTTTCCTCACGGGATTGTGGGTGCCTCTTGCAAGACTTGACATCGACAAATGGCTACAAAGTAGAGATAGACTTGAAGATGAAGATCCAGATAAGATTCATATGATTCCAAAATCATGGCTATCTTCTTTAACTACCAAGTCATTCAAGATGTACCCCTTGGTGATTATCTGCGTACTCCTTGTTACTGCATATGCAGTCCCAATGATGACGTCTCTTGAAGGAGACTTCCAAGTCGAAGATTTTGTTGAGGAGGATTCGGATTTAGCCATAGGAGTTGGACTAATCAATCAGAGATTCAGTGATGAGGGGGAACCTGCATACATACTTCTTGAAGCCAATCTCACAAATCCTAGAGTTCTGGATGCTATTGAGGAGCTTAGAGAAAACATGAACTCTCATACCCCTGATGAACCCAATCAGTTCACCAGGTCTCCAAACGGCGAAGTTGAGTTACTTGCCATAGACCAGATGCTCTGGTACCTCAGAGCTGCTATGGCATGGAATCAGACCCCCTTTGAGGAGGCGGGATGGGACTTTGACCTGAATGACGGCGGCATAGGATGCGAAACTGTTGTAATCCCAAATAGGGACTTTGAGTTTATTTTCATCCCCTCCACCAATGACAGTGAATCACTGAAGTTCCTATATGGTTTCATGATGACTAGAGGGGTTCCAGCAAGTGGGGGATATCCCGCATTATCTCCAAGTATAGTTGGGGAATTCCTTCAAGTTGCTGGGAAGCTTGACTTTGAGAGGCCATGGCTTACGGAAGAAGGAGACTCACCCAATTATCCAAGAGCGACACTTCGGTTTGGAATATCCAGTCCCGAACAATTCGCATTGGTGGAGCCAGCTCTAATCCAACTAGAACTAGATATGGAGCCACTACAGAATCTATCAGTAAATCCACTCAGGACCAGAGGCTCACTGGATAACGCATTTTCCGATGAATATCATCCAGTTTCATGGGCCATTCCCACTGGCGAGCCAGTTGTAAGATTCGTCGCTGCGGATTCCATGCAAGACGATCTACAAGATACGATTCTCTTGGGCGTATTACTTTGTTTTCTCACACTTTGGTGGGGATTCAGAGATAATGGGAATACCGTTCAGAGGATAAAAAAGAATATCTCTAACATTAGAAAAAACTCTCCATTAATCATTCTAAATGTGATAGTTTTCGCATTAATTTCACTAGCCTTGGTCGGTGATGAATACCTATTACATTTCATTATGGTTGCACTAATTTTGTCTCTGTCCTTTGGAACACAGCCATTCATCTACGCAGGAATAACTACAACTCCAATTTTCATCATGATTATCTGGCTATATGCACTTGTTGATTTGTTTGGATATGGCTTGAATATGGTTACTGTTTCCATAGCGGCAATTTCGCTGGGAGTCGGTGTTGACTACGTCATTCACCTCATAGAGAGATATCGGGAAGAGATCGAGGAAGGAAAATCTCAGTTAGAATCTGTAGCAGTCGTTGGAGGAGCGTCCGGACTTGCCCTATTCGGCTCCGCTCTGTCCGACTTTGCAGGATTCATGGTAATTAATCAGTCAAAGATGGGATTCTTCTCGACCTTTGGATTGTTCTGTGCTATTATGATAATTCTATCATTGATTGCTAGTATGATAATCGCTCCCGCTCTCATCGGAATGCTACATAGAAGCACTATCAGGCAATAAATTCAGAGAGAAGCCAAAGTGAGATAATTGTCAAAATAATGCCAAAGAGTACCGACTGAAAAATTATGCTCCAGCTTTTACTTTTACATGCTCGAGCTACTGACTCATCACTGTGCTTCCTTCCTCCAGATGAAGACTCATGTGTTCCTAGGAATCCATGGTAAACACATACTTGGGTGGTCGACTCGAGGAGTACTAGAAATCCAGCTATGTGTAGGCCAGATAATGTGATAGCCGTCACAATGAGAATAGTCGGATTATAATCAGGATTTAGCATCGGTGGGTCTCCCACGAAAAGATATGCAATATCCACGACAATCGCAAAGAAAAATAACGCAAGCGAGCCGTAGAATCTATTTCTTCTTCCTGTGTTAGAAATATTCCTTATCTGGGCATCACCCTTCATCAACCTACCTCCAAATCCCAAGAGAGTCCCTAAGCGCTGACTCAAGATCTTTGTGGAGAAATTCATAACCAGACTGCTCAAGCCTGCTAGGGAGCACTCTTTGTCCTTCTATGAGGAGAGGACCGGCAAGCTCTCCGAAAAGAATCTTCATGGAGAAACCAGGAATTGGAGCGAAAGCAGGCCTGCGCAGAACTTTTCCCAGAGTTTTTGAGAAAGTCTTCTGTCTTACTGGCTCAGGGGCAGTAAGGTTGTACGCACCCTCGCACTCTTTGTTCATAATCAGATGATGAATGGCATAGATTTCGTCATCAAGAGAAATCCATGACATCCATTGCTTGCCTCCTGCAAGGGGGCCTCCACCACCTAACTTCCAGGGGAGGAGCATTCTTCCTAAAGCGCCTCCAGCTGCCGATAGAACAATTCCATTCCTAGTATTGATCACCCTGATTCCCGCTTCTCTAGCTGATTCAGCATAAGACTCCCATTGTATCACCGTATCCGTGAGGAATCCTTCTCCCTGTGAGCTCTCTTCTGTGAGGACCTCATCACCTCTATTTCCGTAGAATCCGATAGCACTGGCTACAAGGAATACCTCTGGCTTCTTACTGAGGCTACTGATAGTGTCTGAGAGAAGAATGGTTGAGTCCCTGCGAGAACCGACTATCGCCGCCTTCCTCTTCTTGCTCCACCGCTTGTCTCCAATGTTTTCGCCACCAAGGTGGATAACGATATCAAAACCCTCTATCTCGGAAGGATTGATTATTCCCTGTTCCGGATCCCAAGTTAGCTCCTTGTAACCTTCCTTAGTGGGCCTTCTAACCAATCTCCAGACGTCATGTCCACCTGTGTCTAGGAATGCAACTAGTTGTGTGCCTATCAATCCAGAAGAACCAGCGACTAGTATTTTCTTCCTCTTCAATTGAGAGAATTTTGCATGTTCTCTTATATC
Organism: Euryarchaeota archaeon UBA121; assembly: GCA_002499865.1. Lineage (GTDB taxonomy): Archaea > Thermoplasmatota > Poseidoniia > Poseidoniales > Thalassarchaeaceae > MGIIb-O5. Next base: position 1,475 of record DANL01000015.1, on the reverse strand, counting down.
TCTCTGAAGTCTTAGCTCTCTTGCCTTGAACATCTTTGATATCCTGCTCTTAACAAGCCACCCACCCAGAATACTATCTGCTAGATTTCCGAGAGGCCCAAACGGAACTTGGTAGGAAACTTCGTCCTTAACAGTTGTTTTGCCTCCACTTTCAGTCAGATAATGATTGTGTTTCCACGACCAAAAGGGCCCCTTTACCATCTTATCAGCAAAGTGATTGGGAGGATCATAGGCAGTATGCTCTGCAACCCAAGTCATTTTCAAGAATGGTGCACCTGGAGCAGGAAACCGAAAAACTCTCCGAGACCCAACCTCTAATGAATCATCTGCGCGCACTTCCTCGGCTACTTCCCAAGGTGGCATCAGCCTTCTGAAAGAACCTTCATGTTCGAACCAATCGAAGGTTGATTTGATATCCGAATCTACCACAGTCTCATGCGTATACTTGTACATCTCATCACCTTCGAAGGCTCTTAGGCAGAGGGGCATCCTCAGCCCATCTGGAAAGATATCCATCCAGCTTCAGCTTCCTTTTTGTATTGGCAGAAGACATATACCTAACCTTTCCAAAGATAGGCCTCTCAGGACCCCATGCCCTATCATGCCTTCCAAGAACCCAGAAGATCCCCGTATACGAGTTCGGGTCTCTCCCGTCCAAGGCCCATCTATCATTAATCCTAATCATCCAATCAGCGGCCGTTTCAGGATTCGGTGACCATTCTAGTATTCTCTTCCCCCAGAGCATTCTCAGGTAGTTGTGCATGTGTCCTGTTCTGAGTAGTTGTCTCTGAGCTGAATTCCATACCTCGTCGCTGGTCTTCGCGCCTTCTATCTCCTCGAAAGTGTAGCTTACACGCTCATCATCTCTGTGTTCGTTGAGAGTCTCTTTGGCCCAATTTGGTATAGAATCTAGTGATTTGTGGTCTCTCCTAAAGTGTGCGAAGTTGAACCCCAGCTCCCTCCAAGTTATTATTTGGTCCAGAAAAGACTCAGCAGATTCTGATAGACCCCACCATCCTGATCTGGAACCTCTTCCGGTATCTTCTACACAAACTGAATCATAGGTCCAATTTTCCTTTTCAAGGACCTCTTTAACGATCCTGAAGCTGGAAATGTGTCCAAAATGTAGCCATGGTGATAGCCCACTAACTGCCGGATTATCTGCGTCATTCCTTCCTTCTGAATAGTTCTGCAACCTCTTTTCGATGAATCTGCCTAATCTTGATAATGCCTCAAAATACCCACCCTTCATTGATTCTACTGAATACACTTCATGATCAATCGTTAACGGTGCCATGGCTTTCTTACCCACGCTACCTCCCTCGGAAACTCTCCATATCCATTCTAAGGGAGGAAACTCGATATTCAGCTCTTCGATTATATCATCAAATCTTGACATATCCATAGATAAATCTGAACTAACTCCGCTCATTGGACTCTCGTTAGGAATTGTAGACAAAGCACTGTAGAGGCTC
>DANL01000007.1 GCA_002499865.1 Euryarchaeota archaeon UBA121 | reverse complement strand
GATTACTTCATTGAATTCCGAGATTGAAAACTGATCCTGGACTGTCCCATCAACTCTCCCCGATGCGAGATAGGTAGTCTCAGAAGGGTCACTGATGTCGAAAACGTGAATATTAGTTGCGTCGTCCCAATCGAAATTTCTCCAGAACCACCACCAGTCATTGGCTGGTTCTGCGAGCACCATGACATCCTCTGAGGCGTACACGTGTGCCCATGATGAAGTAATGTGATCTAATTGCATCTGAGGCTCCTCTCCAAGTAGCTCAATGGTCATGATTGTACTGAATCCGCGGCCCGCACTGTCTGCACTAGCCGAGTATTCGCTGCAATCATCGGATGTGGTTGGGTGCTGGAAGAGGCCCTCTTCACCTAGCTCGTAGACATGAGGCGCGAAGTCATCCAGGGACAGATTATCGATAATTGCCCGGTTGGAGGCAATGGTATCCTCCATACTCTGGTTCCAGATATTCATCTTGGCCTCTTCATTTTCCGTCTCCCAATATGTATCCGGAAGATATACCCAGGTCCTTAGTCCGTCGATATTGGTCCATAGATGGGTGACAGACCGCATTGTTCCATCCACTAATCTGGCAGTGTGGTAGTTCCCTTCGATGTAGAGTTCGCTCTCTACTTCTGGAGCGTTTCTGTCAGCTATGTCTACTACAGTGTACTTTACCAAGTTTTGAACGCGTGTGTAAGTGTAGGAGTACTCTTCCTCGCCAGGGTAGCTTACTGTGACCTCTTCGGACATCAAGTCCCTTAGTGGATCGTCATTTTGCAGGTTCCAGTGATAGATAGAAGACACAATCACCAGTCTATCGCCCTCAAGCATCATCTGTATCGGAGAACCCTGTATGCTGATATTTGACTCCAGTTTGAGTTCGCCAAACTCGGGCACCCCCATTATGACCAGAAGGTTTCCGTTTAACATGTATATATGATATCCATCCGTCTTAAGAAAATCGGCTTCATCGACACCATTCTCCTGGTTGTTGGTTCCAGAGAACTGCCCCTCGCGTCCCGAATCACTATCTGTTGACGCTCCTGAATTAGAACCAGATTCAGCTGATGTGGCCTCAGTAGCACCATCCATCATCGCTACATCATCCTCGGCGAAGACAACTCCGCCACGCCACACGGGACTTGCCCAGTGCCAGTATGACTGCTGGTCCAGAGAGACTAGCATCTCGTTGTATATTGAATCCCTCAGGTCTTCCAGAAGGGGTTCGCATTGGCCATAGGTCTCGAGTACGGGAGAAGTCCTCTCACGATCTGGGAGATCAAGATGGGGGTACTCACTATCGAGCCAGTCTAGTACCGAGTCGATTACGTCCTCTTCAATTTCAGCCATATCATCGATTGCAGAAAGGCAACCTGCACTCAGCATCATGGATAGGACAAAAATCGCAGTGTACTTCTTGGAGGTCATAGTAATCCTAACATGATATCACATATCAAGAGAATGGTACATTGATTGGACGTTGGACTGAAATCAATCGTTTTCCAGTGTGTGATGGAAAACCTCTTTTGATGCTGAGAATCTTGGCTCCTCCATAACTAGGGGCGGCATGCTTTCGTAATCAGATGATACTAGTTGATACTCCAGATTTTCTTTTTCCTGAGCGGATCCTTCTGCTTGAGTAAACGTGTACTTGGCGAAGTCCCTGCACCAATCATTCTCTACATTGAGGCAATCGACAGTGTGGATATTACCTCCCCATTCCTTTGCATCCTTGGCTAGCTCGTAACCAAGTTCATCTGTTGTCTCTAGACAATCAACCACGAAGCTAGGCGAGTAGACTACTATCTCCTTGTCGCCATCTGAAATTAGTTCTTCTACTGTATCCTCTGTGTAGGGAGTTATCCACTCTTCAGAACCGAATTTGCTTTGGAAAGTCATTATTGCTTTGTCAGGGTCGATATTTTGAAGTCTGTCGACAATCAGTCTGAATGTCTCATAGCAGTGGCGATAGTAATCATCACCTTTTTCCACAACGCGTCTCTTTTGCATGCCATGGAATGTCAGAAGTAGCTTATCAGCTTCAATCCCTTTCGACTTAAGTTCTTCCAGTTTCGAGTCAATCATCTTGACGGAATTGTCTACGAAGGCGTGTGTGCGGTGAAAGTTTGTAATAACTTCAAATGTGGGGATCTTGACTCTCTTTGACAATTCCCTAGCAAGTGCATCAATTCCCGATGCGACTGTGCTTTCAGAATATTGGGGAAACATTGGTATTACCATTAGCTTGGTTGCGCCCCTTCCATTCCTGAGGTCTTCTTCCCAACTATCGTAGACTTCGTTAACATACGGAGGAGAAAGTAGGAAGGCATGATTGACCTCTACATATCCTTCTGGATCCATCTCTTTCAGGTTCTCTCTAACCCTATTCGTGAACTCTTTGGTATTGGTAATGAGTGGGAAGCTCTCACCATCCCATATTCTCTCATACAGTTTTGCGGATTTTTTTGGCCGGAATGGCAATACAAAAAAATTCAATATAAATTTCCACAGCCATGGATTGAGATCTATTAGCCTCGGATCGCCCAAGAATTCCCTGAGGTATTTTCTGAGAGCTTTCGGTGTCGGGCTCTCGGGCGATCCCAGTTGCACAAAAACAACCTTTGTCTTCCTCTTGGGTGGGATGAAATTTGGGTTCATGATATCACACTGCTTGTTAGATTTTTTTGAAAATACCATCATGGAAAATCAAGAGTATCGACTTGACTCTATTGTCTTCATGACCAACGATATCAAAATCGGTTCATAAACTACTGTCTAACCATCTTGGGAAGATTTAGGGGTGTGCGAATTGGGAAGAAGCCGGGGGTGTTTGCATTCAGCATCGTGTGCGGATTTGACGGATCGCATTCAATACCCTCGTCTTCAGTCATTCTTTCAACGTCTCCATGCTCCTTTTCGGAGACGAGGTTCTTCGTGCCGCCAAGAAAAATCAGGGCGGCAATCTGTAGGTCCAAACTCTGCTCCATACCACAAAATATGCGAACTCACACATAAAGGGAGTGCGAATTTGCATCAGGGCCGCATCACTCTAACAAGTTCCGGATGATGGAAATGAAATCTCCGTCACAGATTTACGTTAAATGATGTTCATAAGGGGTGGGTTAGACGGCACTCTGGGAGTGTAACCCGGGTGATTGCTATGAGTGTAACTTTTGACTTCAGACAACTTCTGAAGGAAAGTATTCCCATTGATGGAAATGAACACATAGCAAGGAGAATTGAAAGTGTGTCGATGATAGGTATGAGATTATCCAAAGATAATCTTGAGTTCGTCAAGGAGTTAACGAGTGAAGGTATGAATGAGCCAGAGAGAAAAAGCCATGTCATGCGATTATCCGAGACTGCCGGATGTGATGTTTTTGAGTTCTCAACCTGCAACAGGGTCCTGTTCGTGGGGTTTGATTGCTCTGTGAGTCATCTCAAAAATAGTGTCCTCACCAATTCAGGCTTGGATTACGCCCCGTTTGATAGCTTCAAAGGTATGGAAGCTTGGAGGCACCTTGTCAAGATTTGCTCTGGATTAGATTCCTTCATAATAGGAGAACTGCAGGTCATGAGCCAATTCAGAGACGCCATAGCATGGCACAAGGAATCAAAGCTTTTGAGTGTACACAACGCAACCTTCCTCGACCATGCCGTAGCGGCGAATAGAGGCTTGAGGAAGGAGCTTGGTTTTACCAAGACCCCGGAATCAATGCTAAGCCTAGGCACCTCAGCTATACGGGAAGCAATAAGCGAAGATAACCAAGGCTCAATCACAGTAATCGGCTACGGCTCGATGGGTAGAAAGGCAGTAGAGATTCTAATTGGATTGGGTCAGAAAAATATTCATGTCGTGACACGGTCAAAAGTAGAGTCTTCGAAAAGAACTCCTGAATTAGTTGACTTGATCAACTTCAAGAGCTTTGAGGAATGGAAGGGGGAAGAGAACCCCTCGATCGTAATATCAACAATCAGAAACACCTTCCCCACATTCAATCAGGAGAATCCTCTACCCGTCCCCGAAACAACGAAGGTCATGGATTTTTCGTGGCCACCGTCCATTGATAGGAGCGGTCTTAACACCGAACAGGGATTGATGGACATGGAGTATTGGATAAGGTCAGCTCACAAGCTTGGAAAGGAGTGGGATTACGAGAAGACCATTGATTCCGGCAATCTGATCATAGCTGCAATAGAAGAGAGGTTCATGAAGGCTTTGAATGGAAGGACTCAATCAAGATTTAGGGCGCATGTCTACTCGACTCTTGAATCTAAATCTCAAGACTGGGGGGCTCTGGAATGTCGATCCTCAGAGGCCTCTCAGATGAAGGCTTTCTCAAGAGAGATAGCAACGTGGATATGCAATCAGGACAGTATTTTTAATGAAAATGATCTGCAAAATATGGTCATGAACACAGATAGGGATATCAATTCAGATCTACTGTCAGAAATTTCATTTGATGTCATGAGAGAAATGGTCCGTATGAGTAACTTAGACACTCTCATGGGGGCTAGCGCTTGAAGAAAATAAGGCTTGGAAGTAGGACATCCAAGTTAGCGATGTGGCAATCGGAGCTAGCTACCGGAAAATTACTCGATAATGAGGCTGATGTAGAAATAATCGGAATCAAATCAACTGGCGATCTGTCCCTTGGAGGTAATCTTTCGTCGAATGTTGGACAATTTGTCAAATCGGTCGACGAAAGATTATTTCTTGACGAGATAGATATTGCAGTGCATTCTAGCAAGGATGTCCCGGTTGATTACGATGATAGGATATCGACTTTGGCATATCTGGAGAGGGGAGTTACCTCTGATATCATCCTACTTTCATACGAGGCAAAAGGAACTAAGAGATTGGGCGAAGTTATCAATTCATCTGAATCCAGTGACTTGGATGTAGTCTTGGATACATTTCCTGAGGGTGGAAGGATAGGTACGTCATCTGTTAGGAGGCAGTCATTTTTCTTGTCTAAGAGGGATGATGTTATTCCATTGGCGATAAGGGGGAGAGTGGAGACAAGAATTGAGAGACTTCTCCAAGGGAGAGTTGAGGGCATCATCCTGGCTGAAGCCGGGATTCAGCGACTTGCTCAACTAGATGCACTGCCAGAGGGTAGCCTTGACATACATGCGATGAGAATAAATCCAGTAGATTGGCCTACTGCACCAGGACAGGGAGCGATAGTTGTACATTGTTTGACAGAAAAATTGGCAGAGTTTGGCTGGGTCAGAGAAATACTAAATGACCACTATACCGAAGTTTCAGTAGGTGAAGAACGCAGGATTCTGAAATATCTGGGAGGAGGTTGCAGAACTCCAGTGGGAGTAGAGTGTGTGGATGGTGAGTCGCATGGATACATTGCGCCTGAAGATTGGAGGGATCGGTACTCATCTGGAAAAAATTTCGAGCTTCTGGCAATTGATAAAAATGGGCCTCTTCCTAAGTCAGAAACCGACTCAGACACTAAACGTGATATGGGTTTTCGAGGCTCTTCAAGATTAATCTCAACGTTGAATTCTGATAGAATGAGGATGAAACTAGGAGATATCGGTATTGAGGTTCTAAACACGCCGGTTATTGAATTAACAGAAATTAAAGATAATTGGCCCGAATTTCGTCTAGATTTTTCTCTTCCTAGAAATAAATGGCCGATCTTAGTACTTACATCTCCCTTTGCCTCAAGGTGTGCCTCGAATATGATTGAGGTAATTCCTGATCTTGGTAGAATCCAGTGGCTTGCCATAGGGGCAGGGACTGCGCGATCATGTTTTCAACACGGAAACCCTGCCTCAATATGCGCTAACGCCAAGAACTCCAAAGAGCTTGAAAAATACATCAAGAAAAATATCTCT
>DANL01000019.1:11562-11725 GCA_002499865.1 Euryarchaeota archaeon UBA121 | reverse complement strand
CAACACTGCTTCAATAGATTTGCTGGCAATACCATGATTTTGCTCGGAGCTTCTAACCCAGTAGCCCAGGTTCCATGAAGCTTGTCCTGATCTTGTAACACGATCAAAACCTATCAGCCCAAGTAAAGAGTCGTCCCAGGGCCTTACCATTATCCAATGATGC
>DANL01000019.1:0-11483 GCA_002499865.1 Euryarchaeota archaeon UBA121 | reverse complement strand
CCCAGTTCCTAACTACCTTTGCTACTGTGCTTCTACCAGCCTTGTTAAGCGGATCGACCTTGAGCTCTATTGAGACCTCTTCAGCTTCTCCCATCCATCTCAACACTGCTTCAATAGATTTGCTGGCAATACCATGATTTTGCTCGGAGCTCCTAACCCAGTAGCCCAGATTCCATGATGCTTGTCCTGATCTTGTAACACGATCAAAACCTATCAGCCCAAGTAATGAGTTGTCCCATGGCCTTACCATTATCCAATGATGCAATAATCCTGCTCTTCCCATTCTCTCAGTTTCTGATAGGAATTCGGATATTTGCTGTTTCAGATCGGCGTCTGGATTTATCCAAGGCATAGCCCTGTTGACTTCTGGCCATGTCTCCTCAAATGCCTCTAAAAGATCCTTAGATCTCGTATTGGATGCTGGTCTGAGAACGAGTTCTTCGCCCACTCTAATAGAGCTAGTCGCGCGCCTCATAACTTATCGGAAAAGGGCCTATCGAATCATCTCTGCGGAGATAAGTCATGGCCTCAATTTTGCTTTGGCACTAGAAACTGCATCATCTTCCGGGTAAACTCTGAGTGCGGCTTCTAACAATTTGTCTACTGCCTGAGCCCTACCCATTCTCTGCAATAGCGCTCCTATCGGATAGACTAGCTTCGTCCTATCACCTAAATGTGGACCGACATCATCCAGTATGACTGTCGCCTGAGCGATATTTTTGGATTTCGCGGCCTCCATAGCAGACTTCACCTTCTGGGCCACATCCCTTCCAGACCACTCTTCTTGTTGGGCCCATGGCCAAATATTCTCTATCTTAGAGTCAACAACAGGTCTGGAGTCAATCATTGACAAATCGGGAGGAGGAGGTATGGGCATAGGCTCTTGATCATCGTCAACTATGGGTGGCTCGATCTTCACTTCTCTGGGAGGGGGGAGGTCAGTTGGTGGACTAGGAAGTACCTCTAGACTCTCAGATACCTCCTCATCAGCAACAATATCCTGAGGCGTCTCAGATACCTCCTCATCAGCAACAATATCCTGAGGCGACTCAGGGAGCTTTTCTTCTTTCTCGACTTCCACAGATTCCGGAATTTCTTCGGCAGAGACTATTTCTACATCTTCGGATGATTCCGAAGTTGGCTTAATCAGGTCCACTTGTTGTTTGGGTATCTCTTCCAGTCTCTCTTCTTCGGGTTCTGGCATTTCGAACTTTGTAACAAATTCGGGAGCGTCATCGGGAGTTAGTTCGTAATCCTCGTATTCCTCCTCTACAACTGGTTCGGGCGTATCAACAGTAAACGCGAAGCTGGGTTTCTGCTTGGTAACTACTGAGTCATCGCTACCATACTGTTTGACATCTATTGTTACGTCATCCATTGTGAATGTAGTTCTGGACCAGTCCACTATGTCCTCTTCTTCGTCCTCTTCAAAATCTGATAGTAGTTCGTCAAAAAGTTCTGTAGCTTCTTCCTTATCGACATTACTTGATTGTTGGTGAGATGCCATTTTCAGCTGGTAAGAGCACCTGGAACAAATCTCTGATTCCTCAGGATTCTTCTCTTGACATAGGGGGCATTCGATGGTATTGTCGGCTGGCTTTCTATTGAATTTGAATCTGTCAAACACTAACGCATCCCCCCCCTATTGTCCATTCCCCGAAACTCATCGTATAATCCTCACGGGGATATGAGCGATAATGCTCGGCAGAAATTTGTCATTATTCTCTGGCAATAGTGATGAAGCGCCAGTACTACGGAGGCATGTGGAAGGAGATTCTGAAGATCGCCGTGGTCGGTTCAAAAAGAGTCAGGATCATCATGAGCTGTATCAGAAATTGATACGTTGGGAGCTTGATGATGAGCTAAATGCCACTGAAAAGAGGCTTCGTGACTGGTCTAGAGAGAGGCTCGTCTCAAATGGATTAGCTCTTTTCGACTTGATTGCGAAGCCCGATGGCTGGCTTTTCGACCAGCGAATAGTCAAACTAAGGCGGAAGAGTAGGTCTGATCTCGGACAGCATAGATTCAGGCAGGGAGATATTGTCATGCTTAGTCGTGGCGATCCTCTTTCAGAGAAGCCTATCGAGGCCATAGTTAGTGATCGTCGAAGAGACTCAGTTAGAGTTGTACTCAAAGAGACTCCTTCTGACCTAAGGAAGGACACATGGAGAATGGATAGGGGTGCCAATAGGATAGCTTATGACAGAATGAGAGATTCTCTAAATTCAATCTTCCAAGAAGAAGGGGGAGTTCCTCTAAGGGACCTGATTCTAGGGTCTGTACATGATCCGTCCGGCACTTCTTCACTACCCCCCCAACTGGGAGGAGCAAGAGGAAGGAGCTTTGTCCTGGATAGTTCGTTGAATAATCCACAACGAGAAGCCGCCCTCGCGGCGATACAACAGAGACTGACTCTGATACAGGGCCCTCCTGGAACGGGAAAAACACACACTGCTGTACGAATTATTGAGGCGTGGTCACAACAAGATTTGGGTACTGTCCTAGCGGTGGCAGATTCAAATGTCGCTGTAGACAATTTATTGGAAGGATTACTCCATCTAGGAGTGAGAGCCGTGAGACTGGGACAACCAGTGAAAGTAAGAGAGGGTTTGAGGGAGGCTACTATGGACGCTCTGATGGAAAAGCATCCACTCAGGAAAGATCTCATAGATCATCTAGAGCTCAACGAGAAGCTGAGTCGTAAAATTAAGGGAATGAAAGGGGGCAAGGAGAAGGGGCTTGCTCACAGAGATTTAGGCAGGGGGTGGAAGGAAGTGAGGAGGATTGAGGGCCAGATGAGAGACGATATCTTAGACAGGGCACAAGTCCTCTGTTGTACTTGCATAGGTTCCGGACACGAGATTTTGGATGGAAGGAGATTTAGTCAGGTTCTTATTGATGAGGCTACTCAAGCTACAGAGCCGTCTACTTTAGTGCCAATTGTCAGAGGTGCCAGACAGATTGTTCTCGTGGGGGATCACAAGCAACTATCTCCCACGGTCATATCCAGAAGAGCGGAAGATGGTGGATTGAATAGATCACTATTCGAGAGAATCATGGATATGGGCATTACTCCCTTCTTGTTGACAAAACAATACAGGATGCACCCGGGGATATCGGAATTCCCTAACGAGATGTTTTATGATGGGAAATTGGAAGATGGAGTAACAGAATCAGATAGGAAAGCCCCTGCTGGGATTCTATGGCCAGATTGGGAAAGGCCCATTGCCTTCTTGCCGGTTTCAGGAGGAGAGGTAGCTGGACCTGATGGAGCTTCAAAGGAGAATAAGACGGAGGCTTCTTGGGTTGCAAAAATCGTGGAGGACCTAGTAAATGCTGGAGAAATTGGGCAGGACCAAATTGGAGTCATCACTCCTTATGCGGCTCAAGTTAGGGCTATTCGAGATGTTCTTCCAGAGGCTCTAACTGATTTGGAGGTGAAGACTGTAGATGGTTATCAAGGAAGGGAAAAAGAAATCATAATTTTCTCGTGTGTGAGATCTAACTCGGAGGGAAATGTTGGATTCCTATCCGATCCAAGGAGGTTGAATGTGGCCCTAACTAGGGCTAAGAGAGGTTTGGTGGTCATAGGAGACCCCGCTACTCTGAGACATGATGAGAATTGGTCCTCATGGATTGAACATGCCAGGAAACACAACCTTGAGGCGTGGCACATCATCGGAATGGCTTGAGGGAGTGTAATGGCCGACCATGATTCACCGATTTCACTTTCGCCTTCTGGTGGTTCATTAGCTAGAGTGATCGTGGCGGAACAGAACACTGACCATTGGAAAATACCTGAAGGTACGATTCTAGCTTCTGCGACGAGAAGGGGTACTGCTCTCATGATCGATGTCGTTATCGTTACGACTGTTTTGATGCTTGTCACTAGATTCCAACTGATGAATGTGTGGAATCTCAAGACATGGGAAGACTCAACACATCATTCTCTAGCGTATACTTTCATATTATTGTCATCACACTGGCTTTATTGGAGACTGACGGGAATCAGATTTTCAAGATCTCTTGGGCAAAGGTCAATGGGGCTAGCTGTATTGGTTGACGATGGAAGCGAAATGACTAGTGAGATGTGGGATCGTAGAGCTTTCAGGAAGTTAGTATTCCTAATTCCAGTTGTAAATTTGATTGTAGGATCATATGAGGTGGCTAGGATTTTCCAAAGACACACGCACCAGACAAATATCGATCTAAGTGTTGGATCGATTGTTGCACAGGCAGACTCCCTGCCTCCTGCCAATAGACGACATATCAGGTAGATGCCATGAAGGATGCAGTATCTAGCTTGAGAAGAGGGATGTGTGTTGTTTATCCGACATCCACACAGCCTGCTTTGGGATGCTTACCAACTAGTGAGTCGCTAGATTTACTATATTTATTGAAAAATAGAGAGAAGGACCAACCGGTGAGTCTTGCAGTAGCAAATCTTGAGCAGGCGAGGAGCGTCGCACATATTCCTGAAGGCGTTGTGTCGTTGTTAGATCATTTTCCGACTGGTTCGATTACTGTGATTCTTGATTCAAAGTCCATACTAGATGAGAGGCTTGGAGGAGAGAGAGTGGCATTAAGAGTGGTGTCTCACGATACCGCAGTCAGACTGATCGAGGAAGTGGGTCCGATAACAGCTACGAGTGCAAATATTTCTGGAAGACCGCCAGAGAATAATCCAGCCATGGCTGCACGTTCTCTCTCGGCTGATGGTTCACATATACCATTCGTTAGCGGACTCTGTGGGGGTGGTGTACCCAGTACCTTGATATCGTGGCAATCCTCCACTCGCTCACCCGATACTACAGGAACCAAGGTGCTGAGAGAAGGATTAGTGAAAAAATCGGAGGTTTTTGATTGGTTGAAGAGTCAGATTTGAAGCAGTGGAAGGATGCTGGTCACGTCGCTCGAAGAACCTTGGAGGGAATCAAAGGAGAGATTGTTGCAGGGAAGGGCTGGAATGATGTCATTGACTCCGCTGAGAGGTTTATTCGTAGACACGGTGGTCAAGCTGCATTCCCCGTGACTATCTCTGTGAACGATATGGCGGCTCATTATACTACCAATACTCAACTAAGCCCTCCTGAGGGATGGGAAAGGGAGATGATATTTGAGAAGGGAGATTTGGTCAAGCTAGATGTAGGCGTTCACATCAAAGGAGCTCTTGGGGACAATGCTATGACTCTAGAAGTTGGAAATGGAGGAAATCATACAGACCAAATCAAGGCCGCCAAAGATGCTCGAGACGCCGCTATAGAAAAGATGCATCCGGGAACTTCTTGGCATATCGTGGGAGCTGCCGCAGAACAGGTTGCAAAGGATGCTGGATTCTTACCAATTTCTAATTTATGCGGGCATAAAATGGAGAGATGGAGCCTTCATGATGGGGTTTCGATTCCTATGTACGCTTGTGGTGCCAATAATCCGAGTTTCAAAGGCTCAGTAGAGGAAGGAGGGGTATACGCGGTTGAGCCATTCAATACTACAGGTAAGAGTGGTTTAGTAGAGAATGTGAATCCACACAATTCGTCCAATATACTCAGAGTAACAGGGAATGTCAATATTAGAAAGGCACTGGCGAAGAAGAAGCTTAAGCCCCTAGGTGCAAGGCTAGCACACTACATTGAAGAGAGATATAGCACCCTTCCTTTCGCTGAAAGATGGGCTTTCCCTCTCTTGGAGAAGCCTTTCCCTGAAGAGGACGAGGAGTCTCTCAAGAGGAAATGGGGGCAGCTGGTAAAGAAGTTGACCTCGATTAGATTCTTGGAAGTCTATTCTGCATTACGTGATCAGGATAGAGGTAATGTTGGTCAGTTTGAGCACACTGTTTACGTCACTGAAGGTGGCCCTGAGGTTCTTTCTGTATCTTAATCTGACGAAAAAGGTCTGAATCGGTACTTTTTCCAACTATTACTGACAACGATTATCTATCCCCTACCCTCAGTGTTGCATGTACGGGGCCGATTGGTTCTCGCTGAGTGCATCCCATCCCTTCGCAATTATCTCTCGCCCTGTACACCTAAACAGATTCAGGCTTAGCCTTAGCATCTCCAAACATTGTGACCGCGATAATAGCGATGAAGATTAGAACCATTCCTGCCGACTGTTGTGTGGAGGGAGTTTCGTCAAGAAGAAAAATACCCCAAATTATAGTTAACACTGGTTGGATAAGTACGGCAAAGGAAGTGTGCGCTCCGGGGAGTCTCGGAAGTGCATATGTGATCGCTATCCAGCCTGCAACTTGACAGGAAAAGGCCAGTAATAGAAGCCATGCATGGCTTGGCCATGTTATTTCGAAGTTTATTTGTTGGACGCCTATCGATTCCAGTGGAAACAGTCCTAGGAATAGAAGTCCAATGGTTGCGCCTAGGGTAGCATCAAGCTGGGCATTAGCGGCTGGAGCCATCTGTTTATTCGAATACCTGTAGACAATCAGGAATGATGAGTAGAAAAAGGCCGCGAACACTGCGGCTATTACTCCTCTCGTCGGATCCTCTCCATAGGGCTCTCCATCCCAAATACCAGAGATGAGTGCGAGACCAACTACAACAACAGGTAACGAGAGAAGAATGGATCGATTTGGTCGTTCTCCTAGGAGCTTCCAGCTTACTAACGTCACAATGATGACCTGAGAGTTTCCGACTAGGGTGGCGATTCCTGTCCCCACGTAGTCTATAGCGCTATGATACGCCAGGAAATCAAACGCTATAATTAAGCCGGCCAAGAATGTGAGTCTCCTCGATCTAATATCACGAGTCTCCTTCTTTTTGGACAGTAACACAATCAAGATGAGTAATGGAACGGCATATGCCATTCTGAAGAATGCGCCCGTCGCGGGGTTGGTTTCTGATAATTTGTATAGAAGTGGAGCGAAAGAAATAGCCCCTGCACCTGCTAATGCTATGAGCATTGTACGACGATCTTCGGTCAACGGGGTGTCGGCGCTCACGCTCGGCCGGCTTCGTACATCTCTAGAAGGCTACCGTCTTGGAACATCTCGAGGACAATGTCACTACCACCAATCAGCTCACCATGAACGAAGACTTGTGGGATTGTGGGGAAATCAGACCACTCTTTGAGAGCTGTTCTGGCCCTAGAGTCAGACAGAACGTTCACGCAAGCGAATTGTTCGAGACCCACTTCCCTAGCGAAGGCACTAACAATCTGGGCTCCACGACTGGAAAAACCACATTGTGGCTGTTCAGGAGTTCCTTTCATAAAAATAACTAAATCGTTGCCATCGACTATCTCTTGCAATTCGCTTGGTGTCCAATTAAATCCACTCATAATATCACTTCTTGTTAGGTCTCCTTACATGGATACCAAAGAACTCTTGCTTTCCAGAATGGGGATCAAACGTTGTATTTCCCATCGCTGAGGATTGTTCTGGAGTCATGCACTTCAAATCAAGAGCGTGTACTGAGTTGTCCTCTATGTACTTCTTAAAATGCTTCAAAACCGGCATCTGCCTTTGGAGTGGCCTCACGCCCTCGAAATCCTTGGATATTATTCTAACATGAAAGTGGTCTCCAGAACCATGTAAATCAGTAGCTTCTACTGAAGCAGTTGGATACACTTTCAGTACTTCCGATGAGACCCATTCCTCGGAAACCATGTTATTGGATAGAGAGGTATGATATCAATGCGTTGATTATTCACTCTCTAATGCTTTATTTATTCTCAGAAGATTTTGAGAAATTGTACCTTCGTTATTTATCAGTCCACTGCCTACAACCGCGATGTCTATTCCCCATTCAGAAACCATAGCCGCATTATGATACTTAATGCCTCCATCAATCATTAGGATTGGAGTTTTACCGCCTGAAATCTCTTGGTTATCTATCGCATCTCTGAAAGCTCTGACCTTATGCTCAACCTCTGGCATGAACGACTGTCCACCCTTGCCTGGGACAACAGACATCACCAATACTAGATCTAGGTCGGGTAGTAGAGGAATGACTTCGTCGATTTCTGTATCTGGATTTAGGACGCATCCGATCTGTGTCCCAGTTGACTGGATTTCTCTGATAAGATTTGGAAAATCTTGAACCGCTTCAATATGAGCAATAACCATGTCCACTCCTGCATCTACATACTGCATCCATGTTTCTTCAGCATTGTTGATCATGAGATGACAATCTATGAACACTTCATCCCCTAACCTTTCCCTGACCGAACGGATAATTGCTGGTCCAAATGTGATTGTCTTATTGGTAACCCAGTTTCCATCCATTACATCCATGTGAATCCAGTTTATTCCCGCTTCAATGGCCTCATCTAGGGTTTCACCTAGTTTGCAGAAGTCCACAGTCAGTATGCTGGGAGTAACATCCATGTGCGCTCTGAACTAGGCGAGGAGGAGGGGGTTCTCAATCCCTTGGATATCGTTAGCAAGACACAGGTTGATACGATGCCCCCCTCTCAGGAGCTTAGGTGGACCCATGGGACAAGTGATAGATGCAAGTGATTCAGACTTTGATGTAGTAACAAAGAGCGGGGGTTGGGTCTTGGTTGATTTCTGGGCTCCTTGGTGTGGGCCGTGCAAAATGATTGCTCCAGTTTTGAGTCAGATTGCTACCGAGAGAGATATTACAATAGCCAAGGTGAATACCGATGTTAATCCACTAAGCCCGGGAAGATTCGGAGTTAGAGGAATTCCGGCCCTGATACTTTTCAAGGATGGAGAAGTCGTTGATAGAATGACTGGTGCTATGCCTAAGCCGGGTATGGACTCCTGGCTGAATCGACATATGTCCTAAGATTCGAAAGCGTTTCTAAGTTTGATTGATCTATCCTCTAGGGGATTTCCTACATCTCTTAGTAGCCTGGCCCTGATAGCTTCGTGTAACCACATTCCCTCCTCTAGTTCCAGCATAAGCCCCCTTTCAATGAGCTCGATTGGAGGGGGGCCGTCATGTTCAGCTGCTTTAGCTATTATTTCCCATGGAACCGGTCTATCGGAAACAGATAGAATAGATAGAATCTCTCTGCTATCCGGAGGGAGAACATCTAGAATCTCCTGATCAAGAAAACGGGTCCAATCCTCATGTACGGTCTTTCCATAAAGTTCCAATAGCTCTACTGCCAATGGGTGGCCACCTGTGATACTATGGATTTTTTCCACCTCAGTTTCATTGGGAAGGTTCATTGAGTCTATCCAAGTATTAACTTCCTCAATAGAAAGACCAGACAAGTGTAGTTCCCTCACCCTCTCCCTAGTATGAACATCTCTTGTATCATAGAATGATAGTCTATTTCTTGAAATCAATATTAGCCTTAATGGAGTAATCTCAGCTACCTGTAAGAGAGCGCCAAATAGGTAGTTCCCTTCCGCCCCTATATTGTGAACATCGTCTAAAACAACCAGAAGTTCGGATTCTTGCTTAGTATCTAAATCGGATTCATCCAGTAAATGAGCCGCCAGCCTTCTCCTGTAGGAATCGATATCAATTTCTGCACCAGGCCTTAATGGAAGGGCTTCAAGAATATTGTACGGATCATGCTTCCCCTCATCTACTCCGACACCTATCTTATGGAGGAGACTGGTTGCAATTCCAAGAGGCGAGTCCCAAGGCTGGCACGGATAGTACATCACCTCATATTCGGGACCTATTGAGATGGTATGTTTTAGCCAGTGTGAGGTAAGTGTCGTTTTTCCACATCCGGCGATTCCTGATATTGCTAACAATGGAGTTTTGGATGAAAACCAAGAGTCGAGCAAGTCTTTCTCCACTGCCCTTCCGTGTATCTCTCTGGTTACAGGTGGAAGATTCCGATAGGTAGAATAGGCACCAGAAAGTAGGTTTGGAGAAGTTTTCTTCCTCTCTGGCATCGATACAATGGCACCAAATCTAATATCTCCGAAATTGAGTACTCCCTCATGTTGGGCATGCATTAATACTTGTAGCAGTGAGAGATTGGTCTCGAGCTTTTTTGCTGCTTCGTCTGCCCTTATTTCCAATAGCTTGCCATTCTTTCCCCTCAATAAAACCGTGGTAGTTCTTAGATTAGAAATCCTGTGCCTAGCTTCTATTCTTCCGTCTTCAGTTAGTTGCCATGTCTTTTGACGCCGGTCCTCGCCTCTGACACTTCGAGAATGCTCAGATACAAAGCCATTGGACATGAGCTCTCTCATTGCACGAGAAACATTTGGAGGATGCATTGCACATACCTCAGAAATTCCCGTTCTTGTTACTTCACTAGTTACAATATAATGATCAGCTTGATGGTCCTGTTCCCACAAGTGGAGGATTATCCTGTCAATGACAGGGATACTGACACGGGGGATACCGTCTGACATGGTGTTCCGAGAACTCCCTCCCGCATCAAGAGTTTGGAATTCGGTTTATTCCAGACAACCCAGATATGGTTGTTGCATAGGAGGTAGAAATAGATCTGAGCATCCCCTTTCAAGAGATGGCAGAGAAAGAGTACTCTCGCTCCCCAATGAGAGAGAAACGGGAAATGTTGAGACCGGACTTGGGACATAATCCTCGCCAGTTTGACTGATTATCAGACGAATTCCATCTCCCTCTGGTACTACTACATCCATTCCAAAGAACTCCATCTTTGCCAGAACCGTCTGTCCGGGGAATAGAGGGCTTCCTTGATTCCCTCCTTCATGAAACCGTAAATCCATTACAGCGTGTCCTAGATGCATGTCAGAGCTTGATTGTACCATCTCTACGAAGAGATGCCCACTGGTGGAGAATGGAGAAATAGTAGCCTCGACATGAAAGGTGGGAGTTCCAACTATTCTAGTCAGAGATTCAAATTCAGGACACTCAATTATCAGACTAGAGGTAGTAGTTATCGTATCACTACCGCCAACTATTGAACATTCATTCATCCCTATAATAATTGGATTCGCTTCAAGAGGAGGATAGGTCTGCTCAACTCTCCAAGCACCCATATTGTCCTGCACCTCTGCAACTAATCTTGGTTTTGGCCCCTTGTCTAGCAAATAGAAATCGAACCACTCCAGCATATCGTCCGCCCAGTCCCACCTCAGGGTGTATGGAAAGGCCTCAGCGCCTCTTCCTGATGACAGTGAGGAGTGCCCGCTTTCTCGGTCTGGATAATCATGTGCCCATTGACCATAAAGTCCCTTGACATCGAAACCTGCATCTATGGACATTTGATGAGCAGGGAATGCCATATGGGGGTCGACATTCCAATCTTGTAGGCCATGGATAATGTATATCGATCCATTATAAATTTCTAGAGCATTAGTCAGGAAATGTCTTTCCTCCCAATAATCGGATCCGGTCCAGGCTAGATTGTCTCCCGTCATATATGCGGCTGGTCCGGCGTAGTATCCCTCGACATATCCCTCACAAGCGTTCTCAATGTCCCCATTATCTCCATCCAATCCAAATGAGCCGTATACTCCATTATGCATTATCGCCCCTCTTGCTTCCATACTGCCATTTCTCCACATCAAATCATGTACGCCTATCAATCCAGACATTGGAACA
>DANL01000082.1 GCA_002499865.1 Euryarchaeota archaeon UBA121 | reverse complement strand
GACAGAGAGGGAAGCCTACTACAACGTCCAACCGCACATGCTCTGGATGGACTACTACAACTATTGGCAAGACCCGAATCCACCCATCACGCTGCATGGGTAGCAAGATCTTCTCTAATAGGGCTCGATGACAGACAACTACAGAGATTCATCGGGGACTCATCCAAAGGGGAAGACATGCTAGCTAGATTACGAGATTTCACCATAAATGAAAGGCATAAGGAGATGATCAATAGATGGGAGGCTCTCTCCAAGTCTAGCAGATTAGTCGAAGCTCTTGACGAGACATTGGATAGATCAGACCTACTGATGGCCTACCCAGATAACACCTCAAGACAGGACGCTGAGCAGTTTATCCAACTAGTCAGAACATTGGCCATGGATCTCGGTGGTGACTCGAAGGTAATTGCGGACAGTATCCGTAGACTCAGAGAGGGAGATAAGAACAGTACTGAGGCAGTGAATGTGCCTGACTCAGACGCTGTCAGGGTTATGACAATTCATGGATCAAAGGGCCTAGAATCAAAGGTAGTAATACTAGCAGATATATTCTCCGGAAGGCAGACCAATATCAGAATAGAATCCTCTGAGAGACTCATTGTGACTCCTGATTTATTCGGGGGACATCCCAAGCCATGGCCTTCTAAAGATCCAGTCTCACCTCTCTGGAAACACGTGAAGAAAGTCCACTTGGCCAGAAGGAACGCTGAAGCAAGGAGGTTGCTTTACGTAGCAGCCACAAGAGCTGAAGACAAGCTGATAATTTGTGGGTCTCCCAAGCATACTAATTGGGAGGACGGAAAAGGAATCACCTTTTCTTGGTCTTATGGAAAATCAGTTCCCCAACTTGGAGAAATGTGGCTAGAATCTCTTAGACAGGGATCATGGAAGAGAGAGGAGGAATCATCACACTGGCTTTCTTCAGCAGACTCACAATCCCAATCCCCTCCAACCGTGACTAACGAAGGTAACAGGGAGATAGATCCACTACTAGCATCAACTTCTGGAATGCTAGGGTCAAAAAATCTCCATGGCATAACGATATTGCACCACCCGATGTGCTTTGATACGACAAATAAGACGACTAGAACAGTCCTGACGCCCCTGCAGAATCTAGAGAGAACCAATCAAGCATCTTCTGACTCAGCCAACCTCCTCCCCTCACCAAAACCTACTCCCAGAAACGATAGTGGGAACAGTGTTAGGATCGCTCCCCACAATCTGACGGTATTCAACGAATGTCCGAGGAGATACTGGCTCGAGACAAGAGGGGGTAGTCCAGGAAAGAGCTCGGAGTATCATTCGGGACAACAAGAGAACAAAACGTTGCCATCCGGCATAGATGCCGCCACTCTGGGCAAAGTGATCCATAGGATTTTCGAGATAGGATTGATGAATCCAGGGCCTCCAAGTGATGTCATCCCGAATCTCCCTAGCTCATGGATAAGCAAGAGTCCGGATAGACTCACTGATGACTCACTGATGAATCAGGTCTTCCAAGAAATGCTGCCACTGGAGGCAGATAGAGAGGGGTGCTCTAAAATAGTCAGAACAATACTTGAAAGAATAAGAAAAGGACCTCTGGGTAAACTATGCTCTGGCGACTCCGTCGACGGGCATGTAGTAGATGGCTTACGAACCGAGATGCCATTTCATATCGCTAGGACAGTAGACCCTGGGGAGATTACGAGAGGGAGATGGTCCCCAGACGGATTAGAGCCCCTCTCATTCATCGACCACGCTTCTTTAGAGATGGACGGAGTGATAGATCTGGTACTTTGCACTACTTCTCAGGAAGGGAATTTCATCAGACCCATAGACCTGAAGACCGAGGAGGCTATGAGCATCTTCGATCATGATTCCGATGGCCTAATTTCGTCATTGGGTAACTATTCCCTCAAGCCAGTATCTCAAGCGGAGATGGATATCCTCGAACACCACGCGATGCAACTGACACTGTATTATCTGTCTTTGAAGTCTATCGAGGACGAGAGGAAGAAAAGAGGACTGCCTCACAGAGAGGTCCTGAGGCCAGCAATATTAGTTGGCATAACAGGTAGAATCGTTGAATACCCGGAAGACATGTTCACAGGGGCACTTCAAAAGTTAGAGCTCGCCATGAATACCGTAACTGAAATGGCACTCTTATCAGAAGCCCCAATTACTCGGTATCCATGTACTTGCTCGACCTGCATCTAGGATATTTCCCCCAAAGCAGGATAGAAGAATCCATTTGCTATATTACAGACCAATACACATGGAACACGACATGGACCGGCTTCTGACTATGAGTGATGATATATGGGAGAACTCAATTATCCCAAGTCTCAGTGAATTCATAGCTATCAAGGCCCTCTCTCCGTTGTTCGAACCAGATTGGCATAAGCTAGGAGAGCTTGACGCTACAATAGATCTATTCTGTAAGTGGGTTGAAACCCAGAATCTGGACGGAATGACCTACTCAGTTCATAGGATCGAAGACAGGTCTCCAGTCCTGCTTATCACCGTCGAGGGGACAGGACCAGGTGAGGTTGTTTTCTACTCTCATCTGGATAAGCAACCCTCCAAGCCAGAACTGTGGTCCGAGGGGCTCGATCCTTTGAGAGCAGTCAGGAGAGATCCTTGGCTCTTCGGCAGGGGCAGTATAGACGATGGCTATGGCGGTTATCTCTGCGTGGCGGCTCTGAAGATTCTTCAGAACTCCAATATCCCTCATCCAAAATGCTCCTTCTTAATCGAAACCTGTGAAGAATCAGGATCCTATGATCTGCCTCCTTATCTTGAGGCCCTGAAGGAAGATTTAGGAGAACCCGATATGATTGTAGTAATGGATAGTGGTGGTCCCGACTATGATCATATTTGGATTACAGAGGCCCTAAGGGGCCTTATCTCGGGTACTCTTTCAATCAAGGTTTCACATGAGGGAATCCATTCGGGCACCTCTGGGGGCTCTATTCCTTCTTCATTTAGGATAGCTAGATCACTGTTAGATAGGGTAGAAGACTCAAACACCGGACAGATTCTGATTCCTGAAATGCATGTTGACATATCGGATGACCTGAGAAGCAAGGCAGAAGCACTCGCTAGTGTGGTAGGAGACTCGCTTTGGCAACAGCTTCCCACGGTAGACACACTCCTTCCGGTTTCGGATAATACTGCAGACATGATTCTGGGAATGAATTGGCAACCCTCGCTATGCGTCATCGGAGCAGATGGACTACCATCAGTCCAGGTCGCCGGTAATGTTCTGAGAACCAATACCGATCTAAAATTGAGCTTTAGAATACCCCCTGGTGTCGATGCAGACTCTCTAGAGCCTATCCTGAAGGAAACTCTAGAGGAAAACCCACCTTATGGAGCAGAGGTTTCATTCTCACCTGACTCGTCCGCAAATGGTTTTCATTCGCCTCCGCTAGATGGGGAGGTAAAGAAGGCCATTACTGAGGCTTCCATTCATTTAACCGGTAGACCGCCATTAGCAACTTGGATTGGTGGAACAATTCCATTCATGGCTATGATGCAGAGCAGATATCCAGATGCCAAGTTTCTGTGTACAGGGGCCTCTGGACCTGGAAATAATGCCCATGGTCCCGACGAGAAGCTACACATTCCCTCAGCAAAGAGACTGACAGCGGTACTGGCAGCGACTGTAGCCGCAATATCGAGATGAATACACTAATCCCTTGTATTTGTATCGCGTTTCCGCCGGGGTTAAAGGGGAAGCAGTAGTCCAACTGTTTGGGATACACCATGAGCGACGAGGAAACTATGCCTGTCGAACAGGATGATTTGGCTGAGCAACTAGCCATGGAGAAGGAACGACTTGACAAGCTATACGTGGCATATCAGGCAATCGAATCCGAGCTAGCCGACGCCAAAGCCCACATCGAAGTTCTCGAGAAGGACGCAATCGACAAGGAAATCGAGAAAGAGGGTTTGGGAGACCTTCTCAATGAGAAGGATAGCCGTATCAGGAATCTCGAGATAGAGTCTGCTAAAGCAGGAACAAGGGTAAAGCACCTCGAGCCTGAACTGGAGAAGATGGAAGAGATGTACACTAGGGAGCAAGCCAGGCTTGGAAGAGTATTCGACGTCGCAGAGGAGCTTGATGAAGCACTTCAGACCGCTACTTCAGAGTTGAAGGCCAGAGACGACTGGTACGTGGAGCATATGAAGATCTTCGAAGATATCAAGAAGGTCACTGAGACAAGATTCGAGATGATTGATAGGGCTATGGAATACTTCAAGGAGTTCCAGGAGAAGCAGGATACTTTCAGGGATAGAATGGATGAGACGCTTGAGGCCGTCAAGGAAGCAGCGTCTGAAAACGCTACCGTGGAAGAAGAGGCTCCAGAAGCACCAGAGCAAACAGAAGAAGAAGTGTGAAATCAGCTCCACTACTCTGGTTTGGTACCATCTGCCAGTCTGATACATCTAGCCGGAATTCCAGCCCATACTTCTCCTGCGGGAATGTTAGTCCACTTGGAAACCACCGCTCTGGATGCCACGATAGCTCCCTCTCCGATGACACAACCCGGCTGAATGACAGACCCCATCCCGATCAGAGCGTCCTTACCAATATTTACCGGAGCCATCACCAACTCCCCTTTTTCAGTCAAATGTGCATTAATGATTGCCTTTCCTCCTATTACCACACCATCTCCTAGAGTTACAGAGCCGGCATCATTGAGGTGCGCTGAATTGATCTGTACCCCTTTTCCTAACTTCGCACCCGATAGTCGATAGAAAGCATTGCCAATAAATGATGGAACCAGAAACGGTAAGAAGAAAAGAGCTATTTTGTGAAAAATCATCGACCAAGCCCACTGGATTGTTACAAAAGACTTCAGTGGATATCTTCCCGGCTTCAGTCTCGGCCGAAATAGCCCCCCCAATAGCCCAGAGAAGATCACTAGACTCACCCCCCAAGCAGTTATTCCCATGCCAAGCGCTACTCCAGTAATTACGAAGTCCTCCAATGGAACACTATCTATCTCATTGAATGAATCTATGCTAGTTCCGAATAGACCAATAATCTTGAAAAAAACATAGATTCCAGGAATGGAGCAAAGACCTACAATCAGAGCTAGAAATGGAATTACTATGGCTGTCAGAAAATTTTGAATTATTGTGAAAGCCCTCATTAAACCACTTCATTACTTCCAGAGGACACCTCTTCATCAACCTCTCTTGCGACCCGAATCCCCTCTTCAACATCCACAACGAAGAAGAAACACATTCCCATCAAGATAGGAACCACTACACTCAGAAGCCCCATTCTGCTATCCATAGAGGCGGCTACTATTGCATACACTATTGGCCCTAGGACCGACACTGCCTTCCCTATGAAGGCGAAGAACCCAAAGAACTCAGTAGTCTTCGACGTTGGTATCAGCATACTGAACAGACTCCTAGACAGAGCCCCGGCAACTCCCATAACCATCCCAAACGTCATTCCCAGTATTATCCACTGTAGGTTAATTCCTATCCCTGCAGGCTCCCAGACATTGTCCCTTAGCAAGTTAGGCCACCAGTCTATTGGCCCTCCTTCGATAACTGTAGGATGATCAATCCCTACTGAAGAGGCCCCATCTAATGCTCCGCCACGGAAGGAGAAGGAGAATCTATGTTGAGTACTATTTTCCATCCTAAGGGCCAGTAATGAGGACTCTTCGAGACTTAGTAATGAACGCTCATCGTCGCCCGACTTCAGGAATTGTAGAAATGCATCCCTGAACTCTTCATCCCCCTCTCCTGACTCACTAACCCAACCGTCTACCCCTCGATTGTAAAGTGTTGAAAGCTTGTATGAATTTTCTTCCTGATCCCAGTCATAACGGAAGTCATACCTCTCATGGTCGCCCTCTAATTCAAGAGGAGCAAATCCCACTCCCAGAACCGACACAACACAGAATATCGCCAGAGCCCCACCTAGAATCTTCTTGTTACTGTACCTACTAGCTAGTGAACCACCTATGATAGTCATTGGAATAGCGACTATGTTGGCAGAAAGAAGAAGAACGAAGTTCATGCTGAAGTCGATCCTCAATACGGAATCTGCATATGCCGCAGCTAATCCTCCAATCGCATTTACCCCATCATAGAATAACAGATATCCACACATGAATAGAGTCAGGACCTTATATCTGCGGATTTCTGAGAATGTCTTACGAATCTCCCTAACCCCATCTATAATAGCTTCAAAAAATGACGAGTATTGAGTGGGGTTTGGTATTTCAGGCTCAGGAGTATTTCTGAAAATCGGTACTGAGAAACCTAGCCACCATAAGGCGCTGGTTAGGAAAACGAAACACTGAACATTAGGGTCTTCGAATCCAAATCTTAAACCCACAATCAAATGAATCGTTAGTAGCGTCGAACCACCTAGAAAACCATAGGCATACCCCCAGCTGGAGATATGATCCATTAGACGCTTATCTCCCAGATAGGGAAGGAAGGCCGAGTAAATCGCATGACCGCCAGCAAATCCTATATTGCCCATGATTAGGCAAATCGCCAAGAATTTGTACGATGACCCCTCACTCATGTAGGGAGCCAATCCCATTAGAGCGGTGAATAGAATTCCAACGATAGTATAGATCTTCAGAATCTTTTTCTTAATCGGCATCCTATCTGCCACTGCTCCCAATACCGGACTTACAATAGCTACAAAGACACTAGAAATTCCAAGTA
Organism: Euryarchaeota archaeon UBA121; assembly: GCA_002499865.1. Taxonomy (GTDB): domain Archaea; phylum Thermoplasmatota; class Poseidoniia; order Poseidoniales; family Thalassarchaeaceae; genus MGIIb-O5. The sequence goes on along the minus strand of DANL01000082.1, from coordinate 4,532 downwards.
CTACGGCATAGAAACTGTCCCCAGTAAAAGTCATGCCAGCATATTCCGCGCTTCCTCCATTTGCCAGATTGAACATGTTGGACAGCAGTGTCGGCACTACCACGGTAATTACCGTGAGTGCGAAGGCCTGATTCGCCCAGTCGAACCAATACCAGCTTTTCAGCGACTTCTTAGATTCCGGATCCATTTCACTGAGAAGCCTCTCGACCTCATCGGAGCTAGCAATCACCTTGCTGAACCCCCCCGACATGAATCTCTGAGATTAAGTCTGGTCTTTAGTGTAGTCTACGTAATCAGGTATCTCACAACTCACCACATAGTAGTCAACGTCAATAACACTCCCCCGGAGCGGAGCTCATGGCTAGTTCGTGCGGCTTGATGGGGGATGGGGATAAGCCCGTTAAAATCCACCATCTAGTGAAGGCGCCTGAGAATACGCCTGAATCAATAGCTTCTAGAGAGTCTTGGGATGCATCCAAGCCAGTTACTGTATACAAGACTCCTGAGAATCTGCCAGATGGTACTCCCTGCACTGCCGCTACTGTAATACTCCGTACGAAGGGCTGTGTATGGTGGTGGAAATCAGGATGTACCTTTTGCGGATACTTCAATGATGTCAGAGATGATGTAACTGCCGAGGACATGTTCTCTCAGTGGGAAGTAGCTAAGCGAGAGACGAACGAATTCCGAGACTGCAAGATGGTCAAGGTTTACACTTCAGGAACCTTCTTTGAGGACAGAGAAAATCCTCCAGAGTGGCAGGATCACGTCCTTAGAGAGACGTATGAGATGGGACTACATCTAGTAGTAGAGGCACAAGCTCAAATGTGCACTCCTGAGAAGCTAGAATGGGTAGCTGAAAGACATCCAGGGTGTACTGTAGCTATCGGCCTAGAGGCTTATGATAACACTGTTCTGAGATTCCACGCTAACAAGGGATTCTCCCTCAAGCAGTGGCATAAAGCAGTGGATATCCTCAGAGACAACTCTCTAAGAGTCAAGACATATCTCCTGTTTAAACCACCTTTCATGTCCGAAGGGGACGCTCTTGAACACACAATTTCTTGGGTCTCTGAAGTCTCCAAGATATCTGACGAGGTATCGATAAATCCGATGAATATCCAGAGAGGGACAATTGTAGACAGGCTATTCAGGAACAGGGAATATCGACCTCCTTGGCTATGGTCATTGGTAGAGATGATCATCAGAACTCATGATGATGTTTCAAAGACTGACTGCAGGGTAATCGTTCATCCAACGGCCGGTGGAAAGGCAAGAGGATCTCATAATTGCGGATCCTGTGATTCCGATGTCGTTGCGGCAATTGAGAGATACTCGGTTTCTGGAAATCTAGGCGAATTTAATGGATTAGATTGCGAATGTAAGAAGGTTTGGCTTTCTGAGATACAGAGTGATTCAGCACTCCCTACTCCTATGGGGTCCGGTATTCATCGCAGAGGAAACGCCCTAGACAGATTACGTGCCCCATGACACTGAGGGACTATGTCCCTCGCCCAATGCTTAAGGGGCCATCTCCATTGGTTCGGTCCGCTTCTGTCGCGTTTCGCGGGGTGTGTGTTGTGTCTATCGAAGTACCAAGTTCAGTTGATGAGTTCATCCAAGGTGAGAAAGAGCCGGCCTCGTCCGGTGTTGTGGTGGTCCTCGGATTTGTGTCAATGCTCTCTTTCCTAATCCTTTACGGGATTCTATTCCCAGGTAGGGACATGCCAGTAATTTCCGAAGTCCTGCCCATGTTTGAGGGAGTCTTCGACTCTGGGATATGGTTCTTCCTTATGGGAGTCATCTTCGGTGCATTCTCAATCATAGCCACTATGCTTACGGAGGCCACCAGCGAGTGAGGTGATTATTATGGATGTGATAATTTCAACTTTAGCAACTTTCTGGTTGTTGCTAGCACTATCCTTCGTTCTGATCAAGAGGGGCCTCTGGATCTTCAGTGATGTAGCCAAGGGACTGAGCATGTTCATGCTGGAAAAAGCATTGGGTCCAGCCACTGATTTCGTAAGCGGACGCCCTGGTTCGTCCTCATCTACATGGATCGTACATGGTCTAGTTTGGGCCTTCGCGGCTTCGACCTTCACATTCATTGGCCTCTGGCTAAGTCATGATGCTACTGCTCTGCATAGCTTCGAATCCTGGGGGTATCACCCCGACTCCTCAGAGCTGATATATGCAGGAAGGATAACTGCTCTCTTCGGTGCTATCGGGATGTTGGTAGTTGGGGCTTCCCTCTACTCACTTCCTAAACTATGCGGGACTCATCTTGCCAGCGAGTCAAACGCTACCCTGGTCTCTCTACTATGGACTCTATCTGTATTGCTCATGTTCGTAGGATCGCAGAATGCAGTAATTGCGGGCGTCACAATACTTCCTATTGCAAACCTACTTCTTACTCTAGCTTCAACTGCCTTGGTCATCAATTTGATACTCACAGTTTCTGAGGCCACCCAACAGATTCCATTCCCTGGGTGGCTCATTGTTTTCGCCTTCATTGGAAATATGGCCGCCGTCCTAGCTGTCTTCATAAGCGGTGCATTCGATGAAGGGGTGGGTCAATGGTTACTCTTCCATCTCGCCGGTGGGACCTTCTTCTTCTGTGGAGTAGCTGGAGTATCCCTCTACTCTGTTTCTGTTGGCTCTGGCAACCCACTATGGTCAAAGTCGCTAGTGGCGTTCACCCTCTTCGGGGCCGTCATCACAATCAATCCAATGGGATCTACTGACCCATCTATGGTTGTAGATTTATTCTCTCTCACAAGCAACGAACTTGCACCATCGTCCAGAGACGTCATATCAGGCTCGTTCCTGATGGCCCTCTCTGCAATTCCAATTATCGCATTCAGTGCTAACATGCTGGTGACAATGAGGGGCTCAGATGCCTTTGTTGAGAATCCAGACTCTCCAGGAATTGCCGAGTTAAACCTAGGAGCTTGGATGCTAATTCCCATTGCCATAGGGTCACTGTTTGTCCAGACCGACGCTCTTGGAGGTGTTAACGAGCTGAACGGAATATCACAGTCTCTTGATTTGATGGCAATATGGCTGGTAATGATGCCGTTGTCAGTAGGAGCCGCTCTGAACGTTTTACCAAGAGCCAGCGGAAGACACCAACTTTCGGCTAATCGCTCTCGATGGGCCTTCTGGATGATGTCAGGAGGTGCTTTCCTGGGACTGCTGATTACACTGATGTCTGACTTCACAGACATGGCACTCACCGAGTCAATGGCCGAGCAAGGATCCTCCATTAATCAAGAGCTTAGAAAGGTCGGATCAGTGATGTTCTATGGTACGGTTATCGGTGCAATATTCCACTGTACTAACACAATAAGTGGCCAGTTCAGAGGCCGAATTATGGGTGATGTTTCGAAAGCATCCTTGTCATCTATAGCAATCGAGTCATATAGCCTAACAGGGCCCACCACTATCAGAAAGATACTTGCTAGTGGCGCTACTCTTGATACTGAAGTCTCACCTTCAGAGCAGAGCGAAGAGGAAGGCTCTGCAACCGAACTTTGAGGACATAAGGCCCCTTCCGTGGAATGATATCCATGCGAATAGGACTAGTGGGAAAGCCCAATGTTGGCAAATCTACCTCATTCTCAGCACTCACAGAGACTCCCGTAGAGATAGCAAACTACCCCTTTACTACTATAGATCCTAACGTCGGTGTCGCATGGCTTCCACTAAGGGAGCCATGTGCCTGCTTCGAGCTCAGACAAAAGAGAGAACGAGAAGGTAGGTTAGAGAGCGTGAGCGAGGAAGATACACGCAAGGGAAGCATATGTACTCCTAACTCTGGTGGATGTACAGGATATACTAGGCTGGTCCCAGTTACGATGATCGACGTCGCGGGGCTAGTCCCCGGTGCCCATAAGGGGAGAGGAAGAGGGAATCAGTTTCTATCAGACTTAGCAAGATGTGATGCACTAATACAAGTCATAGATGCCTCTGGATCTACAGATATCGAGGGAAATCCTGTTGGTACAGGAGGTTCAAACCCCATTCAGGAATATGAATTTCTAACTACAGAGTTAGATGCATGGATCAGTGGAATACTGAGTAATGGATGGGAAAGGGGAGCCAGGAGAGTTCAAGCAGAAGGAGAAAGAGGACTGAATGACTTCATTCTGGACAGGCTCACGGGAATCGGTGCCAATGAGAGGCATGTCAGTCTGGGCATCTCATCCGTAAATGAAGAGAACCCAGATGCGGGCATGCCCTGGACATGGACAGAAAATGAAATTACAATTTTGGCCTCAGCCATTAGGACTCAATTATTCCCTATATTCGTCGCCGCAAATAAGGCTGACAAGGCATCAACAGAATCTTGGATGGATCTAAAGAAAATTGTCTCGGAGTCTGGGGGAATAGTAGTCCCCACAAGCGCAGAGGCCGAATTAGCACTGAGAAGGGCTTCTAGTGCAGGCTTAATTGAAAACACACCAGGAGAGTTTGAATTTCAAATCACGGAGTCAGGAGAAAAAAGCCTCTCAGAAAAGCAGAGGAATGCA
>DANL01000078.1 GCA_002499865.1 Euryarchaeota archaeon UBA121 | reverse complement strand
TTCCTGGATCTAAAGTCAGAGGGCTACAGGGAGATAATCCAAGCGTGTTCTGAAGCCGGAATACTGACGGGTGTAGAGCTTCCCTGTGAGCCAGACAAGGAAGAGGACCTTTTTCGAATAATCGAAGAATTGAGAGGATTTGAGGTCAGCTTCATGAACCTAAATGAGCTCGAGATAACAGTTGGCAATCATGATAACATGGAGCTAAGGGGATTCAACCTCTCAACAGAGATTACCGCAGGCGCGAAAGGCTCCTCGAAACTCGCTCAGTCGTTGAGGGACAGGGTCTTAGCAGCCTCAATAGGAGCTCCCGACCCTATTGATGGAGAGTTGAGGGAGCATTACGGGTTTCATCTGAAGTACTGCACTTCAGTGTACAAGGACGCCGGGCAGATGAGAAGGAGGTTCCTGCGCAGGGGAGAGGCCACGATTTCCCCTCACGAGACCCTCAGTGATGACGCGACACTGATTTTTGGCGCACTGTACACTGATGATGATCTCCAAGAGTCATGGATCTCTGAGATATCCGAGTTCACAGGCCTCCCTTCAAGATTCATGCTGTACGACCGCAAGAAAGGCAGGATAGAGATTCCAGTGCCAGTGGCTGAGCAGATAGCAAATGAAGTATCAGAGCCAGTAGCTATTGTCGAGGTTACTCCCACTTTTGAGAGGACAGAGGTAATGCTCGTGTGGCTTAATGACAAGAGGCCCTGAGAGAGATTCGCGTTGGGTTGATAGGGCCTCGACCTTCGTGACAGCATAGTGCCAGTGAGTTCAGCGAGCCCTGAAGCGAACATAGCAAACCCCTACAGGAGGCTCTCGGCATCTCAGATGGTGACATGGAAGGCGTGTCCAAGACTCTGGTACTACAATAATATCCCCAGGCTTAGAGGCCCCCTACCTCCTCAGATAATCAGGGGCAACGCCGCAGAGTCTTGCATCTCGAGAGTATTGCGAGACTCACCAACTCTGGTTCCTGGAGAATCTGAGGATATCCTCAAATCTCCTATCCTCGATGATGGAAAGCCTGCTTATGAGTTTGGAGAATTGTGGCCCGCTCCCTCTATGCAAACTCTAGATCGCTCTGAGTGGCCGACTGACAGGAAGGCTCTGGAAAAATGGGCCTTATCCAGGGCAGACTCGCATTTCGAGAAGTGCTGGGATGACGCGGTCAGGGATTGGGAGTCACTAACTAACAGGGTCGGGACGTCCGACTCAGCGGATATCGCAGAATGCCGTGAGATGGTGGAGAACGGCATTAGGATGCACCTCGATCAAGTTGAGAGATGCCTGAATTCACTAGACTCAGATACCCTGGAGTCGTGGAGAGAGGGCTCCAATCGTCCAGAGTGGCCGGCTCCGGATGGATTCCCCCTGTCATGGTCAGAACCACATCCATGTGCGCAGAAACCGAATACTGAACCCAGCTGGACGGAGGCGTGGGAAATCGCCCGTCCTTGGTTCGTCGACCCCGATGCAGACTCCTTCACCCAGACCACTTCACATCCCGAGGGCTGGTTTCAAGGTGAATATGACTTGGTTTACAGGTGGACAGGAAGGCCTTCGGTGATCGATATCAAGGCGTCACAAGGAAAGGGGGACAGATCGGGGGGATATCTCGAACAACTCAGGCTCTATGCGTGGCTCTGGTGGGAGACGCACGATAGGGCGGAAGAGGTAGAATCTCTGGAAATCTGGTACCTCGGACCAGGTAAAGTGAAGGAAGTCGAATTACCGTCTCTCGATGAACTTGAGGAGTACTCCAGCGAATTGAAAGATCTCTATTTTGCCATACATGCCAAGAATCCATCTTTGGAAGACTGTCCAGCGGACCCGTCCCCTCTTCGGTACTTCGATTTGGGAGGCGAGCCCTCTGTCCCCCCATTGGATCCAGACCCCAACGCGAGATGCAGGAGGTGTGATCTGAGGGGTATTTGCGAGAATGGCGAATATGATCTCGAACTACCCTCGGAGACGAGAATAGAGAGATTCGGACACGCTTGGCCAATTACCCCGATTGGGTCGATAAGAACAAGAGTGGATGCTACAGGAACTGTATCTGATTTGAGGGGGCCTTCTCTGGATGAGTCAGGGGGAGTAGAACTCTCCTTCAGACTTCAGGATGGATTTGATCGCGCTAAAGTGAGGCCGAGTAGGTACAGCTCTCCTTCGGACGTGACCAGGTCAATTACGAATGGAGTGAAAGTTAGGGTAGAGGGGGCAATTCCATCGGTATGGAGGGGAGAGGTGGTTCTGGATATCGATGAGTCATCTAGAATCTCACTAGCCAAGGAAGATGAATCATCACCAATAGTAGAGATAGAGACCAGAATAAATGTAATTGGAAGGATATGGTCAATAGACGCCTTTCCCAATGGACTGGGCGTCTCTCGTTGGTCGGTTACCATAGTGGACCAGTCAGGATCCGCGGGAGTGATCGCATTCAAGCAGTTCATCCCAGTTCTGGCCGCCGGTCTTTCTAGAGGTGACGAGATAGCCATCCTCAACGGGGAAGTGGGGGAGTTCAACGGCAGGGCACAAGTCAGGGTGGGGCCAAATACGAGAGTAGTCTCTGTCAGAACGTCAGAAGACGTGCCAAGCTTCTAGTGGCGCCGAGAGAGGGATTTGAACCCCCGCGTCCAATGGACAGTGGATTTCGAATCCACCGCAATACCGGGCTATGCGATCTCGGCAGCAATCCTCCCACCAGCGAATCAGAGATAAGGATGACTGGATTCCACAGGCCCATGCAGGTGGAGGTGCGGAGCGCCGAGGGCGTAATGACAGTCGAATCCGATGTACCCATCTCAGTGGGTGAGGTCCTGGATAAGCTTGGAATTGCTCACTCAACAGTGCTCGCAGTAGTTGGAGATACGATCATTCCGCATACGTCGATGATCAGTGACGACGTGAGCATAGAACTCGTAGTGGTGTCAAGCGGTGGTTAGGTCGCCGGAGAGTAGGGTTCCCGGGTTCACGGTGACAGTTTCCTCCCCCTTCCTCATCAGAGCGGCCTTGTTTCCAAGCAGTTCAAAGAACTCTCCATTTTGACGCAGGTATGATCCCTCGTACAGGCCGATGACAGGCTCGTCTCTGATACGATGAAACTCACTCACCCTCCTAGAGCGAGTCTCCCCGAAGTGCTTCAAAAAACCACCATCCTCTTCCTCCCTGAACCAGATTCCGCCTGGGTAGTAGTGGGGATTAATCTGGAACGGAACCAGTCCGAGGGTTTCGTATGATGGAACCATGGTTATTGGCATGTCATTGGTGGTCTGCATGGTCGGACAAGCTACGTTCGCCCCCGCGCTAACCCCTGCGTAAGGAATTCCCCTGCTAATTACAGCCTCCCTGATAGGTCCAAACAGCCCCCTTTCGTGCAATTCCCTGACTAATAGCCAGGTGTTTCCCCCTCCTACATAGATGCCATCGATCTCTTCCAATGCCGAAACCGGGTCGTCATACTCATGGATACCCACAAAATCCGCTCCTACTCCTGAGAAGCCTCTCATCCTCTCAGTGTACCCATCATGATCATCAGATGCATATGGGACGAAGGCCACCTTATCACAGTTAGAGAAATTCTCTGACATCAGGCTCTGGTACATTGCCTTTCTTTCATCGGTACCGACTCCCCCGCTACCGAGAAGAATCTTCATTGACATTCACCCCTAGACATAGAAATCACCAGTTTGAGCAGGGTCTTCCATGCCTAGAGCATCCTCAAGCGAGTTCGAGATCTCGTAAGTCTCCATCAGCTTCTTGGCAGTCTCTTCTGTGGAGTCCATGTCTAGGTCTAGTGGCAAGTCGAGCCCATTCTCTACCCAATGAGCCAACCTACTAGCCGCAAGAACGTCAGTGCTAGCTCCCATTGTCTCAGCAACGAGTGCAAATGCTTTCACTCCAAAAAGTGACGACAAAGAGACCAGGAGGCCTGCAACACCTATCATTCCTGCCTCAGGCCTTTCCCTACTCACGGGAATGTCGTCTTCCTCCAGACTTCTTCTAACTTCGTCATCCGCGCAAATCACGTGAATCCCCTTGTCCTCGGAACCGGAAGCCAATCCAGCAAGCACTAGGAGCATTGGTGTTGAGGCTTCCGAGCAGATTCTCAGAATCTCTTCAGCTACCTCGTTCTGTCCTGCAGAAGTCATAGGTTGCATCTCTCCACCGATTACAATCACTGTCTGCCCATTTGGTAGTAGGACGGAGGTAATCTCCATTCGGGGAGGCCTCATTAGGCCATCAGAGTCAAATGTTGAGTGAGGGGGGAAATCGTGGTTTAGAATCCAACCAAGAGTTCTCGATGGATGCTTCGATACCAGCGAGTCGACCAGTATCTTACCCACGTTGCCTACTCCCGGGACTGCTTCAAGTACCGCAGCGTGTTCAGGCAGTCCGTCTCCGACTATCCAATGAACACGTGTCCTACTCATCATTCCTCCCTCCATCAGATGGCGAAGGCAGAGAGTCTACCCAATCTTCACTGCCTGCTTGCTCCCTCTCCCTACGCCTCTTTCCCTGGGGGTCTTCAGGTGAATACTTCAGCGGGGCGGACGAAACCATCATCTCGCCACATTCCTTACATTTGGGCCCAAGGCCGTACAAATCACATGCCTTGCAGTATTGTAACTTCGATCTGACCATAGTCCTCAAACGACTAGCGGCGTCTAATGGTCAATGAACCATGCGGGTGTCTTTGAGCCCTAAGACCGTTCTATGGACAGTGAACCATCTACCGATGACATGCTACTCTCTACCGCTTTGACTGCAGAAACCCATACGGACTCCGCCGCTTGATAGTCAGGTGCTCTAATGTCAACCCGATAGCTCGGAGCTCCATCGTAGTGACAGGTTAGAGTAACATCTTCAAGTCCTTCAGCACATGACTCAGCTTCCACAAGGGCATCTCTGATGGCATAGACCCCTTCTTCGCCCCAGACCTGAATCTCAAATACTCCTCTGATCTCAACAAAAGGTGGAATTATATTTTCCATGGCCAGATTAGTTACAACTTCTGTCCAATCTCCTTCGAAACCAGCGTCAATTAGCGCGGTTTCACTAATCGCACATTCCTCAAGCGCCCCGTATAGAGTTCCAAAAGCCTCGGTCATCTGATTGGAGATATCATCTCTCATCTTATCATCCCACCCGATTCTTTCCGAGGCCACCCTCATTATCTGAATCGCGCGCTCCTCATTTTTCCAGGCCTGGACTGTATCTCTTCTACGCTCTTCTGAGACGCTTTTCAGGGACAACTCAACTCTCTTTCTGTCTTTCTTGACTTGGATTACTTTGGCTACAACCCTCTGGCCCTCCCTAACGTGGGCCCTGATGTTTCGTACCCAACCAGCGGCAATCTCGCCTACGAAGACGAAACCCTCTCGTCCGTCATATGAGTCCAGACTCAAGTATGCCCCATTCTGCTTAATGTCCTTGACAGTGCAGATTAGAAGATCTCCCTCTTCCGGCCATTCTTCTTCGGTATTCGCCATTTTTTTGCCCCCTTCATTCGAGGACATCAACAATGGTACTTCCCGAAAGATCCGACTTCCCACCTTTGGGGATGGCAAGAGTAGACCCGCATACTGAGCAAGAAATCTCTGTCGATGCCCTATCGAAAACAATCGCCTCCGCGCCACAGTCGCGACAGCTAATCTTCAGAAACTTTCCAGACATTGTTATTCCTCACTTATCTACTAGCTCGAACTTTCTCGCCCTCTTTCCCCTGGGTGAATGAGCCTTTCCAGTCTCACTACACCTGTAGACTAGGTTGACCCTCTTGGTAGGCTTCTCCCCTGAAGGCTTCGGCCTCGGGAAACCTCGGTAACCAGAAGTAACCTTCCTGAATCTTCTCTGTCCCCACTTAAGCTCACTGGCGCGCCTCTTCTTGACACGCTCCACAGTATGCTCGGTGTGCTTACCAGCAGCGGGGCTGTAGCGCTTGACCTTCCTCGGCATCTTCACCATTTACTGCACCTCAATGCTTAGTAGCGAGGCCGGCGACCGATGGCATGTTTATGAAGTCTATCGAGAGAATTACTTAGAACAGTTTGCCGAACCAACCCACTTCGAAGCAAAATCAACAATAATCGCCTTACTCTCCGATGCCCTGTGACGGACTGGTGGTTGCAATGGTGGCTGGGCCTCGCCTTGTTGGTTTCTGGATACTCAATGGCCAGGATGGGGCCTGCATTTAGAAGATCAAAATTGGGGGCACCATTGTTCCTTGTAGGCCTTTTACTGACGATCTATCCCCCAGATGGACTTCTCGTTGCCGAATCCAGAGCCTCTGATGAAATGCTAGCCACACTAGAATGGTTGGCCCCGGCTCTGGTTGGATTCATTCTTGTTGCTTCGGGGGCGCCCATATACTATGTCACAAACAAAACACGCCTAATCTTAGGCTGGGCACTCGTTCTGTTTGCAGGCTATTCGATTTTCGTAAACCGGCCTTTAGAAGCAGATAGCATCATACTAGGAATTTCCGCATTACTTGGAATTCTAATCACTGTCATTCTCCATCTTCTCGCTGTAAGGTTCACTGAGTCACTATCGTCTGGAGATGGGGTAACCGAACCACTCGATGAAGACGAGATTAAACATGTATCTGCAATCTTATCTTCGCATCTAAGCCAAATGGAGGGGCCTGCTGATGAGTGATTTTCTTACGGTATTTTTTGGGACAATTGTTCTCTCATCGATGGCCATCATTATTCATCTGAAGGCAGCCTATCATCCATTTCACAATCCTATCCCATTGATTATCTCATCTCTGGCAGTAATGTTGACAGGAATTTTCGCGTCATCGCTAATCAATAGCAATCTTACGTTCTTAGATTCAATGAGAGTTTCAGTCTCTGAATCAATCATAGCAATTCTAGGAATCTCCCCGCTGATTTACTTGGCTATTTTTATTATTCTAGCGAAGGTTTCCATAAGTACCAGCGAGATAGATCTCAATTGAGCCCATCTCAATTACTCCCAGCTCGGAGGGTAACGCTGATAACACCCATTCCGGTCGCAACGCCGTCCAATAGGTGGTGCGTATGTCAAAGGGTACTCCAAGTATGGGAAAAAGGCAGAAGTCTACACACATCAGGTGTAGGAGGTGCGGAAAGCATTCTTTTCACAAGACCAAGGGAATCTGCTCGAGTTGCGGATACGGTCAAACGGCCAAGCTCAGAAAGTACAGATGGAGCAAGAGAAATCGCACCATGGGTAGCAAGTAGCTTCGGAAAGTGCTAAGTCCCTAATCGCTGAGGAGCGTTTGGTAGCCGATGTGCGGGATCATCGGAATTTTATCAAATCCTGAATCTCAGGTAGCTCAGTCTCTATATGATGGCTTGTTGGTTCTTCAGCACAGGGGCCAAGACGCGGCAGGAATAGTTACTAGCGATTCAGAGAATATATCCCATAGGAGGGCCAATGGACTGGTCAGGGATGTCTTCAGGTCAAAGCACTCCCAGTCCCTGACTGGTTCTATGGGAATCGGTCATGTCAGGTATCCCACCGCCGGATCTAGCTCAGTAGCAGAGGCTCAACCGTTTTACACAAACACCCCATTCGGGGTTAGTCTAGCTCATAATGGCAATCTGAACAATACTAATGATATTATTTCAGGTCTGCTAGAGTACGACCATAGGAGGATAAACACAAGCTCCGATTCCGAGGCGCTACTGAATCTCTTCGCCGCGGAAATCCAGCGTTCACTAAATGGCAGGCCGGGGGGGCTGGAGTCTCTTTCTGATGAGGATATTTTCAGAGCAGTGGAAAGGCTCCATCTTAGGGCCGAGGGTAGCTACAGTGTCGTAGCACTAATCACAGGCTGGGGGATCGTCGCTTTCAGGGATCCAAATGGCATTCGGCCTCTCTCGATAGGGAGCAGGGTCGTCAATGGATTTACGGAGCGTGTTTTCGCTTCTGAAAGCGTAGTTTGCAATACTCTTGGATTCAATCATGACGGAGATGTCTCACCTGGAGAGGCCATTGTGGCGAGGATGGATGGAGCACTCTCGTCCAAGCAATGCTCCAGTGATGTACTTCATAGCCCGTGTATTTTTGAGCACGTCTATTTCGCTAGGCCGGACTCCGTTTTGGATGGCGTATCCGTTCACTCGTCAAGAATCAGAATGGGCGCATTCTTGGCAGAGAGAATCTCAAAAGAATTCCCCGACCATGGAATTCAGTCAGTGATAGCCGTTCCAGATAGCGGAAGAATTGCCGCTTTAGAGCTTGCTAGAGTAATGGAGGTGCCATACAGGGAGGGATTCGTGAAGAACAGATACATAGGGAGGACATTCATAATGCCAGGTCAGAATGTTAGGAAGGATTCAGTGAGGAAGAAGCTGAATACCATAGAGGAAGAATTTTCTGACAAGGTAGTTTTAATCGTTGACGATAGTGTTGTGAGAGGCAATACTTCCAGGAGGATAGTGGCAATGGCCAGGGAGGCTGGTGCGAAGAGGGTATACTTCGCCTCTTGCTCTCCCCCGATTGTCCATCCGAACGTGTATGGCATAGATATGCCAGCCAAGTCTGAGTATGTTGCGCATGGGAGGACCATAGGCGAAATCTCTGATGCAATCGGGGCAGATTGGATGATCTATCAGAATCTAGAAGATCTGGTCAGTGCATGCAAAGGTGATGCCGATACAGAATTTTCAAACTTTGACTGCTCGTGCTTCGATGGCGTATACGTGACAGGCGGAATTAGTGATGAGTACTTGGACAGAATCGAGAAGATCCGAAGTGATAAGGCCAAGGGGTCCGCTTCAATCTGACAATAGTCAACATCAAGCACGTGCCCCCCTCCCCTAAGAATGTGATATCCACTATTGTGGCTACTGCCGAAGTTGATGTTGACTACTCGATCCTAGAAAGTTATGCCATGGGTGACGGATTCATCGTCCTGTCAGAGAACGGAAGCATGGACTCTTTCAATCGGGAAGGGATAAAAATTTCAAGTAATCAAATATCTGAAAATATTGTCGCAAGCGACTCACAGGGGCCATTATTGACTGTCTCATCTTCCAAGGGCGATGTAATTCTAATATCTGAAAATAGCGAGAAAAAAATTCTCTCTGGGGTCAAATGCAATGGGATTTGCATATCGGAGAAACTTATCCTCCTATCTACGGAAGATGGCGATATAATATCTATTGACAAACAGGGCGACAAGAGGGCCTCCGTCAATCTTGGAGATACGACCATAATCCGTATTTCCGATGACCATGACCAGATAGTCGTCGCTACCGACGAAGGAAAGATGACAGTTTTCAATAATGATTTGGAGATGCTAAAATCATCTCCTCCGGCTAAAGACGATATAGAGATGATTACTAATATATCGCCCATCGTTGAAGGGAGATTCATAGTTTCCCGAGAATCACTTGGAGCTGTTATTGATGACAGGCCAGTCAATAGATTGGAATTTTGGCATGTCAGAGAGGGATTACTGGAAGTAGTCGAGATACCATCTAGGGCTACATGTATTCAAGCTAGTGGGGATGGCTATTACGTAGGTTGTTTTGAGGGAGAATTACTATGGATAGAGAGAGGAAAGGATCTAACTTTACTAAGTAATCTTGGTTATTCGATAACAGATCTGAGAATATGGGATGGAGATATTTTGGTATCCAGTTGGTTTTATGCGAGAAGAATAAGTCCCGAAGGAATCGAGAAATGGATTTTCGAACATCCAACAATAATTTCGAAAATACTCTTACTCGGTCAAGGAATAATCGCTCTAGTCGGTGACAAAAATAGTTCGGGAAGTGGTAGTTTAATATCTCTCATAGGTCCCGATAATGAGATTCATTACGAAGAAAACTATGATGCCAAAAACTCTCAAATAAGTGATTTAAGTGACAAATCTTTCTCAGGAATGCCATCAGAAAATGAGATTGCAAAAGCCGCAGAAAGAAACAGTATAAATCAGATAGACTCGATAATCCGAGATATCAACCAATCACTGGAGGTGTCAATGACTGAACTCAGTGACGACGAAGACATACTGGAAACACTATCTAGATCTGCTTCTTCTATCAACTTGCCACCCGTGGCCGATGCCGGCGATGACATTACAGTAATTTCCAATGATGATCTCAAGGCCGATGTAATCCTAGACGGCTCAAAATCTTATGACCCAGATGGAGAAATAGTTTCATGGTCTTGGATATCAGAGACAGGAAGAGTACTGGGTGACGCCCCTGTAATCAAGGTAAGGCTCTCACAAGGAGTACACTCTTTCTCATTATCTGTAGTCGACAACAAGGGAGCTAAATCGATATCTAAAATGACTGTTAGAGTGGTTTAGCTAAGCTTGCCAAGCTCTTCTTTTAACGCAGGCAGGGCATCCTCCCAATTGGCAACAATCCCATAGTCTGCTACTCCAAAGATTGGTGCATCCGGGTCCTTATTGATTGCCACGATATACTTACTAGAACGCATCCCAGCTAGATGCTGGATCGCTCCACTTATCCCTACGGCGATGTATAAGCTCGGATTGACGGTCTTTCCTGTTTGGCCGACCTGCATGCTATGCGGGATCTCGTCCCATGAGTCGACAGCCGCCCTACTGGCCCCTACGGCCGCGCCAATAACATCAGCCACCTCATTTAGGTGTGAGAAGTTAGAAGGCTCACCCATCCCCCTTCCTCCAGAAATAACAATCTCAGCATCAGAAACATCCATTCTCTCCCCGGCCTTAGCAATTGCTTCCTTGACGGCAACGGATACTTCCGCCGAATTGTCTACGACTACTACCTCGGCGCTGCCTCCTCCAGAGGCCCCTTCGAAGGCATTCTGCCTTAGCGTTACTACACACGGCATTGTAAGATTTGACGTCTCAACTGCTTTCCCTGAATAAACAGATCTGGTAACCTTGTAACCAGGCTCGATTCCTGTGATGTCCTGTACTATAGGGGCACCGATTTTTGATGCTATTTGAGCCCCTAGCTCTCTACCAGTAGGAGACGAAGAAGCCATGACCATCCCCTGTGAGAACGGAGCCATGACGGTCGACCAAGACCCACTATCGAATGATGAGAAGCAGTCTCCCTGTAATGAAATGACCTTTGAAACTCCTGAAATTAACGACGCATCGTTACTGCCAACCCCTCCCGGGCACAACACTGTTATCACACCGCCAAGGGAACTAGCAGC
>DANL01000071.1:6282-8430 GCA_002499865.1 Euryarchaeota archaeon UBA121 | reverse complement strand
TTTGGCCCGTCTCTAACGTTCTTGGTCTTGTTAGTTAGGACACCGTGCATTCCCTCAACGGAGAACTTGACTCTCAACTCCACCATTCTGTCCCTCTCTGCTACCGTAGCTTGCTCGTCATCCAGATCTACGGTGGCTGAGGCCGTCTGCTCATTGCCATTGAATAGGCTCATGGTGGCCCCATCCAGAGATGCCCGTGGGGAGAAGTCGTAGTCCTCGGGATTGTTCATCCAGACGCTGACATCGACTACCAGCTTCTCTCTGACGGATAGCTTGGTTATCTCCATCGACTTGACCATGCCTAACGCAGGCGAGAGGAGTTCAAAGCACTTCGCACAGGGATAGTAGCCTCACGGACCTACTTCGCTGATTCGGAGAACCATGACAACCACTGTTACTGTAAGCTCCCAATCATTGCCCTGGTCCGGATCTACTCCATCTACAGGTAGGTCCGGGTCGCATTGGTCTGCCGTTATTATCCAGGTCCATGTTCCTTGGCCGAATCTCTCTCCAGCTTGGTTCAATAGCTGTTCTTCGAGGGATTCCTTGGAGTCGGCTGAGAGGGTGTATCCACTATCTGGGTAGGAGTTCATCTCGCCTCTGTCTATGGAAGCGCTGGAGTTCTCAGTTATGTTGTCCTGTGATGTGGATGCGAAGGTGCTCCATCCGGACTCCATATCGAGGGAGAAGGTGAAGTTGTCCTCTGGGAGCATGATAGGTATCAGTTCCCGTGAAAGTGTAAGGGTTGAGTTTAGTTGGATTACCCTTCCTCCCAAACCGGGCTCATGCTCGTATACTACTGATTCGCCCTGCTCCAGATATCCGTTCCAGTTTGCTTCGACTATCTGTTCCTCCCAAACGATGTTGAAGACTCTCGATACTACCATTAGATTCCAGCTGGTTGTTGATACTGCCCCCTTGTCATCAACCACTGTAACTGAACCTGTTCTATTTCCCGCTTGATCTATCATCAGTTCTGCGATTCTAAGGGTCGAGTCAGCGTCATTGGCAGGATCACCGTCATTGTTGGAGTCGGAGAATATGTTGAAATCCCACATTACTTCAATTCCCGCTCCCTCAGGATCGAATGATTCGCTAGCATCCAAGATGGCCGTCTCGCCAGATTTGATGAAAGTGGGCATTTCAAGGACGATTGTAGGTGGTGCGTTGACGAATATAGAAATGGAGTCTCTATCGATCTCTCCATCATCATTCAGTACGGTCACCTCTACATCATGATAGCCTGGACTCACGAATGTGTAGCTGGTAATTCCCTGTTTGGTGGTTTTTGAGCCCCCGTCTCCGAAGTCCCACTGGAACTCATCAATGATCGTTGGGCTTGGCGTGGTGGACTCCCTAGCATCGAAATTGACTGTCTCGCCTAGGTTTATCTCGGTCTGGTCCGCCGATATTTTTGCATTGGGGACATTACTACCGAGACCCGTGCAACCTGAGAAAGAAACCATCACCAGTGATGCTACAATCAGGAATGTCGGATACTTGGTATTACGTATCATGATGTTCATGCAACGTTTCACAATATATGGCTGTTGGATTGGTGAACTCACTTCTGTTGATTGCGATAGTTCATGGACATCGCCGTCTAGGGTCATTCATGCCTCGGCCATTTGATGGAATGAAGGTCATCGGTTTCGACTTGGAAACAACTGGCTTTGATTGTAGGTCCGAGAGGATCGTAGAGTATGCGATGGTAGGTAGTGATTCTGATGGTAAGCATATCAGCCTGTGCTCCCTGGTAGATCCCGAGCAGAAAATCCCTGAGCAGGCGAGCAGTGTCCATGGGATTACAAACTCAGATGTTAAGGGGATGGGTAGCTTCTCCGATCATTCAGAGAAGATATCGGAGATGATGGAGGATGCGGTCATTGTTGGCCACAATGTCATAGGATTCGATTGGGGATTCATCAAGATGGAGTGTCTTAGAGCGGGAATAGAGCCTCCTCGGATAAGAGGTTTCGTTGATACTCTGAAAATAGCTAGGAAGCTTAGAGTTCCCGGTAGGCATCGTCTGGGTGACCTATGTGATAGATATGGGATTGATCTAGAACGAGCTCACAGGGCCGACGCTGATGCTAGTGCCTCGCTACTTCTACTTTGGAATCTAATGAAAGAGTATCCTGATAGCTT
>DANL01000071.1:0-5900 GCA_002499865.1 Euryarchaeota archaeon UBA121 | reverse complement strand
GACCAAGGTAGTATCTCCGACCAGTCCCCGAGATGCATTATCTTGCCGTCTGCCTTTGCACTACCGAGATAAACGGGACCCTGATATCCCGAGTCTACCAGCTCTCTCATCTGAGAGAGGGCTTGATCCCTTAGTAGTGCACCGAATTTGTTCTCCGAACTACCCACATCTCCGGTATCTCCGATTGGGGGGGCTCTCTCGAACAGAGTAGCTCCTGAATCACTGTCAAATCGAATAATATTCACTACTTCATCCCTGAAAATACCCCCTGGGGGAAGTATTCCATCCCTACGAGCCACCCACCAAGTTGGACACCATGCTTTCCACTCACAAAATCCGCATGCGGTTGAGTCGGGAGTTCCCTCGAACGGCGTCTCACTGTGCCTCATCCCTTCCCATGCTACGAAGGCGTCTTCCAGTACCGATGGCCCCTCAGCCCTGTGGATTGTCTGATTGGAGGAGTACCATCCTTCGGCATGAAGGGGCGGGTGATCTGGATTGTTCTCCTTAAGGAGATCTCTGTAGAATCGGAGTTGCCTGCTAACCTTCTCATTCAAGCTGACCTTTGGTGGCCTCCCGGTTTTCAAATCGGCAACAATCCATCCAATTGATTTTCCATTTTCGTCAATGTCTGCAACCAGTAGATCTAGCCTACCCATTAACCTACCACACTCTGATACCAGAGTTCCTTCGTTAGCTAGGACGATTGACTGTACTTGTTTCCACATTCCTATCGTCACCTCGGAAAGAGCAACTTTCTCTATTCCTGATTTTGAGAACAGTATATTCAATGCGCCAACGAGTCCGTCATGAGCTTTTGTGATCATCTCGTCTTTCCACCTAGGGTGTCTCGGAGTCTCCATGAAAATTTCTTTTTCGATCTGCCAGTGCCTATCTAGAATCGCTTTTGCAGTGGGAGGAAGCCATTCGGCTTCATCTAGGCCCCTGTCCTCAATATCCAGATTACATAGGTCCTCGACAGAATTGTGGACTGCTGTTCCCATGGATGCTGGCATACTGGCCTTTCGGGGAAGCCTCTGTCTGGAAAGCCAGTATTTACGGGGGCAATCCTCGTATCTACTCCAAGAGGATGGTGACAGTTGGTGGGCTACAAATCCTTCATCCATGTGATGCCTCCGTGCGTTTCACCTATGACACCGTACGGGCTAACTGTTAGAAGCACTTGCATTAATCGGGAGTCATGAGTGAGATACCCGTGATAGATATCGAGAGTGGTTCGGAGTTCGATGAGGCCTTGGTGATCAGTTGTTTTCCATCAGAGGGTTTTGTGAGTAGCATCGTGGCACATTTTCTCGTGGACAAGCTTGGCTTAGAGCTTGTAGGGGGTATTCGTCACTCGGGATTACCTCCGGTTTGTCTGGTTCAGGACGGCAGTCCTCTTCCCCCCATTAGGCTCTATAGCGGAGTTCCCATTTGTAACGTGGATAAGTGCGATAAGGTGGTACTTATCGCCTCAGAAATTCAAATATCTCCCGAGTTGAAGTTACCGATTGCGAGTGAGATTCTGGACTGGATGTCCGAATCTGGTGCTGGAATGTCAATAATGATAGATTCTTATGCACACGGAGAGGGTCAAAAACACTCGATATTCGACGAGGATAAGAGTCCAGATACCGTGGTAGGTATCGGTTCTAATGAGAAGTCTAGAGAGATGCTGGAAGAAATTGGTGCTACTCTCCTGAAGCAAGGTGTTGTCGGGGGGATGACTGGAGTCATGCTTGGTGAGAGTCGCAGGAGGAAGATGGATTCCTTGGCCATAATTGCAGAGTCGGGGGGAGAGTTCAGTGGAGGGGGGATCCCCGATGCTAGGGCCGCGGCTCGTATTATCGAGTGCCTAGATGGTCTGCTTCCAGCGGTGAAGCTTGACCCAGAGCCACTGATGGAAGAAGCGCAAAGGATTGAGGGGCAAATAAGGGAGATGATGGCCTTGCATCTGAACTCTGAACCTGACGTGGTTAGTGCCCCTAGTACGATGTATGGTTAATCAGAACTCACCGAGAGTTGATTGTCTAGGTATTGGAATATCTGTTAGAATTCCTCCTCCCAGTAGCTCATCAAGCTCGTCCTCACTGATTATCTTCACACCCAGTCTTGTTGCCTTCTCCATCTTTGATCCTGATGAGTCCCCAGAAACCAGGAAATCGAGATTGCCTGATACCGATGAGACTACTTTGCCCCCTTGCGCTTTTATTGAGAGTGCTATCTCTTTCCTAGGTCTACTCAGGGTTCCTGTTATGCAGAAGGTCTCCCCATTCAACATCCCTTGCGAAACTACCTTACTTTCCTCAACTATCACTATCTTTGAATGCAGGTCAATTATCAATTCTTTTCTATTCGAAATACCATCCAATAGTAGATTGGCCACTACTTCTCCGATTCTATCTATTTTGACTAGTCTTTCAACTGCTTCTTCTCTATGTGATAGCATGTCGATCAGTTCGTCCAAAGTCTCTACCTCAGAGCATATCAGCGTCGCTATCTCGGGACCGATTCTAGGCAACCCCAACGCAGAAATGAAAGTGCTGAGCGTCATCGACTTACTATTCTCTAGCTCTTTGAGTATGTTGTTTGCTGATTTTTCGGCCATCCTATCTAAAGAAAGTAGCTCTCTCTTCCTTTCATCAAGCCTGTAGAGATCGGCGAGGCTAGAGACTAGCCCAGAAGAGCATAGTTGCTCGGCAAGTTTTTCTCCGATTCCATCCAGTTCGAGTTTCCTGCACCAGTATAGGACGGTACGCTCTAATCTGGAAGGGCAGTCCAAGTTGTTGCACTTTAGGAATGCCCCGTCCACGACTAGTATGGTTTCACAGCGAGGGCATTCGGTGGGGACTATGATTTCAGAGGCCACAGGCAGTTCCTGATTGAATGGGGACCCGTCTGAATGGGCTCTTCCTTCGAGGTCATCCGCTGTGGCCTTGCCTAGGACTTCTATGATTTTGGGGATTACATCGCCTCTCCTTACTACTCTGACCTTGTCTCCGATGGACATTCCCAGCCTCTCTACTTCGCCCTTGTTGTGTAGGGTGGTATTCTCGACCGTGACTCCGGATACTATTACTGGGGCGATCCTAGAGACCGGGGTCACGTTTCCTGTTCTCCCGGTCTGCCAATCTACCCCCATGAGTACAGAAATCGCTTCCTGAGGGGGGAACTTCCATGCTAGGGCCCACCTAGGATGGTGTGCAGTCATTCCAAGAAGTTCTCTCTTGTCCAGACGGTCCAGTTTGATTACGATGCCATCGATCTCCCATGGCTCTGAATATCTGCTTTCGGTCCATCTCTTAGTGATTTCAATAATCTTATTCGAAGTATCGTTATCTTCAGAGCCCGAGACGATCTCGTTCCCAGCAACCTGTATCCCCATCGAAGATAGCCATGAAATAGCTTCTGAATCGTATTTGAATTCTGGTTGTTTGGGACTATCGGGATGTTTGGAGTCACCCGAAGGAAATTCTACTCCATACGCGAAGAAGGCCAAGTCCTCTGCCCGTCCCTTTCCAGCATCGATGCTCTTCTGCCTAAGCGAGCCAGCGGCTAGATTTCTCGGATTGGGGGCTATGTCGGAATATTTCTGCTGGAATATCTCCAGTAACATGACCACTTCCCCTCTAATATGACAATCTCCATCCCAAGCTAGCTTATCTGGGACATTTGGAATTCTCCTTACGTTTGCTGTTACGTCCTCTCCCCTGGTTCCATTACCTCTGGTGGCGGCCCTCACGAGTCTGCCTCTCCTGTACTCTAGCGAAAGAGCAGAACCATCTAACTTAGGCTGACACACGAACCTCCTACCCTTTGCTGTAGTCTGAGATACGAAATGGAGGACTTGTTGCTCGGTATTGGCCTTATCCAAGCTCCTCATTGGGAACTCATGCACAATCTTTACCGAGCCGGGAGCAGGATCTGCCCCCACTCTGGAAAGTTGTGGATGATTCGGGTCCAGGGACTCCAGCTCGTCCCTCAAGGAGTCGAACTCGGAGTCACTAATCTCGGGGGAGGCTTCATTGTAATACTTGTTCGAGTGATATGAGAGAAGATTCGCTAGATCATTGATTTTGAGGATTTTTGCCCTCTCATCGTTGGCGTCTTCTGCCATGTTCGACGAGAGGGGGCGGGTCCCTTCAAGTTACGTCTTGGTTGTACGAAAACGTACCAGAAGTATGCCCTGCAGTATTTGATGGTGGGCCTGCCAGGATTTGAACCTGGGTCGCGCGACCCCCAGCCGCGAAGTATAGGCCAAGCTAACCTACAGGCCCCTTGTGGGATTGAAGCGTGAGAGCATCATTTGAAAGCCCTGTCGCTACATCAATTCTCTCGGGGAACGCTGAACGGGGCGACCTCGTCTATGAGTTCGACGTGTGAGAGGAACATCCTCCTGCAACAGTATCTCTCGAGGCCTGCGTCATCCATAGCCTTCTGAGGGTCTTCACCCGATTCGACTGCCTTTTTGTAATCTGCATATGCGTGGGCAATAACCTTGCCACAGCTCCAACATCTGACTGGAATAATCACTCTTTTCACCTACCTGTATGACTTCTGCCACTTCTTCCTAGCACCGCGTCCCATTTGGTGCTTGGGTTCCTTACGCCTTGGATCATTCACTAGAAGGCTTCTGTCGAATCTTAGGTATTCATCTCTAAGTTCCTCGTCATCTCCTTCTGCTCCACCGTTCCATTTTACTAGTCCGCGGGCTATTGCAGTACGAATAGCATCCACTTGGCCCATTTGGCCCCCTCCTACTACATCGACATATACATCGACATCTCCTAGTCTGTTCATTGCTTCTGCAATCTGAACGGGCTCTAGTGCCTTTCTCTGTGCTAAACTAGGGCCCATGATGTGAATAGGCTCACCATTGACTCTGACTCTGCCCTGTCCCTTTCTGACGGTTGCTCTGGCAACGGCCGTCTTCCTCTTTCCACTGGTGTTCACTGAAATTTTCTTGCTCTTCTTCCTAGCCATACTATTCAGCACTCCATCTTGTTGAGTCGATTCCCAGGGCCTCGCTAATATCTCCGAGTCTGACAAACTTTAGCGGCAGGGGCTTGTCTATAGTTGATGTGTCTCCCCACTGGTGCCCATCAGGTAGCTCTTCTCCGCTTAGGTTGGAGGGAGTCCCGATCATTACTCTAAGGTCCCTCAGAGAGTTCCTTCCACTGCTATTCTTCTGGTACGGTAGCATTCCTCTAACCGTTCTCTTGAATATCTGGTCTGGCATCCTTGGGTAGAAAGGTCCCTTGCGAGCGTGATTGAGCTCATATTTCGCCCTATACTTGCCAAAGACCCTCTTCTTAGGACCGGATACTATTGCATTCTCTGCGTTTAGGATTATTACCCTCTGCTGCTTTCCACTCTTTCTGGCGGTTAGCATCTGAGAAGCGACGTGACTGGCAAGTCTTCCGAGGATTTTATCGCTAGCATCGTAGACTAGTGTGTGTTGTTCATCCAAGGATTCTCACCCCCTTTCCTTCGGGGTTTTCCTTCATCAGTTCCCTGATGGTAAGGACGCGCCCTCCTGCGCCTTCGATCTTGGTCCTAGCTCCGGAGCTGACACTGTAGGCGGCGACGCTGGGCTTTCCCTCTACCTCTCCACTGCCAAGTAGCTTACCTGGAACGAGGACCATGTCCTCAGTGGAAGCATGCCTTGACAGGCGGCTCAGGTTTGGTTCTGCCCAATTGCTACGACTCGCTTCGAGTCGTAGCGCCACGTCTCGCCATAGTGCCGAACCGGTGGACCTGCTCTGCTCCTTCAAATCGCCAATTAGGGCGATAAGGGATTGGTTGGTCTTTCTGTTCTTCTTACTCATATGACTCCCTCGACGTTACTTGGGTAGGCGGGCCACCTGAGGCCTTGTTATGAATGCTACGGGCTCTGTGAG
>DANL01000073.1 GCA_002499865.1 Euryarchaeota archaeon UBA121 | reverse complement strand
TTAGCTACATTTGAGCCCATTACGCCACCAATAGCCAGATCTGGTTGATTTGCAGCAACGGCCTCTAGAGAAACTGCCAACTCTGGAAGGGAGGTCCCCACGGCTACTATAGTGAATCCTATCAGTAGGGGGGGGACACGCATCCTCTTGGCGATTACAATCGCTCCCTGTACTACGACCTCTCCCCCAGTCATCAAAAGGACGAAGCCAGCTATGACTAGCACCCAGTCCATGGTTACCGCGTACCAATTACACTCATGACCATTTCCAATCAATCAGGCTCAATTACACGATCTTATAATGTGTCTATGGACCAAGTCAGCAGTTGGGACAGTATGGTCCTCAAGAGAGGGAGAAAATGGTACCGGGGTATCTAGCGCACCGATAACAACAGGAGCGCATTCAAGACTCCAAAACGATTGCTCTATGATTCTGCTACTTATCGTATGGCCGATTCCTCCTGTCCATTGTGCCTCCTGTAGGATAATCATCCTGCCCGTCCTATTTACGGACTCGATACAAGTTCTCTCATCGAAAGGTTGTATGGTTCTCAAATCAATTACTTCTACCTCATAGCCTTCCAATGAAGCCATTCTAGAGGCCTCAAGAGCAACATGAACCATGGCCCCCCAAGTGATTATGGTTAGATCACTCCCTCCTCTGATTACTCTGGCCTTTCCAATGGAAAGCTCTCCAGTATCCAACCTTTCCTTCACAGACTCAGTGTCAACTATTTGATTAATCGACTCCCCCCATCCTGTTTTCCCTCCTCTCAAGCCGTATAGTCCAATGTGCTCTAAGAAAAGAACAGGGTCGGGAATTGAATGTCCCTCTACCATCATGTCATAAGCATCTTGAGGATTACTTGGGAAAGCAATCACTAGTCCAGGATCATTAGTAAACCAAGACTCTATCATATTCGCATGGAATGGCCCACTTCTTGTCTTCGCACCCAATGGAATTCTCACTGTAAGTGGAACCTCGGCACCCCATCTCCATCTCAACTGAGCCGCATTGTTGATTAGAGGATTCATGGCTAGTGCTGCAAATCCACCAAATTGAATTTCAGCAACCGGTCTCATGCCTCCCAATGCGGCTCCAGTAGCAGAGTGGATTATGATGGCCTCTGAGAGTGGCATGTCGAGAAGCTTATCCTCATGCCCTCTGGCTTTGAGAGGTAGATTCATTCCAAAGGCCCCAGCTATTTCCATATCCTCTCCCATGAATAAAACGTCATCTCCATAGGAATCAGCAATCTCTACCATCGCATTTTGAATCGCCCTACTGAACGTCCAAGAGTTCGAAGCATCCGAGAAAATAAGAGATTCCTCTCCAGGCTGTAGAGGAGATTCAGAAATTGAAAACTGTCCCTCCAAATCACTGATTTGCTGTGAGTGACTTCTAGCATCTGTTAGACTAGTTATGCCCTCTCCGACAGAATGGCCTTCTGGCCATGGCATAGATTCCATCTCATTTCTGCAATCGTCAACCATCTGCCTCTCTTCTGACTCGATTCCGGCTAGCAACTTCTCACTGCATCCGTTCCTAATTAGATATTCACGATGATTGGGAAGAGGGTCCTTATCGGACCAGTACTCAAGTAACTCCTTATCGACATAACCAGGAGGATTTCCAGAAGGAGAGCCAAGATACAAATCATCGTGATGATGAGCATGCCCACACCCCCTCATAGTCTCTACATGTATCAACGTCGAACCTCCACCAGACACCGCAATCTCTCTGGCTACTGCAGTAGATGAGTAAAATTGTCCGGGATCGGAACCATCAATAGTCCATGATGGAATCCCCATTGCTGGCCCCTTGTCTCCGAAGGTCTCAGCACCCGACTGACCAACTACAAATGTGTCTAGGGCTATCTGATTGTTCTGTATCATGTAGCATATTGGTAGTCCTCTAGTGCCAGCAAGATTCATCGCCTCCCAGAACTCGCCACTGCTACTGCATCCTTCTCCCACAGGAGCCAAGTGGAAACGTGAAACCCCAAGTCTCTGTGCTGCTAGGGCTATTCCTGTAGTGGTTGCACTAGCTGTGGGCAGAGGAGCAGTAGGGGGCAAAACTCTCTTCTCCCAATTTCCGATATGGAGATCTCGTCCTCCTGATCCGGGATGCCCCCCGTCCATGTAAGATTCCGCCTTTCCCATCTGCGCCGCAAAGACCTCCGTAGGAGTCTGTCCCATTGCCATAGCTAAACCTGTATCTCTGATCATTGGGGCTATGACGTCCGCATAAGTAACGTCCGTACTCGGCAGGTCAACCGCTCTTGTCATCGCAGATGCACATGCAACGATTCCCTCCTGCCACGTTGACCTGAAGCCCTTGCCGGTAAACTTGCTTCCATCTTGAGTTTCCAGTCCGTTAGTAAACAGATCTTTCAGATGCTCATCAACCACTCTCGTTCTCAGCATCCATCTCTGCCAATCTAAACGCTGTTCGATTGTTATGGAGTGATAATGTGCAATCCTGCGTAGGCAAATCCTGAGATCAAGAACCAGTCTAGTTGACCTTCTGCCAATATGGTCGATGCCTTTTCTTCTAGGCAATACTTCCATTTCCCTGATATCAATCAAATGTGGCTCTAGAATCCTCTGGGACAGATTTTCAAGCATCCTTTCCTCAAACTTAATACTGAATTCATGGAATCCCTTCCCATCGAATAATGATGGAGGTGACATTGAGTCCCAACACCCTGCAACAATGTCCAGATATCCTTCGTTTCTTTCCGAAACGAATCTGAGGAGCTCTGAACGAATCAGCTTAGAATCTATTTTACTAGGGAAATTAAGACTTTCATGAGGCCTCCATTTGTTGGCATAAATTTGTGATAAACCAGACTGACTGTGAACCTCCTCATCCTCAACATGTTCCTTTGATGCATGTAACTCCTCCCGAGAATCTCTTACCTCTACCTCTTTATTCAGCTCATCATCTG
>DANL01000040.1:3831-7219 GCA_002499865.1 Euryarchaeota archaeon UBA121 | reverse complement strand
CCCAGAACTGCTCTGTGGCGGCACTGGCCTGTAATGGAAGGAGAATCACGGTGGCCATCATTACTGCCAATATAACCCTCATGATGTACGGCGGAAGATTGTATTATTGAAGAGTTACTCATAGTTGTGCTGATTCTAAGGCACTGATTGTCCTCTGTACATCATCGTCAGTGATGTGCAGGTGTGTTACTATTCTTATTGTAGAGCTATCAATTGTAAGGGCTTGAATGCCCATCTTTTCCAATCTATGAACCAGTGCTTCGGCCCCTCCCTTGTCACATCTTACATACACCATGTTGGTCTGAACTTGTTCAAGATCGACTTCATAGTAATCCATCCTGTCAAGAGCTGTTGCTATTTCCATAGCTCTGTCATGATCCTCTGAGAGTCTCTGGATGTTATTCTCCAGGGAGTATATGCCAGCGGCTGCCAGTACTCCTGCCTGCCTCATGCCCCCTCCGAACATTTTTCTCCACCGATGAGCTTTGTAGAGGGTTTCAGACGACCCCACTAGTACACTTCCCACAGGAGCCCCTAGTCCCTTACTGAGACATACTGAGATACTATCGTACTCCCTGGCCATTCTCTTGGGACTCAGTGAGGTGGATATTGAAGCGTTGAAAATCCTGGCTCCGTCTATGTGGGACCTGCAATTATTTCCCCTGGCAATCTTGGCGATTTCATCCAGTTTTTCCTTGGGGTAGCAGGTCCCTCCTCCACGGTTGGAGGTGTTCTCCACGCATACCATGCTCCCGTTAGGATAGTGCCCGAGGCTTCCGTCGCCCTTCCTTATTGAGGCTTCCACATCGGCTGGATCCATTATACCTCCCTCTCCAGGGACGAGTGCTATTGAGCACCCCGATAGAGCGGCATATCCGCCTCCCTCGTAAACGTAAATATGGCTGTATCTCTCTGTTATGACCTCGTCTCCTGGCTCAGTCTGCGCCCTAATAGCAATCGCGTTCGACATAGTTCCCGATGGGACAAAGAGTGCTTCTTCCTTTCCGAAAATATCTGCTACCATCTCCTGAAGCTCGATAACAGTGGGATCGTCACCCAATACATCATCACCCACGGATGCCTTAGCCATGGCCTCCCTCATCTCGGGAGTAGGCTGGGTGACGGTATCGCTTCTCAGGTCCACCAACTCGCTAGGATAGTGTCGCATAGGGGTCCCAGAAGGTGGTTGCATATGAAATGAGTATGAATCCGGTAATTTTGAAATACAGTGCTACGCACTGAAAAAAATTATATTTAAACTAGTAGAAACTAGATATTTTTCTGGATATCAGGTGTTTTCAACTACACCGGCTATTGTGA
Source organism: Euryarchaeota archaeon UBA121 (assembly GCA_002499865.1). Lineage (GTDB taxonomy): Archaea > Thermoplasmatota > Poseidoniia > Poseidoniales > Thalassarchaeaceae > MGIIb-O5. The sequence continues at coordinate 5,899 of DANL01000040.1, read as the reverse complement.
AAACCCTCAAAATTAGCCATTTTAAGCATTTTTATTAGGTCTTAGTTATAACATATGAGTCATGTGGGCAACCGCTCACTGAGTAAGGAGGAAAATAAAATGGAAATGGATATGAACGCAATGAAAGCAGAGATTGGCGGTGCCTTCGTGGTAGCGTGGCTCGTGGTTGGCATGGGCTGGGGAAGCCTTGGTGCAGCTGTCGTTATGGCAGGTGTATGGATGGCATTCTCAGGTGCTCACGTACTACCAGTGATAACATGGATGCATATGATGACAGGAGATCTCAGTGACGCTGAGGGCAACTGGATGCCTAACGGAATGCGATTGCTAGCGCAGATTGTAGGAGCCGCATTGGCTGCTGCTTTGGCAACCGAATTTGGTAATATAGAAACTGGTTGGGCGGCTCAAGCATTCGAGTTCCCTGACATGTGGGGAATGCTCACCATGATAGCCGCTGGTGCTATCTTCTGGACAATACACACCCGTGCTGACTCAGCATGGGTGTCCGGTTTCGCTGTAATGGCTCTAGCTGGAATGATGGGAATGACATATGACGTGACTGTTGCAGACGTGGTAGTGGCTAATGTAAGCACATCTGGAGCTGGAGAAATGGCGGCAACCATCCTGGACGGTGGCGGCGATGTCGCTGATGTCGCTCAGGCGTGGATCATTGACGGTCTTCTCTGCGGTCTTGGGGCACTAGTTGCTGTCAAGGTCGACGAGATGGTCTGAAATCTGTAACAGGACTAAGAAAACGTAAGGCGGGCTGGGGGGATGTCCTCCCAGTCTGCCGATTAACAAGAAAATCTCAATGAATTCACTTCACTAGTGGAAGGCTACTAGTGATTGAATCAATGTCACTTCTCTTGCCCGGGCCTAGGCCTACCACCGTCACTGTTCCAGGGGGAATCTCGGTATGCCCGGCGTCCTTAACCATGCAGGATATTATTCCGCTCTCTGCTGCCTCGCCGTATATTCTCCTCAGTCCTTCTAGGTGAGGGGCAGAGACGACAATCTTCCTAGCGCCTTCTCTCAGATACCTGTCAAGCATTCTGCTGTCCTTGGAGCTTGCCTTGAGTACGCATTCTGATACTGCGTGGCCACACTGTGCCGCGAGCTTTCCCTTCGTTAGATTTAGATCGGCCCTAGTGACTAGGACCATGGTTAGTTCAGGCGCTACTCTTGACAGTGCTTACCACCACCTCTCTACTAGTGGAGTGCCTTGACATGATCTCGGATATTGGCTCAGCCATCCAAGCTGCGAAGGCCACATTGCCAACTCCATGGACCAGATCGAATGGTAGGCCCGCCAATATGTACACTGGAAGAGTCTCAAGGGGAAGGGTGTGCAATACGCTTGCCGACACGACCCAGTCGAAAACAAAGGCTACAACGAATGAGACGCCTGCCACCCTGGGAACGGAAATCTTGTCATCGACCCTGAGGCTCTGTGATAGCAAGGCACCTGTGACTCCAACTAGGGACCATCCCAGTGCCTGGTAAAATGTCCAGAGGCCATGACCCATGACTAGATTAGATGAGATTGCGATTATCGTGGCTACCCCAATAGATCTGGTGGCCCCATAATGAATTCCCACCAGGAGTACGATTACGGTAACAGGTTGCACGTTGGGGAGCGGTTCGAGGAGGATCCTTCCTGTGATTGCGAATATGGTCATCAGTGCGAGGATTGTGAGGTCACTTCCCGAATCCAGGGATTTCTCGGCCTTCCACATTGACCATGCCACTATAGCTAGTAAGGAGAGGTTGAGAACCAGTGTCTCTAAGGGAGAGAGAACTATTGCATGTGCGTCCAGCATTACATCACTCTCCCTGTGATGAGAGGGCCAATCTATTGATAATTCCGCTCATCTAGTACTCACCATGTCTCTATATTCCAACTTATTACGTCGCCCTCTCCCATTACCAAACTACCAATTCCGACCATAGAGTATCGGCCATTGTGAGACAGGCTCCAGTATGCTCCGTTGAAGTCCCCCTGTATCTCTTGATCGTTCAAACCTCCAATTGTATGGACGAATTGCCCCCAGTTGGGGTTCACGAAGTA
>DANL01000040.1:2525-3422 GCA_002499865.1 Euryarchaeota archaeon UBA121 | reverse complement strand
ACGCAAGCACCGGTTAGATTGAGGTCATAATTGACTCCAATTATGGAACCATCAGTATCAATCATCGAAACGCCCGAGGAATATACAGGATGGGGATATTCCACGGGGAAGTAAACGCATATGACTTGATTTTCATCCCATTCGGTTGGCAGACCAACGTGAGAGGACTCACTATCGCTTACGAATCTAGCGACCTCTTCGTTAACGGAGTCTCTGATGAAAGGGAGTAGTAGTAAAACTACCACAAGTAAGGCAGTAGAACCTAGTCTAAGTCTGTCAGACACGGATACTAAACCAACGAAAACAGGTACTTTAATTTGGTACTGATTAATCCTAATTTTCAGATATAGAGCTTATCTTCTCTCTGAGAACCTGACTTACTATCTTCCCATCGGCAGAGCCTCCTAGCTTCTGCATTACCAATCCCATTAGAGGCCCAACGGCCGACATACCTCGCTCGGAAATAAAATCGGCCTTTTCAATCATAATTGCCTCCACGGCATCCTCGACTTCACTATTGTCAGCAGGAATGAAGCCCTGAGATTTGGCCTCAGATACCATCCATTGAATCAAATCGGTGACTTTCCTGCTCGTCGATTCTTCTACAAGAGGAAGAATTCCCTCTCTGGTTATTTGGCCACTCTCCCTTAGGTGGATAGCCACTGAAAGTGCAGGGACGTTGGAAGTTCCGAATTCTAGTAGAGCGCTTGCCCACGCCTTGGCTGGAAGGCCAAGATCTCCCTCTATTCCCTCAAACAGAATATCGTCCAATTCTCCGTTGAGAATAGATTCTGCTTGGTTCTGAGATATATCCAGTTCAGATAGCCTCTGGAATCGTTCATCTGAACTCAGAGGTAGGTTCGAACATATTGCTTCCCATCTTTCGATTGAGATGTC
>DANL01000040.1:0-2144 GCA_002499865.1 Euryarchaeota archaeon UBA121 | reverse complement strand
AGTGCAGTGGTCGTTCCATCGTCTGGCTGACCCTTCCTGACAACAACGTTTCTCACTTCTTGGGGGATTCTGTGATACGCCATTCTACATCTTTCTATGACAGATTCTAGAGCTAGCTTTGCTTGCCAGTGTGGAGCGACACAGAATGCGAAGGCATCGCTCTCTGAAAGCTTCAGTGAGGCCCTTATTGTGGTTACATCTTCTTCTGATATGCCATAAGAGGGCAGTTCATCTGAATGAAAGATTCCAGCTACTCCTGCTAATTTTGCGGCGCTAGCGAGCTCTCTTCCTAGACGGGGAAGCTGTGCCCCTTCCAGGTCTAGAGACTTTGTACCTAGCTTTCCTTTGAAGCCTGGAAGCCTAACGGCAAGAGGGATGGCTCCGTCGGAAAGAGCATTATTCACCATCGAGGATTCACATGACAATAGTGATTCCGAAATATCATGGAACTCCATTGGAACTCTGGATTTGGTGGACATTGCCACTCTGTTTTCTATCGTTATCTCAGTATCCCTTCGATCAGGGGGAAGTGGGGGCAATCTTGCTTCTTCCCTAAGCTGATTTGCGAGCCTGTACATGTGTAGCTGTCTAGCCATCTCAATTCTTATTATCCTTGGAATCCATTCTAAATCCTGACATCCCTTGATTTCAACCCTGTCTCCACATGCTATACTGACATTGAGGTCTTGCCTTATGGACCCTAACCCTCTTCTTACTCTTCTTGTGTCCCTTAGAAGAGAACCCAGTGCTATGGCAGATTCTTTTGCATGTTCGGGAGTGATGATATCAGGATCGGTAGCTATCTCTACTAGTGGAAGTCCCAACCTATCTAGGGTATATGTTACTACTTCTCCCTCTGGGGTTGATTTGGTATCGAGCTTCCTCGCTGAGTCCTCTTCCAAGCATATCACTGAAACGCCCACTTCTCCGGTATCTGTAATCAATTGGCCATTCGTAGAAACCAGCGTGGTCCTCTGGAATCCGCTCGTGTTGGAACCATCGACTACCGTTTTTCTCATTGGCTGGAGGGCGTGTACTGGTTTTGCATGCAACATAGCAGACATTGTCAGGACTACATCTATGGCCTCTCGATCATGAGGAAGAGGGGGTGCCTCATCCAACTCGATTAGTCCTGCATTTGGTGGTTGGACATACACAAAGGTTCTGTTTCTGCGTTGTTCGAACCTTGCCGCGATGTCTATCTTCCCTCCCTCTCCTTGGGATGCCCTGAGTCTCCTCTCAGATTGATTCCAATCATCCGGGATATCCTCGATACCGAACTCATACAGCTCACCGGGCATTCTAGAGTGTAGTTTCCCCGTAGCTAGTTGCTGATGTATCTCAAGACCACACATGAAACCTAGAGAATCTGGGTCCAAGGAAGTTGGATTTGAGACGTCTCCCAGTGGCTCCATGGTACAACGAGTGGGCTTTAGCTCATAGGCTCAACGGACGAAAGAGTATATTCCTAAACGCGGAGAGAAAAGCTGTGCTCCTTTTCGCATAGAGGAAATTACCTCATCAACCTGTTCCTCATTGATTCCCAAATCAGTAGCCCTATTGTAAATCTCGACTATGTCTGCAGTTCCATCTCTCTCCATACAAATGTCTCTGATGATTTTGGGAACAGTCCTGTCGATATTTCTCTTTGAGGCAGAAACTCCAGAGTGAATTTCTGACTCGTCCTCGATATTTGAGTCCTCTCTCCAATGCTTGTAGACGGCCAGAGCCATCTTAGCATCGTTTTCATCTGCCGTGTGTTTTAGATGCATTCTGGCATGTGCTTCAGTAAGTCGAATTAGGGCTTCGATTGCCCTAGCAGTAATCGGAATTGGCCTGTCCTTGTCTCCATCCCCCTCGTACTCTCCTGGAGATCTGTCTAGGGCGGCAGTCTCATTCCTGACCTGAACATAGTAATCCGAAATCATCAATTTTGCCTTATCATTTAATTGAGGGAAGAACGTTCTCTTGGCATATGCCACATATTTTCTGAGAAAATCCATCGTTAAGTGTTTGTTTCCATCGACTCCAATGCCAAACACCTCTCCTTCCTCTGTCTCAGAAGGCTCGAAGGGCAGATCCTGTAGGCTCATTTCACTCGGTGATGAGCTTCTTATGTCGAGAATATGCGTTGCTATTTTAGT
>DANL01000075.1 GCA_002499865.1 Euryarchaeota archaeon UBA121 | reverse complement strand
GCTGGTATGTCCCGGGAGCACATTTATCCTGCACGGAAGAACCCTCGGAGGCGACATAGTATCCCTCTTCTGAGTCCGAGCAAGATGACTGACTTATTGCGGAAAAATTAGGATTATATGTTCCCGAGGGGCAAGGCGTCTGAGTAGTGGACATTACGGAGTCTACGAAGTAACCGGGATCAGCATTGATGCAATTTTGCTGTCCTGAATAAGGCTGATACTCCCCCGGCTGACATTCTTCTTGGCTATCTTCTCCTGGTGATTCGACAAAGTTTCCTGGATCTGCCTGCAAGCATGATTCTTGCCCACTGTATGGCTGATACTCGCCTTCAGGACATGGGGCCTGAGAGGATGCTCCGAGTATATCCGAGAAGTTTCCTGGATCGGCATCCAGACACATACCAGAGCTGTTCGCCCCGGATACAGGGTTATACTTCCCAATGGGGCAAGGCATCTGTGTAGTTGATGCATTGATATCTGTGTAGTAACCAGGACTGGCCTCCAGACATTCAGAGAGTCCTGCCTGATTAGCCCAAAATCCTGGAAGACAATGAGAAGCTTCTGTGGCTGCTTCTGAGTCTACGTAGAAACCGGGTGGCGCGGGGGCACAGGAAGTCTGCCCAAACAGAGATTGGTAGTATCCAGGGGTACAGGGAGTCTGGTAAGAGGATCCATTGTCAGGGACTGCATGTCCCGGATCGGCATCTAAGCAAGACTGTGAGCTATTAGCAGATTCCAATGGGTTGTATGTTCCAGAGGAGCACGGAGTCTGTACGGTTGAGCCGGATTGTTCCACGTAGTATCCCGGGAATGCGCCTATACACTCTGTTGCCATGAATGAGGGCTGGAATGTGCCTGGCTGACATGGGGTCTGCGAAGAAGAAGCGTTTGTTGAGACGTAGTTGCCCGGAGTCGCCTGCAGACATAATGTCTGATTCGGAGACGGCTGGTAGAAACCAGGATCGCAAGCTGTCTGTGAAATACTTGCAATTCCGGGCACATAATGGCCAGGGGAGGAGGAAAGGCAGGATTGCTGAGCTGATAATGGCTGGTAGTATCCAGGATTACAGGGAATTTGGGATGTCGAAGTGTAGTTAGGAACATAGTTCCCTGGGGAGGCATCAATACAGGATGTAGAGCCGTTAGAAGGCTGATATGTCCCGGGCGAGCAGGCGGTTTGATTGGAGGAGCCGGATATCACGACATAGTTCCCGGCAGACGCGACGATGCAAGTTATCTGTGCGAACGAAGGCTGATAGTTCCCCGGACTGCATTGTGTTTGAGATGTTGCTCCAGATTGGGGAACGAAATTTCCAGGCGAAGCTGGAGTCTGGAAAGAAGAGCCTGTCTGGGAAACATAGTAACCTTGGCTGGCTTGAATACACGAAATTTGCCCAGATAGAGGCTGGTAATAGCCGGGGGCGCATGTATCCTCAGAAGTTGCTCCAGTTGAGAAAACATACCTTCCAGGAGAAGCCGAATCACAAGAGCCACTGCCGGTTTTTCCCTGATAAGTTCCCGGTCGGCACTGGAAGAAACCGACTTGGATCTCTGCATCAATGAGCTCTGATTGATTACCAACAGTGGAGCCGTCGATGGTGGATATCAGTGTTAGTGTAAAGCTATAATTGCCAGAACTTGAATTATTGGGAGTCACTGAAACCAGTAATGTCGAGGAATTCGTAAACGAAGTACCGATTGTAGTCACACTTGCTGTTTGCCCGCCCGATGTAGAGTTGTTAGACGTAGAAATCAGGGACATGGCCATCAAAGAGTCATAGTAGTACAAGCTAACGTTAAAATCTCCATTGGGACTTGAGTTAGTAAGGTCTACTGAAGCAGCAGTATCTCTTGGAACATATATCGAGAACAAATCCCCAGAGTCATTAGACCACGAGTAGTTTCCGATTTGTCCACCATAGGTAGCACTCCTCGACTGAAGTGGAGTAGGCGATACGTCATCCGCATCTCCATATTGATTGTTCGTGTAATTTCCAGCGGGAGATGCGATACATGATGACTGCGCTAGATCATTCTGATAGAATCCAGCATCGCAATGTTGCTGATTAGAAGCCGCTTCTTGATTGACAAAATAACCACTTGATGACTCATAGCAAAGAGTTTGTCCCTCGTCGGGCTGGTAGTTTCCTATTGTACAACTTTCATGGAATAGTGACCCTTGGAGGGAAAAGTGGCCAGAGGAGGAGTTCTGACATGACAGCCGTCCCCATTGTCCGTCTGGACATCTTACCCATCTAGCAGGGTTTTCTGGATAATCATCCACTGATGAATTGAACCCATCTCCATCACTGTCGTCACTGATACCAAGATCCAGAACGTTTCGTATTCCGTCTCCATCGAGATCCTGCTCAGAGTACCCCACCGATTCTCCAAGAGTAGAATTGTTGAAGCTCATAATGTAAGGAACAAGGATATCATCGGAGGTTCCATCAAATTCCCCGGCCTGTCCACCCCAACAAAACAAAGAGTAACTCTGGTTAATTGCGCACGTCGATTCAACGCCAGTTGCTAATGCAATTGCTGGGGATGGAATGAGGGCATAAGAGGGAGTATTCCCATCAGTGCCTGAACAACTACTCGAGCTGGAGCTACAGGTTCCATCGCCCCACTGTCCATGAGTATTGACTCCCCAGCAACTAATCGACCCATTGTCCAGCAAGGCACATGTATGCCAGTAGGTCCCATCAATATCGGATGCCGTCCTACCACTGGGTAACTGAATGTCTGATGAAGTTCCTGTCACGGGGCCATCTTGAGTGGAAACTGTATAGGATTTGCCCCAGCAACTGATTGAGCCATTATCGAAAATAGCACATACACTGTAACCAGGAGTTACCAATGAGGAAGCCCTCAATCCCGTAGAGTGATTAGCAAGAACGGGCGTGTTTCTACTTGTCGTAGTGCCGTCTCCAAGATTTCCAAAACCATTGAACCCCCAGCACTTGATTTCTCCATTATCTAGAATTGCACAGGTGAAATCATTTCCAGCAGATACAGAAATAGCAGTTCTGTTAGTTCCCAAGTCAACTACAACGGGAGAATTTCTGTTGATGTTTGAGCTATCTCCTAGCTGTCCATGGTTATTCCTCCCCCAGCAGTTGAGTGATGCGTCATCCAGAATTGCACAATTATGATAGTTTCCGTTTGAAACGGCCACTGGGGTTCGAGTTCCGAAGTCCACAGTTCCGTTGCTTAGGGAATTCGATCCGATTCCAAGTTGGCCGTAGTTATTTGCCCCACTGCACCTAAGAGTCCTATTGTATAGAATCGCACAGTCGCCCGCGATTGAAATCACTTCATCGTTGACGATTTCTGTGGCTCCAGTACTGTTGAAAATTACCGTGCTTCCATTGGATAGTACTAGGGTGGGAGATCCGGTATCCAAATCTAAAACTGAGTGACTGAAGACTGATCCCCTATCTGAGCCTGGTTGATTGAAACCAAGATTGTTTACCTGAATTGGGGATGGTGATGATGATGCTTCACTGAGTGTCCATGAGTCTGCCCCCCATGAGTCTCCAGAAGTACCGCCATTTCCATTGACTAAGTTTACAGCCAGGTAGAATACGACATCCCCAGAACCTGTTGTAGGGGCCGTCCAGTCAACCGACCATGCCCTAGAATTGGAGTTTGAGTGAGTTACCTCTCCTGATGATAGCCGAGCATTCTGACCCGGATTAGAAAATACGCCCTGATTAGAGTCTAGATTGAATCCCCCGCTAGTACCGCTTGGCCCTCCAGAAGCGCTTATTGAGAGAGAATATGTTGCGCCTGGAACATATCCTGATGAGGGAGTTCCTGAAAGGGCGGGAATAACTGTTGGGGAGGTCGAGGAATGACAAGATCCATCTCCACATCCATCGGTAGAGCCGGTTCTCCCGGAGCTGTTCGCGAACGCTGTTTCTGGCACGGCCATTAGCAAAAGCATCAGAAAGGTTCCCACGATTATTACTCTAGTTTTCATTCCACTCTCCCCTACCATAAGTCGTCAATTCCTGTTCTGGCTACATCAAAGAGATTTGTCGGACTGGTCCGATGGCCTCTGTAACAAACAGCATAGCGCTTCTGTTGGCAATATGACTATTCCTACCACACGAGCTTTAGTGCGTCGTTACGAATACCTCTGGGGCTAGCGGAGGCATTGTAACTCCAGCTTCGGAGAATGCCTCCTCCACAGATACGAAGCTTCCCCGATTCTTGTTTGCTCTTCTAGCTCTGTTGCTAATGATTTTCCAAGAAGCCTTGTCGCCAATTCCCGGTAGTGCCTGAAGTTGGCTCTTGGTGGCGTGATTGATGTCCAGGCCGTACTCTATTCCCGAGATACTTCTCATTCCATGTCCGGTAACTATGATATCCGAGCCTGATTCTAGAGGGATAGCATATGGGACCCCCACTAGGATTGGGTAGGCCCCTATCTGCCTTCCAAATGTGATTCCGGGTTCTCCGTGTTTGGAAGAGTCTCTGTATTTTTCTTCTGATAAATGCTCAGGGAGCCTTATCCTGCCACCTCTGGATTCCCACCACAAATCCTTCAATTTAGTCCCCAGAGGGAATATCTCCTCGAGTATCGGACGATCAATTTCTTCTCTGACCGTGGTTTTGAATTTCCTGAATTCATTTTCAGGAATTTCTTGAAATCCCTTCCCCTCTACTTGTCTGATATTTATTCTTCTTAGCCATAGTCCCTCTGATTTCAATTCTCTGAGAAGCTCGAGATTCATTGTGTAAGTTTTCTCTGTCTCACCATTTAATCCTGCGATAAAGTTCAGACCGGGAAGTAGCCTTGGCAGTCCTCTTGGACCCCTTTCCCTGCCGTATTCATTGATGTGTCTGATGGCTATCTTCAGCTGATTTGAGTCACAATTAAGCCAATTTGACTCATGTACCCTCGGATCCGCTGATTCCAAGCCGAAAGAAAGTACGGCTCCATCGGATAGATTTTCTATCAGAGATTTAGTTATCTCCGTGGACGGTTCAATGTTCTGTGCGACTATCGAAGGATTGGCATTGTCTACATGTAGAATTTGCAGATTTTCATTGCTTCTGGCTCCTTGTAATACCTTGGAGATTGGCTCTGGATCGGGGATTGGGTATTCCATCTCCTCAACACCCTCTGCCCTGTAGGTGTAGATATCTGTGGCACCTCCTATTCTGATATTGACGGCTCCGGATTCCACCGCGGCATTAATTTCTCTGATAACATCGTCTTCTTCCCTCCAGAGAGGTAGTCCCTTCTTAGGCTCAATACAGAATTTACATCCTCTCTTGAAACGGACGCAGCCCTGATACAGTTCAACTTCGTATGTTAGTGGGCCATGAGATCCATTTGGAGCCAATAGATCCGGATGTTCCACTACTGCCTTTGATGAGGCCCCCCTCAGGGCCCATCTTGACCATTCATCTGGACTTCTTTTCTTATGAGACATTTTACCGGTTGAAAGGAAATGATTGAGGGTTGCGTCTATATCCTTCAAGCTACAGAAGAGATTTGATCGAGGGGATACCCAGCCAGATTGCCTCCAGTGTCTGATTGCCCAGCCCCCACAGATAACTGGAATTCTATTCGGAACGGAGGATAGGAAAGAGTCAGTCTCGCCTCTACTAATCGGAGTTCCCCTGATGTACTTTCCAGGTACTACTGCCCCTGCCAGAAGAATAGCACCATCCAATTCACTCATTTGTTCTCTTACTTTTTTTCTCCCGTCTAAGGTTGAAAGTTCCGATTTGAATGACCTTCTCCATTGATCGACAGTCATGTAGGTATATTCTATGCCCCTCTCCTCTAGAACTCCACAGATGTATCTGATGTGAAATCCAACATAGTTAGGCACTCCGAAAGCCGCGGGTTCGTCCTCATATCCATCGAGCACGAGCCATCCGTCGAGTTTCTCCACGTTCCTGCGGTCAGGGTATTCGGTATTCACCGCTTCGACTGTTTCCTTCGTCCGCCTCTATCCCTGCTGGAGCCACCGGATGAAGACTCTTCGACTACTATCTTACGACCTTTGATCTCTGAGCCGTTCATTGCTTTGATTGCCGCCTTTGCCTCCTCCTTAGAGGGGAATGTGACGAATGCGAATCCTTTTGACTTTCCAGATTCCCTGTCCTTGGCGATATGGATAGAGTCAATTTTTCCATACTTCGAGAATACTTTGGAAAGCTCTTCCTCTGAGATTTCATATGGAAGCCTTCCGACAAACAGCTTGACTCCCATTTTTTCTTCGAGTTCTTTCCTCATGGACGATATTCTCTCCCTCTCTTTAGAGATCTCTTCCTTGGTAGCCTTTCCTTGCTTGACCTTGTCCATACAATCCCTACACCTAATTGGCTTACCCGGAGTCGGCTTGAATGGTACCTTTGTGCTAACTCCACACATCGTACAGACTGTATCGTGCAACTCCCTCCTTGGCCTACTCTGGCCTCCTCTTCCACCGCCACGATTGGAGGATCTCATCGAAGCAACCCTAGCCGGCATCTCGTGATTTGCACCCCTACGAAAATCCGCCATTGGGGAGAGGTAGGGCCTCGCTCCATCGTGACCAAGTTTCGCTTCAGCCTCCGGAGACCATCTCTCTCCGGATCTGTTGAGCTTGTGCAGGCCGAATCCAGTCTCATGACCGTGGCCGAAACCGTCAGAGAGAACTCGATAGGCCGTGTAGTCACATCTAGAGCAGTCTACATTGAAATCGATTTTCTTGTCGGATGCATCCAGAATCGCTCCACATGTCGGACAAGATGCGGATAGCACCCCAAGAGATGCATGTCCTTTTGTTGAAGCTTTGAGAATCGGATCGTCCTTAACTATCCTAGCTCTCACGATGTCTCGCATCCTCATTGCATCTCCGGGAGATGGAATGAATCTATCCACAACCTCGGAGACGTGAATGTCGGCGAATAACTCGAGCGCGGGAAGATCCCTGTGACCTCCCTCCTTACTCTCGATATGCAGAATTCTAATCTCAGCGACATTCTCATTCAGCCTAGTGACCTGGCCAATTACCACATCATCGACCCTAGGGGAATTAATCGGCAGTCTGGATGACTCTATGGAGATGCTTCCATCCTTCTCCACTAGAATACCTGGGAGAGTAGCTACACACCTTCCATTTCTCTCGAAGATACCCTCTCCTACGGAAGAACCGGGAGGAATTGTTACTGCGGAACCGGGTGTAACTTGGTCACCAACTACGGCAGACATTGACCGGGCGACCGGACATTCCCCTATCAACGGTACGGAGGAACTAGGGGGGGACTAGCCTCCAGAATCCTGCCCTTGTTGCCCCTCTGGACATCTTATGGTGAGAATATGAGGCAGGCAGGGGAAAATCCGCTTCGCCATACATCTCCACGCTCCAATTCATATCTTCGAATCTTTTTTCTAGGTGTTTGGCGTTAGCGCTGTGCATAATGTGAGTAATGGTTTTTGAGGCTAAAATTTGTTCAATAAAATCAGAATCAGCTCCCTCTTTCTGTCTGCCCCAAGGAGGGTTGGAAATAATCAAGTCGTATCCTTCTAATTGTAAACTGTCCTTTCCTACTATCTGATTACAGACTTCATATTTCCCACTCATTAGGGTACTTTCTGCATTAGCATTGGCCAGTTCGCATAATTTTTGATCCGCCTCCACTAATTTTACGAAACTGGCCCCCATCATTACGGCACCAATTCCTAGTATTCCATTTCCCGCTCCCAAATCGGCGACTCTGCACCCGGAAGATAAATCTCCGAAGGCATGAATGTCGAATAACCATCTGGATGCTAGATCGCCAGGCGTGACATATTGCTCCAATGATGCCTCCAGATTTTCCTTAGCATCTAGCTTTGACAAGACCATCGCGAGTTTTCGTAGCCTCATCAGACTATGGGAGGCCGATAGTTCAGTTATGCCTACCGGATATTTTGACTAGATTTTAGAGTATTTTCCGAATCGTGAATAATGCCCTGTGCGAGCATCATTTCAGCAAGGAGAATACTATTTCCAGCGGCCCCCCTTACTGTATTGTCTGAGACTACCTTGAAGCATAATTTGCCTTCAGAAATATTGACTTCGCCTACATATACATTCATTAATCTCTGCATAATTTCTTCTAATGGTTCTGTATTACTAGAATTAATAGATGAAATTGTCTGATTTATGTCAGAGACAAAAATTAGTGGTTTTTGATTGATGGAAGGTAAATCTAGGCCTCCTGCTATTGATTGGAAATGGGACCACGCTTCAATTAATTCATGAGCACTGAAATTTTTACTTAGTTCCACTTCAACTTTCGCAGAATGCCCAAACTCCCTGTGTACTCTTTCACATTCAGCAGTAATCTCAATATCGGTGTTAGACGATTCTGGACCTTCATGAGTTTCGAGTATTCTCCGTAGTTCGGATACAACACTCTCGGGCTCGCCGATAATTTCTGGTCTCGGGATGACCCCTTCACGGAATCTTTCTAGAGCTCCCCTACCAGCTCCAGAAATTGACTGTTCGGTATGAATACGAATGCTCTTTACTGGAAATTTCCTAAGAATTGGGGCCAAGGATATTGCAAGAGGGACTACCATACAATTTGAGCAAGATACTAGTGCACCTAGTCCGAATTCTGTTTGTACCTCTAGCAAGTCAAGATGATGAGGGTTGACTTCTGGGATAACCAATGGGACCATATCTGAATGCCTATGTACCGTGGAATGACTGAGAACTACTAATCCCGATCTTGCTAGATCTTCCTCAATCACAGATGCGGGGTAGTCTGGGAGTGCCGAGAATACAATTCTGACTCCTTGTGAAATCAATTCCGAAGCTAATTCATCGCCACTTCCCATTTCTCTAACAATGATTTCTGATAAGTCAGGCTTGGACTCATTGAAGACCCAAGGAATATCATTAGTGCTAATGCCCGCAGATTCCTTAGATCCTACAACATGTGTTGGAACCAGCCAGTGGTGATTCGTGAGTATCTGGAGGAGTCTTTGGGCGACTAGCCCTCTGGACCCAAGGATAGCACACCTTACTCTTCCTAGTGTATCCATATGAATGCCGAGACGCGCTTAGTCTATGAACAAATGTTTTTCATTTGAAGGGTTAATATATGAGCGATGAAAATGAAATTCTTATGAGTAAGCAGGTGGTTTGTCCGCATTGTAGTCAGGCATTTGAGATGGAAGCGGCGGGATACGCAGATATTGTGAGTCAAATCAAGGGTGCTGAATTTGAAGCAGAATTAAATGAAAGGTTGAGAGATGCCTCAGACAAGCATCTTTTGCAAGTGGAGCTGGCCAAGAAACAGGTACTCTCAGAAAGAGAGGAAGAAATTTCAAAACTGAAAAATCTGGTCAGTAATCATGAAAGAGAAATTGAGATTGCCAAGAGCGAGGCTTTGTCTGAGGCGAAAGAAGAAATGTATGACAAGGATAAACAAATTGAGAGATTAAAAAATGAGAGGGAAGCGGCGGAAAATAATACAGAATTAGCCGTAACCAAAGCCATTGGGCCACTGGAAAAGGATATTATCGACCTCAAGAATAAGTTGGATATTGTAGGTACTGAAAGAGAATTAGAGGTTAAGCAATTAGAGCAAACCAATCTCGTTAAATTGAATGCGAAAGACGAAATTATTCGTCTGAAGGATGAAGAAATAGATCGAGTGAAGGATATGAAAATGAAGATGTCAGTAAAGGACATTGGAGAGAAATTAGAGAAGTGGTGTGAAAACCAATTCAATTTAGTGAGGGCCACAGCGTTCCCTAACGCATACTTCGAAAAGGACAATGAGAGTATCAAAGATGAGGGGGATGTCAAGGGATCAAAAGGAGATTATGTCTTTAGAGATTCGGACACAAATGGAATTGAATATATCTCAATCATGTTTGAAATGAAGGATAAAATGGAAGGAACAAAAGGTCAGACTAACGAATCTCATCTAGCAAAGTTAGACAAGGACAGAAAGAAGAAAAAGTGCGAATATGCCGTTCTTGTCTCGATGCTCGAGCCAGAGAATGAGCTGTTCAACGAGGGTCCCGTTGATATGTCTCACAAGTACCAAAAGATGTACGTAGTTAGGCCTCAAGATTTTATGCTAATCCTATCATTAATTCGTAACGAGGCTCGGAAATCCCTTGAAATGAGGAATGAGCTTGCGGTCATAAGAAGCCAAAATATAGATTATGAAACCTTTGAGGACAAACTTCTCGACTTCCAAGAGGCCTTTGGAAAGAACGTCACCACGGCTAGAGATTACTATGAATTGGCGATCAAAGACATCGATGCAACGATAAAAAAGTTGGAGAAAATTAAGGGTAGTCTGACCACCTCGGGGCGCCAACTTCGATTAGCTAATGACAAGACTCAAGAATTGTCAATCAAGAAATTGACAAGAAATAATCCAACCATGAAAGCGAAATTTGATGATTTGAATAAGGCAGACTAACGATTGTATGATTTGTTAGTTTTCATCAATTTCAAATTTGGCCACTCTCACCTCGACCCATTCGATTCGCTTTGACTGGATGGCGTCCCTGATTCTTCGCTGGTTCATATTGAGGCGTGACTTTCCGGATTTTACTTCAATGAATTTGATATCTATTTCTCCATCTCCGTCCAATCCCTTAAATCCAATAAAATCGATAGGAGAACCGAGAAATCTCAATTCCTTAACACTATTTACACAGCTAATGGACCAGGGAGCTAGGGTCTCACTTATGTCTCCTTTTACAATTGCTCGTTGGCGATTGGCGGTATCTTCTCTCGCGTTCTTAATTTTGGTTTCATGTGTTAATTTCATTTTGATTATTTGCCATACTAAGTATACGATTATTATTCCTAAGGCGATTAAAACAATGATTGTTTCTAATTCTAGCTCTATCATATCCCCTTTGTTTTATCAGGGCCTGTAAACTTATGCGAATATCTGAAGTGATGTCGCCCATTAGAGTGGCCATGGTCAAATGGGAGACAGGCGACTACCATCCAGTAGTTTTTCTTCCAGATGAGTACGAGGTCAGGGACTTCACCAATGGAGAATACTCTCCTTCTGAACACGAGTTTGATATTGGCAGGTATGATGAATTACGTCCCGGCATGTATTCTACGGATCTTTTCTCGGATGGCAGATTCTTGCACGTAGGAATCGACATAGGCGCTCCTGTTGGAACTCCCTGTATGGCATTTGATGATGGCGAGATTTCTCATTTTGGATACAACCCCGATGATGGCGATTATGGGTATGTGATAATCACGAAGCATATCATCGATGGGGAATCGGTATGGGCCTTGTACGGCCATCTAAACTCTAAATCGGTTGAAAATAAAGAAATCGGGCAGAAGATTTCCAAGGGAGAGGTGATATGTTGGATGGGAGATAAGCATGAGAACGGAGGATGGGAGTCACATCTCCACTTCCAGCTGTCATTGAAGGAGCCTGAGACACATGACATGCCAGGGGTAGTTTCTCCTGATGATCGTGATCAGGCACTGGAGGACTATCCCGATCCAAGATTAGTATTAGGGCCGATCTACTGAATATCGGATAGGTATTCCTTTAGTTGAGGAATTGGCTCCATGGAAGTAGGATTTACCCCCCTCAAGAGAGCTAGTGCTATGGAAATCCAGTCAGAAATATGCGCGGCATAAATCAATCTCTCAAGCAGTGATTCTCCCTCGCATTCTATCCTCCAGACATTCTTGGTACTCAGATTATCCTCGATCCAGCTAATCCTTGATTCAGTCCTATCATGAATGCCCTTTGAGCTCATAATTAGGAGTGCCCTGTTACCATGAGACTCCGAGAACCATGCAACTATCTCGTTATGATTCATCTCGGGCACCTCAGAGTACTTTGCGAATGCTTCAGAGTTCTCATTAATCTGGCAAGTCAGTCTGTAAGCCGCTGCACTAAGTTCCCGAGGGCAAATTATACCGATCTCAGAATCCACAAGATTTCTGGCCAGGGCCTCTGACATTCCATCTCCTGAGACGATGTCTAGCTTTCTTGAAGAGTCTCG
>DANL01000052.1 GCA_002499865.1 Euryarchaeota archaeon UBA121 | reverse complement strand
CCGGAAGATAAATCTCCGAAGGCCTGGATATCGAATAACCATCTGGATGCTAGATCGCCCGGCGTGACATATTGCTCTAAGGATGAAACCAGATTTTCCTTTACATCCAGCTTTGACAAGACAATCCCCAGTTTTCGTAGTCTCATTAGACGGCGGGAGGCAGATAGTTCAGTTATGCCTACCGGATATTTTGACTAGATCTTAGAGGATTCTCTGTGTCGTGAATGATGCTCTGTGCAAGCATCATTTCAGCAAGAAGAATACTATTTCCAGCAGCTCCTCTCACAGTATTGTCCGAGGCCACCTTGAAGCACAATTTTCCTTCTGAAACAGTGATATCTGAGATACTTACGTCCATTGATTTTTGCAAATTATCTTCCATTTCCCCCAAGGATTTTGATTTTCTGATTGGAGTCGGAATGTCTGATTCGGATACAAAAATTACTGGTTTAGTAGTAGCTGATGGAAGATCTAGACTCTGCACTAACGTTTGGAAATTGGACCACGCCTCGACAATCTCGTGTGCACTGACTTTCTTATCGAAATCCACTGTAACAGTAGCTGAGTGACCGAATTCCCTAGGGAACCTCTTACACTCAGCAGAAATTTCAATATTCGAAATAGTGTGTAGTGAGGAGTCTTTCTTACCTAAGATTCTCCTTAGCTCAGATTCAACACTATCTGATTCTCCAATAATGTCTGGCGGGGGCATGATGCCTTCTCTGTATCTCTCTAGTGCCTTCCTCCCAGCTCCAGAGACAGACTGCTTGGTGAGAATATCGATACTACTTACAGGAAATTGTGCCACTATCGGAGCCAGAGAAATTGCAAGAGGGACTACCATGCAGTTGGAGCATGCCACCAGAGCGCCTGATCCAAATTCATGTTGTTCTTCTAGTAAGGTGAGGTGTTCGGGGTTAACTTCCGGGACAACAAGGGGCACCGACTCTGTATGTCTGTGAATGGTTGAATGGCTCAATACTACCAATCCGGACCTTGCCAAGTCCCTCTCAATCATAGATGCAGGATAGTCGGGCAGGGCTGAAAACACAATCCTGACACCTTGAGAAATAAGTTCCGAGGCTAATTCGTCACTTTCGCCCATCTCTCTAACTATGATATCGGGGAAGTCGTGCCTTGGTTCTTTGAAACTCCATGGGATTTCATTCACCCCGATGCCATCTGATTCCTTAGATCCAAAAACATGAGTCGGGATTAGCCAGTGATGATTTACTAGTCTCTGAAGGAGTCTTTGAGCAACTAGTCCCCTTGCACCTAGAATAGCACACTTTACTCTCCCCAAGGTGCTCATATTCACTCCTAAGCGGGTCTGGCCTATGAAGAAGTGTTTTGATTTTGGTGAATAGTTAAAGTACTCCCGCTATTATTCTTGTTTTCATGGAGACGGAGATGGCAATGGTGTTGGTGGGAATTGTCATCATAATCATCCTGATGTTCGCGAATATGATGATTCTAAGGGATCAAAAGGATCCGCCCACTCCACTAGAAATTGGAGATGCATTGACATTTCCAACTTCTGAGGCTATTGCCGCGGCTCTGAAAATTCCTGGCACCATAGAGATGCAGCAGGCCTTGGGCGCTAGTTTTACTGGAGAAGGCGGGTTTTCTGAAAGAATTGGTGCCTTCACCGAATTATCTAGAGATATGACTGAAGCAACGAGAAAATTCAATCAAATGGTAGCAACCAAGAGTAAGAGGGCGGCATGGGGCGAGTGGCATCTTGACGAGGAGCTTAAGGAAGCGTTCCCTGATGTAAAAATTAGATCTGAAGTTAAGGAACTGGGGAATCTCAGGCCAGATGCACATCTTAGGACCCCTGATGGAAAGATATTGATTGTAGATTCAAAGTTCGTTTATGATACCTATGACAATATACAGGATACGCCTGTATCTCAAGTTGAAACTGTGAAGAAATTGCAGTCAACATTCAGAAGTGATGTCGTAAAGCATGTAGAAAAGATAAGATTAGATTATGTCCAACCTGGAAAGGGTACTCATGAAGTGGCTTACATGTATATTCCATCAATGGGAGTTTACGAGTACCTTGTTGAGCATGAGTCAGCCACGGTACGTTGGGCGGCCTCGCAAGGAGTGGTCATCTGCTCGCCTGTGAATCTGATGGCTAATATGCACATGATGGAGATTGTCAGAATGGCTCAGAATATGACCAGCCTACATAACGAGATTCTGGATGCCCATCTTCGGATAAAGAAGACCTTTGACGAATTCGACGATGAATACAAGAAGCTGAGTAATCACTTGAAGAATGCCGTTGGTAAGAGGGATGAAGTGACTGCACTGAAAGAGAAACTTAGTTCTGAGATAGAGCATCTTTCGTCAATAGACAAGTCGATTGGCGAGGACACTGATTGATCCTCAAACAGTAGTTATGAAATCCTCATGCTTCTTGGACGAGATATGATTGAATGGCGGACGGAGGATTACCATCCTGTGGTCTTTCTTCCAGATAAGTATGAGGTCAGGGACTTCACCAATGGAGAATACTCTCCTTCTGAATACGAGTTTGATATTGGCAGGTATGACGAATTGCGTCCTGGCATGTATTCTACGGATCTTTTCTCGGATGGTAGATTCCTGCACATAGGAATCGACATAGGCGCCCCTGTTGGAACTCCCTGTATGGCATTTGATGATGGCGAGATTTCTCATTTTGGATACAACCCTGATGATGGCGATTATGGTTATGTTGTAATCACAAAGCATATGATCGATGGAAAATCGGTATGGGCTTTGTATGGTCATCTAAACTCTAAGTCGATAGAGGATAAGGAGATCGGGCAAAAGATTTCGAAGGGAGAGGTGATATGTTGGATGGGAGATAAGCATGAGAACGGAGGATGGGAGTCACATCTCCACTTCCAGCTATCATTAAATGAGCCTGAAACACATGATATGCCAGGAGTAGTGTCTCCTGATAATCGCGATCAGGCACTGAGGGATTACCCCGATCCAAGATTAGTATTGGGTCCGATTTACTGAATATCGGATAGGTATTCCTTCAGTTGAGGAATTGGAACCATAGAAGTAGGGTTTACCCCTCTCAAGAGAGCTAGTGCTATGGAAATCCAGTCAGAAAGATGGGCGGCATAAATCAATCTCTCAAGCAGGGATTCTCCCTCGCATTCTATCCTCCAGACATTCTTGGTACTCAGATTCTCCTCGAGCCATCTAATCCTTGATTCGGTCCTCTCATGAATGCCCTCAGAGCTCATAATTAGGAGCGCCCTGTTGCTGATAGATTCCGAGAACCATGCCACTATCTCGTTATGATTCATCTCGGGCACCTCAGAGTGCTTGGCGAATGCTTCAGAGTTCTCATTAATCTGACAAGTCAGTCTGTAAGCGGCTGCATTAAGTTCCCTAGGGCAAATTATACCAATCTCAGAATCTACAAGATTTCTGGCCAAGGCCTCTGACATTCCATCGCCTGAGATAATGTCTAGCTTTCTTGAAGAGTCTCGAATTCTATCAATCATCGATTGGAGTTCTTGCTCCTCTGGACGAGCCAGTATTCCCATTGACCAGCAGACTGCCAATTGGGCCCCTAGTATATGGCCGAATGCAGATCGAGGCATTTGCCCCTTGGGAATTGCTATAGACACAGATTCTTCATGACCATCCAAGATTCTAGTCAGCTCCCCTCCTGCTGATATCCCCACCACAGTTCCGCCAGAATCTATGGCCTTCATTACGCCATCAATGGTCTCCTCGGTATCTCCAGAGTATGAAGTCGCAACAACCAGCCAGTCTGGCCCCCACCACTGAGGCAGACCATAGTCCCCCCAGACCACGAATGGCAGCCCTCCCTCTTCGTCTGCGATGGTCTTGAGGAACCTTCCAGCTGAGCCTGAACCACCCATTCCAAGGAATATCACTCCAGTCCAGTCTAGGTCTGAT
>DANL01000045.1 GCA_002499865.1 Euryarchaeota archaeon UBA121 | reverse complement strand
CATAATTGTCTTAAGTCCACCTTCGTTGGAGTAGTAAGGTTCCAATGCGAATTGAGCACGATGTTAAGCTGACTTTCGATGATGTACTGATTAGACCTAAGCGTAGTACGCTGGTTTCAAGATCCGATGTAACCCTAGTTCGTGATTTTAAGTTCAGACATTCTGATACTACTTGGACCGGAGTTCCAATTGTTGCCGCCAACATGGACACTACAGGGGTTTTCGGAGTTTCCAGAATTCTCCAGAAACACAGGATGCTGACCTGTCTACAGAAATTCTACTCCACCAGACAGTGTTCAGATGCATGGGATGATGGGATTGACCCGAGTCATGTGGCTATTACTTGTGGGTCGACTGAAGATAGCTTGGAGCTACTGAAGAAGAAGATGGCCACTAGTGATGAGTTGTCAATGATATGTGTCGATGTAGCAAATGGTTACAGAGAGGTCTTCCTAGATTTCATCAAGGACGTCAGGAGTAACTATCCGAATTCCATAGTAATTGCAGGGAATGTGGCAACAAGAGAGATGACTGAGGCACTCATCTTAGCTGGGGCCGATGTTGTGAAAGTAGGCATAGGTCCTGGTTCGGTTTGTACGACCAGGAAGGTGGCTGGTGTCGGATACCCCCAACTATCTGCAATCTCAGAATGTGCTGATGCTGCACACGGACTAGGAGGACATGTGATGGCCGATGGGGGTTGCTCTTCGCCCGGAGATGTAGCTAAGGCCTTTGCAGCTGGGGCTGATTTTGTAATGCTTGGAGGTATGCTGGCAGGGCATGATGAGTCAGGAGGAGAGTTGGTGGAGGGCGATAATGGAAAGATGTACAAGTCATTCTATGGGATGTCCTCGGCGAAAGCAATGCAAGAGTACTATGGCGAAGTTGCTAAGCACAGAGCCCCAGAAGGAAAGGAGGTAAGAGTTCCTTACAGAGGGGGTTTGGAAGATACTGTGCAATCAATATTGGGAGGAGTTAGATCAGCGTGCTCCTACGTAGGGGCTAGGAGAATCAAAGATCTGCCAAAATGTACTACATTCATCAGAGTTACACGTACAACGAATGAAGTCTATCAAAGATTCAATGTGGAAGAATAATTCTTGGGGAAACTGAATTTAATGACTTTGTTTTGCGTTAATCGTGGATGAGTTCCTTGCACTTGTAGCAATTGGTGCCTTTATAGCGGCCGCCCTCACTGTTCCGGCTGGATTCGGGCTCTCTACAATACTGACACCGTTGGTACTTGTACTAATGCCCCCGCATGAAGCAGTAGCCGTTGTAGCAATCGTCCATGGAGCTCATAATGCAGGAAAATTGGTTCTTCTTTGGGAGAATGTCGATTTAGATGCATTCAAGAGATATGGAATTTGGCTTGTGGTAGGTTCAATAATTGGTGCTATTCTCCAGAACCATGTACCTCAGAAGCCTCTCTTGGGAATTCTAGGACTGGCATTGATGGTTCTCCCAATACTTACAATCAGTGAAAGATGGACAGGGTATAGGATTCCTGAATCGAATGACAGGATTGGAGGTTTTGGATCTGGTTTCATGGGAGGACTTTCAGGTCACCAGGGTGCCCTTAGAGCGATGTTTCTTTCTAGGAGAATTCCTGATAAGATGTCATATGCAGCCACAGCAAGCATTCTTGCATTATGTGTAGATTTGTCTAGGATTCCAGTATATTTGATATACCGAAGTGATGACATTTACTCCCATTACAGCCTAATAATAGTTCTAGTTTTTTCTGCCCTTATTGGTGCCAGAATTGGCAAGAAATGGCTGAAATCACTAAAATCTGAATTAATCAGAAATGGAGTCATGATTGGCATAGTATTCAGTGGCGCCTTGTACTTGATGGAAGCATTATCCTAGATATCTAGAATAACTTGTGAAGTCCATCCCGGACCTTCAAAATCGGGTACTTCGAAGATTTTTCCACTGACTATTGCCCCCTCTGGAATCTCCTCGAGAATCAATTCGTGCATTGTGATGGCTTTGACTTCTATCTCCCTCTCTACCAAATCTGATTCTATCCACGATACATGGCCAGAAATATAGTCGTCAGAAACAGAAATAGAGACATCGACAAGCCATTGCCCTTCGCCGTAACCCCTGTATAGAACCTCTTCTAGCCACCTGACTAGTCCTCTTTCCAGATCGTTGCCAATTATCGGAACGGCCCATGCAGAGGTATGCCTCACAAGTGAGCTAAGATCACTGATTGGTACTAGAAGCTGGTATTCCTGTATGCCTAGAGTAGTTTCTCTTATGATGCTCTCTAATGTATCAGAGAAAGATCTGATTCCAACGTCAGCCGTAGTAGGAAATATCCACCATGACATAGGAACAACTCTCGGACCCTGAGATAACCTGATGACCTAGTTGAACATGTCGCAAAGTTCGCCTTGGGAAGGGAAGCTGGTTGGGTCCTTCGGATGCGTATTCCATTTATTTTCACACTTGTTGACGAATCCATCGCCATCGGAGTCTACATTTGCATCAGCCGGATCCATAGGATCGAAGCCGAAATAATATTCCCAACCGGCCCACATCGAGTCATCATCCTGATCTTGATGGTATACTTCTGAGCCATCTTCCCAGATGTCGCCATCACTATCTGGATTAACTGGATTGGTACCATTCTGATATTCCTCGAAATTAGTATAGTTCTCAAGATCGTTGTAGAATCTTAATCCTGCTTCTGTCATATGATCAATATGGCACTCAGAATTCTGCGGGTTATTCCACCCGGGACAATACCTGTTCATCAGATTAGTACGGTTTAGTCCGTCTTCATCAAAGTCTTCTTGTCCATCGTCTATCCCATCTAAATCGGAGTCTGGCATTCTGGGATCCATTGGACCTCTAGCGCCCAATGCATCAAGAGTATTATTGTCGACAAGTCCCATCATCAGCGATTCCTCGGAGTAGGTTACCTCCCAACCATCTGGCAACTTATCGCCATCTGTATCATGTGAAACTGGGTTCGTATCCCATCTGTCTGGTGCCTCTTGGGAATTCATCAGAGTGTCATTATCTATATCGAAAACTGAATCAGGAATGGACCCATATGAGGGATCCAATGCCCATCTCCCTCCGTCGGGTATGAAGAATCCAGAGATATTCAACTCCCATAGGAAATATTCCGGATCTATCATCCCGTCACCATTACGGTCTCCAGAAGATGAGAAGCCATCTAGGTAGTTCTTCCAAATCCAACCACCGGGACCTAATCCACATTCCATCATTGAATCACAGCCCGGGGGTAGCCACCAGTCTGTAACTACCCAGAGACTATGACTATTGGTATTCTGCTGTACAGAAAATACTTGCATCTCCCAACCATCTGGTTGAGAGTCGCCATCGGTATCATTGTTCAAGGGGTTTGTTGCAGACTGCCATGGTCGCGGGATAAACAGTACTTCTCCGCCGTCGTTTAGTCCGTCGGCATCGCTATCGGCGTTATTGGCATGAGTAATGTACTGATCCTGTCCATCCA
This sequence comes from Euryarchaeota archaeon UBA121, assembly GCA_002499865.1. Taxonomy (GTDB): domain Archaea; phylum Thermoplasmatota; class Poseidoniia; order Poseidoniales; family Thalassarchaeaceae; genus MGIIb-O5. Next base: position 775 of record DANL01000045.1, on the reverse strand, counting down.
CTACCTCCTCACCGTCTTCTAGGCCGTCGTTATCTGAATCGAAGGCGGATGCATTGGTGTAGTATACGGAACCATTCCACACAAATCCATCGATAGCCTCGGTAAAGTCCTCTAAACCATCAGAGTCAGTGTCTTTATCTGTAGCATTAGTGAATGTCTCAAAGTATTCCACAGCGTCAGATAATCCATCCCTGTCAGTATCATATGCGCCTGGGTCGCTTCGTACGATAACATCCCTGACTCCATGATCGACAATTCTGATTGTCCATCCAATTACTTCGATTCCATCAATTAGACCGTCTCCATCTGTATCTGGAGAGAGTGGGTCCGTGGATCTGCCATCAACGGCTCCATCCCCATCCCTGTCCCTAGCATTGAACTCATCGAGATTTGTGAATCTTTCATCTTCCTCAACCACTATCACCAAGTCCTGTAGTCTGCTAGAAATTTCCTGCCCCACATCCACATTGATGTGATATACCCAACCGGCAGTAAGCGTCTTAACAGGTATATTGACATACTCACTATCTTGGACTGTTCTAACATAAAGAATTGTCTTATTTACTGTCACATAATCCCCAATTTCAACCATTATTGATTGTACTGTTGAGACTCCTACCATGTCAGAATACCTGACACCACCGTCTCCATCTGAGTCATAACCATCGAAGTCCGGATCGTCATCGGCATTGCTACCGTCATTTGGGTGTATGCCACTAAGATACTCCCAGCCATCGGGCATTCCGTCATTATCAGTATCGAATTCTTCTGGATC
>DANL01000046.1 GCA_002499865.1 Euryarchaeota archaeon UBA121 | reverse complement strand
TCCCATGCAACCTCTCCGTCTAACCCGGGAAACTCTTCAATTACAATCGGTTCATCCTTCTTTCCTAAAGCCCTCTGCTCCATTCTCCTGAGAAGCGAGTGGTAGAGTCCCTCCGTATTCTCACGAATCATGATAATATCTACCAAATCTGGGTTCCAGACTTGCTTGTGAACCCCGTGCACCTTGTGAGTAACACCGGGATAAAGTTTGACTGGCCTGACATTGGCATATAGCTCCAAGCCTGATCTAAGCCCAAGAATGGTCTGTCCGCCTGCCATGTCTCCATTCGGAAGTCTAGCATCGGGCCATCCAATAGCACCCAAAAGAATGGCGTCAGACTGATCCCTACAGTATTCGAAAGACCCCTTTGGCCACTCTTCACCCGTCTCAAGGTAATACTGGCCACCACATGGAATCTCATTTATGTCGAACGATGCGGGACTGTTTTCCTCAAAAACTGAAAGGATCCGTAGTGCCTCTCTCATTACTTCGCGTCCGGTCCCATCGCCGGGCAGTACTGCTAGCCGGTAGGTAGCCATGGGTCTCGGCAAATGTTCATCATTCATCAATTAACCCCTAACTGATGATGGCCCGAGGAGAGGATAGTTGATAGACGGTCACTGAGAATGAGTGCGCAATGGAGCGCGCGCCCGAAGATGGCAAGGAAAGTCCACGGATAGACGTTAGAACACTCCCAGAATCTGTAGCTAGGCTCTGGGAGACTATGCTGAGGTTGGATCCTTCTTGGAATTTATCTTCCTGGCTGGATGAAAGAGCGTTGGAAGAGCTGGAGTTAGTAGAGAGTCATCTGGGAAGGGAGAGGTTGAGATTAGAGCAACGTCTTCACAGAATAGAGACTTTAGTAAAGAGGCTGAAAAGACAACGAGAAGTGGTTGGCACGGGGATTGAGGACCCACATCAGAAAAATCTCTTTGATGTTTACGAGATAAGCAGTAAATCAACAGAAAGAGATTCTGAAACGAGTCAGGAAGGGGAGCCTGCGGTACATTTCGGATCTTTCGATGTTGGAGACGACCCATTGCTGGCCATTGTTGCAGAGCATGTCCTAGGATTGCTGGAGCTCCGCTCACTAGAAGGACCCGCTCCTGTCCATTTCGACTCTTTGATGAGCAATCTTATACCTCTTGGGATTAGAGTAGATGATCTTGACGAAGCAATAGCTTGGCTCCTTCAGAGTGAGCTTATTATCGAGATTGAAGAAGATTCTTTTTCTCTCAGTTGATAAGCAATTTTATTGACTGATATACAACCTTTCAAAAAAGGTTGATGATTTCCGGTTAGTGATACAATGGTTAGTGAAGCTGCAGGTTGGTATGCAAGGCTAGATCAGGCCTGTCCTGATAGAGCGAAGCAAATCGGATGTTGGCTGGATTTCTGGGAGTCTTCTGTAATTTCAGGAACGCCAATTGCTGCATCTCTCCCTCCTACATGGCCGACCCTTCCTGCTGGTCTGCTGACTGACCCCGGTGTGGTTTTGGAAAAGCTACTATCAAGATTTGAAGCCGTAGAAGACGGGCGTTCCCCTAAGGGGGCTTACTCAACTCCTGCTAGGCTTGTTGGATCGGTTCTAGCAGACGAGCTTGCCAGTGGAGGTCGCAGTAAGAAGAAAGAGTCTCCTCCGATCCTGTCTCTGTCTGCTATTCCGCCTGCGTTCAGAGACTATGCCCAGAGATTGAACAATGAAGCCTCGTCGTCCTTAGGGGAAGATGACTATTCTGACAGCTCGGAGAAGACTAGCTCTGGAATCCCTCTGCCTTTCGCTGATCCTAGTTGTGGCGCGGGATTAGTTGTCTCACAACTAATAAGACTCCACGCACAGAGAATAGAGCTTCTTTCTGATGAGAAGAGGTGTTCTGATACTTTGAGATTGCTAGAGGGTTTGCAACTGGTGGGTTTCTCGAGGCTTGCCGTTGAAGCGGCTAGAAGGAGAATACTCATCACACTAGGGAAGGCTGGATTAGTCGATCTATCAGGAGATAGCAGAAGTCAGATGATTGGTCGTGCTGAGGCTGAAATGATTCTTGAAAGCAATGTCCTCGAAGGTGATCCCCTTCTCAGCGAGTGGCCATGGAATGAGAGGCCCAAGCTACTGATTAGTAGACCTCCTTGGATTAGGATAAAGGATAGATTCAGAGGTCATGAGGAGGGAGGCCGGCTTCGTAGAGACCTTTCCAGTAAGTTGAGGGAAGCAAGAGAGTATGATGGTAGTCTGAGATTTTCTGCACTTCGTGGAAATGTGAACATGTATAGATTATTTCTCGAGAGATCTGTGCAACTCGTAGGCGAAGAGGGCAGGATTAGAATAATCGTTCCAGATTCCATTCTGAGGGAGAGAAGTAGTGCACCCCTGAGAAAGCTACTGGTTGAAAACAATGAGTGGTTCTCAACTTGGTCATTCCCTGATCCAAACAGGGTTTTCCCCGGAATATCCCATGGAGTAGCGGTGCTGGGACTGACTGTAGGCGGTAAGACTGAGAAGATGGTAAGCTATGGTCCTTTAAGCGCGAATGATATTTCTCCCGAGGTGGGCCTCTCAAGGCCTTCGCCCTCTCTAGACCTGGAAAGAGGTTCATGGTCTTCTTGGACTGATGCTACTTGGGCAGTTCCGAGGATGCCAATAGATTCATTCGATAGGAAGAAAGTTATCGAGGCGATTGGTAGATTGGCGGATAAACCCAGGTTGTCGGAAGAGGGTAGCTGGCTGAATCCAGATGGAAATTCTGTTAGAGTAAGGGTCGGTGAAATCGACCAGAGTGCATGGTCAGAATATATTGAAGACTGGTCGGAGGGTAATTCAGAAATACCTTTCATTCGGAATGCTCACTTCGTGGTAATAGACGGTAAAGTTTGCCTGCATCATCCAGCATTCGATAATGATGTTGTGGAGGGTGCAATTCAGAGATCTAACTCATCTTGGAATGGAGATAGTAACTCTCCGTCTGGCCCTAGGATTGCATGTCAGGCCATACTAGGATCAACCAATAATCGTCGTCTTCAATGGGCGGTTATTCCTGAAGGTTGCGTCTTGAGTAACTCAGTGAACTATCTTGAGTTCTCAGAGGATATAATCGGTTCTTTGACTGGGAAGGGAGGGGGTTCGCTAGTTGTTGGTTTGGAGTGGCTCTGTAAGGTCTTGAATTCTGAAGACTTGGAGATTTGGTCAAGAGCATGGGGGGCCAATAATAACGTGAGCTACTATGAGATCGAAAGCCTTCCTTTCCCTGTTCCGGAAGACGAGTTGTCGTTTTCAATATAGTTGAAGCACGACTATCAATAAAACGGAAATAGATTTCCGTTGTGGGGAAGAAATAGACATAATTAACCGAATAGACTATTATCATTACTTATCCTACACTAGTCGTACTATCACGCATGTGTGTTAAGGGTGAGTGGAGCTAATGGGCATCAATCCTAAGATTGGAATAACTGGACTACCTAGATCGGGTAAGTCAGCAGTTCTCGATAAGGTTGTCAAGATGATCGAAGAAGAGGGTTCTGGGTCTGTCGGAATTCCGGTAATTGCAGGCATGAGATCAGAGGCAATAATTGAGAATGGTGAGAGGGTTGGTTACGCTTGCGTCGATATCGCAACCGGTGAGAGGGGGATAATGGCTCACAAGGAGATTGACTCGCGTCATAGGGTACTCGGATACGGTATTAACCCCAGTGAAATTGATAGGGTTGGTGTTCCAGCGATTCTGAATGCCATTGGTAATTGTCAATACTTGGTGATCGATGAAGTTGGGAAATTTACTGTAGAAAGCGAGGGTTTCGTATCCGCGGTTCGTGAGGCACTAAAGTATGACATGCCTACCCTTCTGACCCTTCATAAAAAGAGTCGTCATCCACTACTCCAAGATATTAGGAGGAGGGATGATGGACGTATTCTAGAAGTCACTCCTGTTAACAGAGCGCTCCTACCCTATAAGATACTGAAACTAATCCAACAGGACTATTGAGATGGAGAAGTTGATTCGCTGAACCCCTTGTTGATTATCATGAGCTCCCCCTCTATCCGACTCAGGAGGGTCTTGCTAGGTGTACTGATATCCATGGTTTTTCTCACCTCAATATCCATTGGTGATGGTAGCCTCATCATCCTAGATGAGGATGTTTCAAATGAAGACAATAGATCGTTTGCTTTCCCTGTATTGGCGGCCGTTTGTGGGTTGATGCTTTTAGCAATGAGGAGAGCTGACGGCAGAGAGCATGGGGGTTTCTTTCTTGACTCTTGGATTAGTAGAGAATCCGAGGATGAAATGATATCCAGACTGAAACGAGAGCAAGACGAAGCGGGTGTCGAAAAAATGGGTGGAGCATGGGCAGAATTAGAGAAAGTACACTTAGAAAGAAGCCTAGAAGAGGAGTAGGCAGAAACGAAAGATTGACTGTTAGGTCGCCCTCGTGAGGTCAGGTGAGAGAGTGAGCGAGGTACCTGATGAGCTAAGATATACCAAGGAGCACGAGTGGATTAGGGTCGAGGGGGATTCCGTAGTCATAGGTGTAACTGACTATGCGCAGAACGCCCTTACTGATGTTGTATGGGTAGAGCTACCTGAAATGGGTGCCGTTGTTGATTCGATGGAGTCATTCGCTAGTGTGGAGTCTGTAAAGTCAGTTAGTGAGATTTATGCTCCAATAAGTGGAGAAGTTATCGGAATCAATGATGTTTTAGAGGACTCTCCTGAGCTGATCAATGAAGACCCTTATGGAGGGGGTTGGATTTGTAAAATGTCTATTTCTGATGCTTCCGAGCTTGCGTCTTTGCTAGATGGGACTACATATCGTGGTCTCATAGAGGAATGAAGATGAGTAACTCGTCCACTTACATCTACTTCGATGGTTCGTGTGGCGAGAATAGGAATGTAACCTCTGAGACTCCTGCGGGATGGGGTTTCTGTGTAGTGAACGGGGATAATGGAATAGGCAGGGGCCACGGAGAGATTGTTAACGAGAAGAGTGGGTTGGTGGTCACAAACCCACTTGATGAAAGGTACATCGGAGCTAGTGTTGGTTCAAACAATACTGCTGAGTTGAGTGCCTTCGCTCACTCTCTTATCTGGATTCTCAAGAATCATGATTCGGGCAAGATAGTGATCAGAGGGGATTCTGAGTATGCAATGAACATAGGGTCCGGAAAATGGAAGGCTAAGGCCAACAAGGAGCTGGCGACTAGAGTTCGTTCACTTTGGGAAGAGGTGGGCGCCTCTTTTGTCATTACAACAGAGCATGTAAGAGCTCATGAAGGGCACAGGTGGAATGAGCGTGCTGATCATTTAGCTTTCAGAGCAATGAAAGAAGAGTTGCCTCTTCCGCTTCAATTCTGGAAGCCTGGTAAGAGATAGTCAAATTATCTGAAGTAGGTATAAGAATCCTAGGAATGCATGGATGATTACCAAAACGGCCATTACATCACCTAATCTTCCATGTAAGTCTCGAGTTTTTGTAGCATTTTCTCCTTCTCTTCTCAATGAGCTGGTCTTTCTGCCCAGATACCATAGGGATCCCATGAGTAAAAGAGCCAGAATTCCAGCCCAGCCATGATAATGGTCGGGAATGAGTTGGTTTAGTGCTTCTTCGTTGGTTTGACCAGAGATGATTGCCTCGACGATCTGTGCGATAAATGCGACCAGGATAACAAAAATCAGGTATGCCATCATTCTATTTCCTGACTTTTCATGTTCATTCAGAGATGAGGTTCTTTCATGGCCTCGTAGTATCTCTCTTTCTCTCCTCCAAGACCTTTGTTTCATGAATGCCCATATCAAAGCGAGAGCCAGTGTTGGATGAATCATCAGAATTGCCACTCTGATTAAATCCATGTATCACCCGAGGCGTGATTGCTTATTTCCTCTACTGACACGTAGATTACTAAGGCGATGTGTTGATGTACAGAGCGCATAGGCCGAGAGTCAGGGTTGTGCTATGGAGGAGTACCTTCTGGACTGTTTAGAATTACTAAGTAGATCTGGTGACCATGAAGCAACAAGGAGAAAGAAGCTTACAAATGCCCCTTCATGGTCATTACTGCAAGATCCGAGCTGGAAGGCTCTTGCTTTGATTGCCGCTAGTAAGGAGGCCGTTGATATGGTGGGCTCTGTTGACAATATGAAGAAGAGTCGCTCACGTAGAGTTGGAAGAAGAGGTGGCCGTGGAAAGATTACTACGACTTCCGACAAACTCGCTTCACCAGAGGATGCTATCTCCAGTAGTCATTCCTGTGGATACAGGCTTGCTATACTCATAGCACAAAAAAATAGGCTTGGTAAAGATGAGTGGAAGGCTTCTTGGGATCAAGAGATGGATGTGATAAGACAGGAGTGTAGAAATGGAATTCATCCCGTTTGGGAGAGACTTGCCAGAGAATCCCCTCTTCTAGCAGAGCTGGGGCTTTTCCCGATTGTGGAGCCTGAATCTATTTTTGGAGAAAGAGACCCATGGATATTCGGATCAAGGATCGACTATTCTCATAATGAATCACTCAGAAGTTGGTTGAATTTGGTTGCTCCGTTCAAACTTTCAGCGTCACAAATGAAAGTTATTCAGAAGATTGAGAAAGATTTGAGGAAAAATCCTCGTCGTAATCTTTGGGAAGATTGGATGTCTCCTTCGTTGACTGGCTTGGAAGGAGATGCAATGCTACTTGAGGGGCTGTTGTTGGCTGCAGCTCAATCTGATAGGGCCAGAGGAGTGTTAGAACGTATCGAAGGAGACTGTGCTGAAGTAGCTAGGGATCTTAGTATTCTAATTTCTCTGAGAGAGGGAGAGGATTGTGACTGGAGCCTGACTGTCGAAAGGAAAGAGGAGGATGAGTTATCTTCTGCAATCAAAATAGAAGGCTGGTTGAGAGTGGATCTTTATCCTACGGAAATGTCTCTTGAATTGGCAATGGAGGGAGTTTCCATAATCGGAGAGAGTGGTAGAAGCGTTCCATCTAGGTTAGCTTGGATAGCATCAGAAGGACTCGTTGAATCTGGAGATTTCTCTACTGCTCTGAGTTACATTGAAGGTAAGGCAGTAGCTGATTTCAGAGGCCTGAAGGTATGCTTGACTATGGTATCAAGTGATTCTACGGGAATTTCAAATGATTCCATAGTTTCTGGCCTGCCGGAACTCAATGAAGAGTGCCTCAGATTGGCTCTTACTCATCCTAATTCTCCATCTCAAGTTAGGACAATGGCAGCTAGTATTCTATCCAAAATAGATCAAATCAGGTATACTGATGAGATCATATCGTCGTTTACAATGTCAGCAGAAATAAAGGGACTAACAGACATGCTAATTGAGGAGGTTTCGTTACAGAGAGCGTATCCATTTCGTGTCATGTTGTCGTGGCACTTGATTACTGCAAAAGACTCTGTAGGGATTTCATCCAAATTGTTGGAAGCAAGAAGAGTAGCTCTTGCATCAATAGAAGGGGCGGATAGAGATGGGGTGCTTTCTGAGGTGTGTGTGGGACTGATTTCTCTCCTTGATGGAATAAGCAGTAATCTTGAGGCGGTTCATGATAAGTTAGATTCTGAAGGACTTAAGACCCTGAAAGAGGTTAGGATGGCTCTGGGGCCAGAAGGAGATGGAATAGTTAAGGAAGTAAGAATAGAGAAGTTAGTTAATTCAGTTAATGATGCCGATTTGACAATATTGGAGAGGAGGCTTTTCGAGGCAGTCATAAATGCACTGATTCTCAATAGGGCGGCTGTAAATCTCCAGAATGGAGAGGGTCCCACTAGGGACCAAGCTATATCCTCTCTTGAATCAGTGATTTCATCGGAGAGCGTTTCTATGAGAACAATAAGGTTCGCCTCTGACCTAGTTTTCGAACACTCTGTAGGTATTGAGTCATTGGAAACCTGGTATAGGGAGAATGATAGTAAAAGTCCCGAATGTCAGATTGTTAAGGCGGCCCTGCTAGAAAGGAGTGGTGATTTGATTGGGTCGGCATGGGCGTACAAAGATGCGGCTTCTAAGCTGATGGAAATAGATATTGAAAGATCTGCAATATTTCTACGATGGTCTCTGATTTCGTTCGCACATGGAGGAGGATGGAAGGAGGCAGTTTCTCTTATTGATGCATATCCCACTCTCTCGGCCTCAGTAACAAACAGATTCAAAATGTATCTCAATGTCTGTAAAGATTACACAGAAAAGAATCAGTTGGGAGCTACATCGAGAGTTATAGATCATGTAAGCAACGAGCATCGTCGCAGGGATGGCGATGAAGATAGTGCCTCTATCATCGAGTCTCTGGAGTCGATCAAAATGTATCCAGTGGAGCATGGGCTTCCAATAGATCCTTTCCAGGGCAGGGTAATGGCTGCGATAATGAAGATGAGTCATTCATCTCAATCTAGGAGATCTGATCTTGAGAGAAGATTTGATTCTGAAATGAGATCCAAGGAGAAAAATACCTTTTCAATTGTTACTATTATTGAACAGGTTGCTGAAATGAGTCCTATTAGAGCACTTAGGATGTTTGAGAGAGCTTTGAAATCTGGAGAGTTCGAAGGTAAAGAAAAGAAAATTCTGCAGAATACTCAGAGAAATCTATTTACAAGACAGTCAGGAAAGATTTCAGTTAGAGAAAGAAAGACTCTTGGTAGCTTGGGTCTGAAGCCTTTGGTATTGGTGGATACGAATATTCTGATAGATGCTCTCAAGGATGATTTACTAAGAGAATTATCTCCAGATAGTCTTGGCAGTTTTGATTGGACGATGCAGAGGGCATTTCACTGGAAGTTGAGATCCCTTGCTAAGGAAGAGCGCGTGCTACTGAACATTCCCACGGCCGCGATGGGAGAGTTCATGAATCGTGTCAAATCTCCAGATATCGTTCTGGAATTATTTGAAAACGTGTATATTGAAAGGTCGTCATGGGACAAGATTGTCTCTGAGAAGTTTCTACAAGAGAGGGTATCTTCTATCGTTTCAATCTTCAACAACTGGGATGGAAGTGGTTTGGAGAGTATCTCCAATGAGATCGACCTAGAAGTTTTCCTGACCAATCATAGAGAGATTTTCAGAGTGGTAGACCAGCATAAGAGAGAGCACAAGGAAGATATCCCTGCAAGAACAGAGATAGATGGAGAAGCAATTTACCCAGAGAAAGGCGATTGTGATATAATGAAGAGTGCCGCAATTATTGCCGATTCTTTCTCCGTGGGCGTAGGAAGTGTTGTTGTTGCAACTAGAGACTCCGACTTCAAACTGGTCTCGAGAGCGTTGGAAGAAGAGTTTGGATTTGGTGTAATTGGTGACCTTCAACAGCTCAACAAGCTGGCATACTTGGACTCTTGATCAATCATTTTTTGATTCCAGAGAACGCCCAAGTCTCCTCATGATTGATGTTGCCGAACCTATCTCATCTACTGTCTCAACACTTTTTCCAGCAGACCACAGATCTTTCGATGAAGATTTCTTTCCCCTGGCTAATGACCTCATTCTCCAGAACGAGATACCTGTTATCAGTACCCTGACTCGATGTTTGAATCTACTCTTTAGAAGTCTTCTGATAAGCCAATTACTATGCTTCTTGGAGCCTTTTGTTTCTATGACTGCAATAGGGACACCAGTAAGTTTTGTTGTCCATGTGATGTCTTCCTCTTTCGCATTGACTATGGCGTCTTTGTAATCCTGTGGAGTTGTACATTCGTGTGTAGCAATAAATCTCGTGCCCATCTGTACTCCATCGTATCCCGTCTCCATGGCCGCGATGAGTTCCTTTTCACTCCCAATTCCACCGGCGCAGATAAGTGGAACACCAAGATCTGATAGATCCTCATACATCTGCTCCATTGAAAGGTCACCTAGATGTCCTCCTGCCCTGTTATTAACACAAATCAAACCATCTACACCACAATCAATTCCCTTTATTGCGTGCGTTCTGTTAGTTACATCGTGATATACAACACCTCCTTTTGCATGAACTCTATCACAAACCCAATCGGGTTTTCCCAGAGATGTGACAAAGAATCTTATTCCTTCTTCCAGAGCTATGTCGATCCATTCAGACATTCTCCGAAGATACTTTTCACTGCCTTTTTCTATTAGTGCGTTGAATCCTATGGGATTACTTGTCATGGTCCTGATATGACGAATAGCTGACCTCAGTCCCTCTTTGGTGTCTGGCTTGTTGTAACCGTGCACCATAGTCAGGGATACTGGTTGTACTATTGCGATTCCTCCTCCCTCGGAAGCGGCGGCGACTAGTTCAGGGTTAGAACATGGATACATGGCCCCACAGATGATTGGGTACTCGATTCCGGCGTCTTCTGTCAACCTTGTACTAATCATTTCTTCACGACCTGCCTAATACCAGAAAATTCCATTTGAAAATCCATTCTGATACTATTTCTCCTGTTTTATCCCTTCCAATAGAAATCAAATCAACCTCAACCGGTTTGCCTGATTTCATACTCTCTTCTATGGCTTCACGGGCTTTCATCACTTCATCGCATGTGAATGTTATTCTCCCCTTGGCCCTCTTGATGAATTTTGCATCGGTCCCAACAACGAACATTCTTAGCTTCTCGGACATCGATTTGGATATAGCGAATGGAACGGCTCCGGTCGCTAGTTCTGCGCCCATTCCTTGTACTGCCCAATACATCGTCTTGAAAGGATTCTGTGTCCTCCACCCACCCGGCAGAGATGTAGTACATATTTTGTCATCTATTTCGTCCAGTCGTAGACCTGCGAACCGGGCTGCTGGCATTGTCATAGTTGTAAAAAATCTAAACTTGACACTTCCTCTTAGATTTCTGTACTCGCTTGAAAGTTTAGTGTCGTCTATTGGCACCTAACCACCTCATTATCCTGCTAATTGATCAACAATAGAGCAGTATCTTTCCATGGCATCTGATTCAGACATTCCATTGATTGCATTCCAAGATTTCCATTTAGCTCTATCTTTGAGTCCTCCTCTAGCCTTCCCTTGACAGTCTCCTTCTGTGGCCTGCTTGAAAAGAGCGTATAGCTCGAGGAGCTGATTATTAGATGGCCTCTCGCTTAGTTCCCAAACTCGCTTTGACGCCCTCTTGAATTTAATCTTGAGGGCTTGGCCGGCTTTTCCGCCCATCAGAACATCTCCGTTGGGAATTCCATGACTGTCTTATGGCCAGATTGGATTTTTGCGGCTAGGCTTACGGTCTCTGGGAATATTCTCTTGAAGAAGAACCTGGCACTGGCGAGTTTAGCGTCATAGAATGGGTCTCCTATCTTTTCGATGGAAATCTTTGCCATCTTAGCCCACATGTAAGCCAGTAGAACATTTCCAAAGTATCGGCAATAATCTGTTGCTCCTGACGCTAAGAAATGAGGATTAGCTTGGCCTTCTGCAATCATCAGTAGTGTTAGTTGTTGAAGCCCGCGAACTCCTTGATGCAATGGTTTGTTGAACTCAGACATGTCTGGAATATCTCTATTCTCTTCAATAAACTCGGTGAGTGGCCACATCAAGTACCGTAGGTTCTTACCCATATTCTGAGTTATTTTTCTACCTGCTAGATCGAGTGCTTGGATTCCATTTGTGCCCTCCCATATCTTGGAAATCCTAACATCTCTGTAAAATTGCTCTACCCCGTATTCAGTACAGTATCCAGCCCCTCCCATCACTTGCATGCATGTACTAGCTGTTTCACATGCTACATCAGTGAAATGAGCCTTGACGATGGGTGTGAATAATGCCACTAATGCTGTTGCTAATTCCGCTTCCTCGAGATCGTCGCTATGCATTTGATCGAGTAGAATACCAGTCCACGCCGCTAGAGCCCTACAACCTTCATTATTCACTTTAGCTTCAAGGAGCATCCTCCGAACATCGGGATGGACCAAAATATTGTCAGCTTCCTCGTTAGGATCCTGAGGTCCTTTGAGATCCCTTCCCTGACGCCTGTCTTTAGCCCATGCTAACGAGTTCTGATATGCTATCTCAGCTAATCCTAGACCCATCATGCCTGTGGCAAGTCGTTCTTGGTTCATCATCTGGAACATTAGTGCCATACCCGTATTGAGTTCTCCTACCCTCCAACCTACGCTGTCATCGAAATTCATAACGCATGTTGGAGAAGCGTGGATACCCATCTTCTCCTCACTACCTGAGCAGGATACACCGTTATCGTCTGCACATAATTCATGGGAGATACCTACTAACTCACCCGATTCCCAGTCAGATGGAAGAAACTTGGGTACTAGAAACAGAGAGATTCCCTTGGTTCCCTCTGGAGCTCCGGGCGTCTTTGCTAATACTAGATGCACTATGTTATCTGTCATATCGTGTTCACCGTATGTGATGAAAATCTTGGTTCCTGTAACTCTGTATGTTCCGTCGTCCTGTGGGATTGCCTTAGTTGATATTATCCCCAGGTCTGTCCCTGCATGAGGTTCAGTAAGGCACATGGTGCCAGACCATTCTCCTGATGCAAGATGGGTTGCAAAGTAGTCTACAAGGGCTTTTTCGCCGTGCTCTATGAGAACGTCATAAACACCCAAAGTCAATGCTGGTAGAACACTCATTGCCATGTTGGTGGAGGTTCCAATTTCAGCCCATGTTACAGCTTGGAAGAATACTGGAACGCCCATGCCTCCGTGCTCAGGCTTGCATGCGGCGGAAAGCCATCCTCCCTCCCTACTACTATTGTAAGCAGACTTGAACTCTGGAGGCATAGAAATACGGCCCTCATTGAATTTCAATCCCTCTCTATCCCCAAGCTGATTGATCGGGAGCCATACCTCCTTTGCGTGGTCGGCCCATCCCTCTGTGAGCATTGAAAGAAAGTCTGAATCGAAATCATATCCCAATCTCTGAGCTATTGGAATGGCATCGAACATCTCATTGAATAGAAAGTCATAATCTCTGATCGGTGCATTGTATTCTACCATATTCTCACCTCAATTCCTCAATGGTTTTCCTGTCTCCAGCATATGTTGCATTCTGTCTAGTGTGTTGGTGTCCCTCGCCAGTTTAGCTATTGCTTCCTTCTCCATGGATAGAATATCTTCTTCCTCAATTATAGAGGTTATATCCGTATCTCCTCCAGTCAGTATCTTTGCCAGAGAAGTAGCCACCACTACGTCGTGAGGGGTTGCTTGCCCCGATAGAGCCAGATCATTTAGTGCTAGATTTAGTGCTGCCATTCCAGTAGGCCCCGGAAGCTCGTAAGTCCTTGGCTCTGGAGGAAAATAATTCTCGGAGAGTTGGATTACTTTTCTTTTGGCATCGGCAATTAGCCTGTCCCTGTTCATGGTTATACCATCGTTGGGACCTAGGAATCCCATTGATCTGGCCTGTTCAGCTGATTTGGCTACCTGCGCTGTACCAATGGTTTCGAAGGCTTTCATAACTGCTCCCATAGGGCCGTTAGTTACCAGTTCGAAATCCATCAATCTACCAAGGAGCTCCTTGCATCCCCCCCATGCTGGGATAATACCAACCCCTACCTCCACGAGGCCGACGTACGACTCACTATGTGCCTGTATCGCATCACAATGCATCAATACCTCTGCGCCCCCTCCCAGACATAGACCGGCAGATGCCGCTACAACTGGAACTTCGCAGTACTTCAGAGTTTGATACGTGTCTTGGCCTAGCCCGATGAAGTCCTCAAGATCTTTCCAAGCTGCTAGGTTGGCGGCGAATAGTGCAAGTCCAAGATTCGCTCCCGCACAAAAATTCGTAGCATCGTTTCCAATAACTATTCCTTTGTAATCACCGGATTCTGCTAAATCGACAGCGTTGAGTAGCATCTCCATGTTCATTGGGTCCATCGCATTCATCTTGGTATGATACTCGACCAGAAGAACTCCGTCTCCGACGTCCCAGATACTGGCGGATCCATTCCTCTTGAGAGGACTGCTTCTTCTTCTCAAATCAGCGACATTAAGGGTCTCCTCTGGACGGTCTATCAGAACCATCTCACCGGATGGAGATAGCCTGGTAATCTCGCCGTCCTCAAGACCATAGAATGATCCTTTCTCGGCAGCTAAGGAAAGGAAGCTTGGAACTTCTCTCCCACTGGCTTGGAGTCTTTCAACCATGGATGATGCCCCTATTGAGTCCATCATCTCGAATGGTCCTTTCTTCCAGTTATATCCTACCTTCATAGCGCCATCAATAGAATAGATATCATCGCTTACGTCAGGTACTATGTAAGCGGCATATGAAAGTGAGTCGAGTAGGACTTCCGTAACAAATCTCGCACCCTCATCATCACAATCAATGAGAGAAGAAATTCCTCTCTTCCCCATCTTGGCTGACGGGAATCCGGCTCTTCGGTTGGCTTTTCGATACTCGCCTGTGGCTAGGTCTCTGGCTTCCTTCACCTTCTTACCTGCTTCTCTATTTAGACGATAGAATCCTCCCTTTCCCTTTCTGCCGGTGTATCCTTCTTCGATCATTGAAAGGACTATGTCTTCACCCGCTCCAGCTATTTGGTGGAAGGGGTCTTCAGCGGGAAGATGGGAGAGTAGGCTCTGGGTAACATGTGGGATTAGATCTATGCCGACTAAATCCATTAGTGCGAAGACGGCTGTCTTGGGGAGGCCTATTGGTCGGCCTAGCATAGCGTCTGCTTGTTCTACTGATAGACCGTGATCAAGTGTCGCTTTGAAAGCCCTCTGAATAAAATAAATACCCAGACGGTTACCAATGAAACCTGGCCTATCATTACACATTGTCACTCTCTTTCCTAGTTTCAAATCTGCGAACGTACAGAATCTCTGAACAATATCTTCGCCGACCTCTGGAGAGGTAACTACCTCCAATAGGGGAAGATATCGTGGAGGATTGAAAAAGTGAGTAATGAGGAATCTGGATGCGACCCCGGGTGGAAGTTCGGCAATCAATTCGGATCTCGGTAGAGTAGATGTATTCGATGAGAGAATTGTGTTTGGGCCAATATGTTTTGATAGTTTTGAATATAGGTTTCTCTTAATTTCGAGATTCTCGATAATCACTTCTACTACCCAATCGAAGTCCTTCAGCTGTTCTAGATCGTCCTCTATGTTTCCAGGTTTTATTCTCTTGGCGTTTCGCTTGTGCATGAGCATCTCTGGGTTTGCCTTGTGCATCATTTGGATGGCATTCCGGGCCAGTGCACTCCTATCCTGATCATCCTTGGGTACGATATCAAGAAGAAGCACCTCGCAACCAGCGTTCGCGCAATGGGCTGCTATTCCAGCCCCCATTACTCCACTACCGATGACGGCAACCTTCTCGATCGTTCTTGACATACTATCACCTAGATTCTTTCTAAAACGGTGGCAATTCCTTGGCCCCCGCCTACGCACATTGTAGCTAGTGCGTGCTTTGCATCATTCTTGCTCATCAGCTGAGCAGCCTTACCAGTTATTCTGGCCCCACTAGCACCCAATGGATGACCGAGTGCTATCGCCCCTCCCTCGATATTGACTTTCTGAGGATCGAGTCCAAGTTCCTCGATTACAGCCAACGACTGTGCCGCGAATGCCTCGTTCAATTCGACTATGCCGAGTTCCTCTACAGTGAGTCCTGCTCTCGATAGTGCTTTCTTGGTAGCTTCTACCGGGCCTATTCCCATAATTTCAGGAGCGCATCCAGTAACAGCAGTACTTACTATCCTGGCCAGTGGCTTCAGTCCGTTCTTCTCTGCAAACTCTTCAGAGCACACTAGAACGAACGCCGCTCCATCAGTAAGAGGAGATGAGGTGCCGGCTGTCACAGTTCCTTCTGACAGAAAAGCAGGCCGGAGGCCTGCGAGAGTAGTAGCATCCGTACCTGGCCTTATGCATCCGTCTTCAGATACAGTACCGGATTCTGTTTCTATGGGAACGATCTCTTCGGATAGTGCCCCGCTTTCTGATGCCTTGGAGGCCTTAGACTGGCTCTGGACAGCAAACTCTTCCTGACTCTCCCTAGTGATACCATATTTCACTGCAAGATTCTCGGCTGTGATCCCCATGGAGGTGAATGCTTCAGGATATTCAGAACCTAGCCTTGGGTTAGGCATGGGATTGTATCCTGTCATTGGAATCCGTGTCATAGACTCTATTCCTCCTGCTATGAACGCGTCTCCTGCGCCCATGGATACTCTGCCCACGGCATCATGAATTGCCTGCATTGATGAGCCACAGAAGCGATTAATGGTAACCCCGGGGACTGTTTCGGGGAGATCCGTCAAGAAAGTTATCATCCTGGCTACGTTGAAACCTTGTTCGGCTTCTGGGAAAGCCGTACCTACGATTAGATCCTCAATTAACGAGGGGTCTACACCGGTTTCTCTGATCAGTCCGTTAACCACTGTCGCGGCTATATCATCAGGTCTCGTTCTGGCTAGGGCGCCCCTCTTCGATGGGGTGAAGGGGGATCTGGCATATCCGGCTATCACTGCGGGCATAATCATCCATAAGTGGCTGGATTAATTAAAACTGCAGGTAATTTTTACTACACCGAGTTTATTTTACTAAACTATGTAATCTAGACTTGACGATTCCAGACAGAGATATACCTGAGAAGTCCAGCCTCGTCCTGGTCTAGACTTTTGACTTCGAAGTGGATTTGATTTAGGCCTTCGCCGATTGAATGTATGAAAGGCTCTGCCAATGGCCAAGGTGGGCCCTCTGAATACTCGTTTGAAGATTCGTAGCGACCTATGCAGATTAGTTTCCCTCCTGGTGCTAACAGAGGTGCAAGCTTCTTCGAGGCGGGATTTCTGATTCCTTCGGGTATTGCTTGTAGAATATGAACCTCAACTACTAGATCCCAGTGACCCACCCATTCATCTGGAAGATCGAGAAGGTTCTCGACTCTCCAATGGATACCTAGATAATCATAGATATTTGAAGACCACTCAATCGCTGTTGGAGATAGATCGAAAGCTGTCACATCCCATCCAATTTTAGCCAGATGAGCGGCGTCTTCTCCAAGTCCGGAGCCAACAACTAGTGCCTTTCCATTGGGCGAGATAGATCTCATCCAATCAATCAAGAATTGGTTTGGCTCCCCGCTTGACCACGGAATCATAGACTCGTCCCCGTCTGATGACTCGTAGAGATCTTCGAACCAACCTAGTGGATCTTTCTCTGCCTCGGCCTTTCTGGCCATAGAAAGAATTCTATTTCTGAGCTCTAGGATTTCTTCCTCACTCATGGCCCTCATTGTACCGTCTCACATATGAGAGATTAGAGCATCTCCAAAGGCAGAGCAGGAGAGTAGTGTTGCACCTTCCATGAGTCTCTCGAAATCATAGGTCACTGTTCCAGCTGAAATAGCTCCTTCCATGCCTTTGATAATCAAATCAGCAGCTTCTCCCCAGCCCATGTGTCGAAGCATCATCTCAGCCGAGAGGATTAGGCTTCCGGGGTTTACCTTGTCCTGGCCTGTATACTTGGGCGCAGTACCGTGAGTAGCCTCAAAAATTGCTATTCCAGTATCATAATTTATGTTCGCGCCCGGGGCTATTCCGATTCCCCCAACCTGTGCGGCGAGAGCATCAGAGATGTAGTCCCCGTTCAGATTCATGGTTGCAAGGACGCCGTACTCCCTGGGCCGTGTGAGAACCTGTTGCAACATTGCATCCGCAATAACATCCTTGATTATGATGGTCCTGCCGGTATTTGGGTTCTCTAGAGAGCACCATGGCCCTCCATCTAGTAGCTCGGCGCCGAACTCGTCACGAGCTAGCTGATATCCCCAATCTCTGAAGCCCCCCTCTGTGAACTTCATGATGTTGCCCTTGTGAACCAGAGTTACAGAGTCTTTGTCATTTTCAATAGCGTATCTAATGGCGGCGCGAACTATCCTGCCAGTTCCCTCTGAGCTAATAGGCTTGATTCCTATTCCTGAGGTTTCTGGAAATCTAATCTTTTCAACGCCCATCTCGTCCTGAAGAAACCGAATTACCTTCTGGACCTCGGGAGTACCTGCCTCCCATTCTATTCCAGCATATACGTCCTCGCTGTTCTCCCTGAAGATTATCATATCTACTGCCCCTGGGTCCCTTACTGGGCTTGGAGTTCCATCGAACCACCGTACAGGCCTGACACATGCGAATAGGTCTAATTTCTGACGTAATGCGACATTGAGGCTTCGGATCCCGCCTCCTACTGGAGTAGTAAGCGGTCCTTTGATGGAGACCAATCCGTTTCTCATAGCCTCAAGAGTCTCCTCCGGTAGCCATTCACCAGTCGTATCAAAGGCCTTCTGACCTGCTAACACCTCGGACCATTGTATCTCTCTGGATCCGCCATATGCCTTAGAGACCGCCTGATCTACAACTTTGATCATTACTGGAGTGATATCTATCCCTATCCCATCTCCTTCGATGTAGTGAATAATTGGGTTATCAGGAGCCTTCAAGTGACCTTCAGAGAGTTGGATGGTGGAGTCCTGCGTCATATTTCTCATATCTCCGACCATAGGGACATTCATGAAGCCAACCCTTGAAGTGGGATGACTCTGAGTGGTGGCCATGAACGGGGAAGTGCGATGGACAGAGGAGGAGGGCTATGTCGGTACAACCTCCAAAGGCAAGGTATTCGGAATATACGGCGATACAAGTCCCAGTCCGATGGAGATGGTGCTTCACTCCCATGCTGCTTGCTCGCTAATTGATGTGATAGCCGGGCTGAAGGATAGGTCAGATAATGTCGAGTGCGCAACAGTAGAGATTGACTCTGTTAGATCGGATGAGAGGCCTCGGGTTTTCACATCTGTAAATATGAAATATATAGTAAAGGGAGATGTTCCTGAGAAGCTGGTTCGAAGACTTATCGAGCAGAGTCATGAGAAGTATTGTAGCGTTGGAATAATGATTACTAGATCTGGTGCAACTCTGAGTTGGACATTGGAGATGCAGTAGGAGAAATATCAAGTTCGTCGTTTTTCCAAGCTTAGAAAAAATAGCTAATCCAAAACTTCTGGTTGGTTGTGTATACCAATCATTAAACACCCCCCATCCAGAAGACTGAATCCCTTGCGCCGCGGGACGTGTATGCAGAGAGTTGAATAACGGGAGAAGTGAGAAGATGCAACAGAAAGTCAAGAGTTCGAAAAATGAGAAGAATGCCGAGACAGGCATGGTAATCGAACGACGTTTCACATCCGCTGGCGAGGATCCTTTCGAGATGTTTGATTGGATTGAGATGGATGCGGAAATCAGAAACCCAGATGGTTCTATGGCAGACTCCATTACTGGCGTGAGGCTACCATCTGGCTACTCTGGCGTACCTGGAAAGGTCCTAGCACAGAAGTATCTGAGGAAGGCAGGAGTTCCGACCCATCTTCGGAAGGTACCAGAAGACGGAGTTCCAGTATGGCTACAGAGGAGCGAGCCTGATCATGAGAAACTAGAGTCGCTGGATGTAGGGGAGAGATACACTGGTGAGAGAGATGGAAGGGAGCTTTTCCGAAGGCTCGCTGGGACTTGGACCTACTGGGGATGGAAGCATGGGTACTTCGCTAGCGAAGCTGATGCTAGGTCGTACTTCGATGAGATGTGCTTCTTAGTGGCTAGCCAGAGGTCGGCACCCAATAGTCCTCAATGGTTCAATACTGGCCTACATTGGGCGTACGGGATCGAGGGACCTGCTCAGGGCCACTCCTACATCGACCCAATAACAGGCGATCTAGAATACTCTGTTAATGCATACGAGCATCCCCAACCACACGCCTGCTTCATACAGTCTGTCGGGGATTCTCTAGTAGGAGGAGAGGACTCCATTATGGGCTTATGGAATCGTGAGGCTCTCCTCTTCAAGTATGGTTCGGGTACCGGCTCTAACTTCTCCAAGATTAGAGGAGCGGGTGAGCCTCTTTCTGGCGGGGGGAGCTCTTCTGGACTCCTATCATTCCTAAAGATTGGAGACAGGGCGGCTGGCGCTATAAAATCAGGAGGAACAACAAGAAGAGCTGCAAAGATGGTCACCTTGGATCTTGACCATCCGGACATCGAAGAGTACATTGACTGGAAGAGCAGTGAAGAAGAAAAGGTGTCCGCACTAGTGATTGGTAGTAATATCCTTCAGAAGCATGCAAATTTCTTGATGGAGTCGATTTGGGATTCTGATAGTGATGACGACAGGTTCGAGCAGAGTAAAAATCCTAGATTGAAGAAAGCCATGGTAAATGCAATCAAAGACTGTGTTCCTCAGCCCCATATTCAAAGAATAGTCGACCTTGCAAAGCAAGGTTGGAAGGGGGTCGATTTCGAAGTATTCGATACCGACTGGCAAGGAGAAGCTTACATGACCGTATCTGGTCAGAACAGTAACAATTCCGTGAGAGTGCCGAACTCATTCATGGATGCTGTCAAGAGTGGCGAAACTTGGAATTTACACTGGAGAACAGAGTTAGATAAGGCAACCAAGGAAGGAAGGTCCCCAGAGGCGTGTAAAACTCTGGACGCCGGAGAACTTTGGGATAAAATTGCATACACTGCGTGGGCCTGTGCGGATCCTGGTGTCCAGTTTGATACGACCATAAACGAGTGGCATACCTGCCCCGAGGCAGGGAGAATCAATGGTTCGAATCCCTGCTCGGAGTACATGTTCTTGGATGATACTGCCTGTAATCTAGCTAGTATCAATCTGCTGAAGTACTATGACTTGGACACGCATAAATTCCAGATTGAGGACTTCAAGCATAGCGTTAGGCTATGGACGGCTACGCTAGAGGTAAGCGTACTCATGGCTCAGTTCCCCTCCGAGAATATTGCTAGGGGCTCGTATGACTACAGAACTCTTGGTCTTGGATACTGTAACATAGGCTCCTTGCTGATGCACATGGGAATTCCCTACGATGATGAGCGAGGATATGCGATATGTGGAGCGTTGACATCGATAATGTGCGGGGAGTCGTACGCTACTAGTGCTGAGATGGCTTCCTTCATGGGGCCTTTCCCTGATTATGATAGGAATTCAGAAAGCATGCTCAGAGTTATGAGGAACCACAAGAGGGCAGCTTATGATGCTCCCTCTGAGGACTATGAAGAGCTAACTGTTACTCCCATGGGAATTAATTCCAAGAAATGTCCTAAGGACCTACTGGAGGCCGCAAGGGATGCATGGGATAGGGCTCTGAGAGAGGGAGAAGAGCACGGATATAGAAACGCTCAGACTACTGTCATAGCCCCCACTGGTACTATCGGCCTGGTCATGGGAGCGGATACCACGGGAGTGGAGCCTCAATTCTCTCTGATACAATACAAGACCCTGGCCGGTGGCGGATCAATGAGAATAATCAACAACGGGGTTCCCGCGGCTTTGAAGCGTCTTGGATACTCAAAACCGAAGATAGCTGGCATAATGGAATACATTATGGGGACAATGAATCTAACTGGGTGCCCCAATCTGACGTCAAGTAGACTGGGCGATCTTGGTTTTACTCCAGAAGTGGTGTCCAAAATCAATTCCAGTATGGCAGATGTTTTTGGTATCAGAGGAGCCTTCGCTCCTTCGATAATAGGAATTGATTTCTGCAAAGAATCCCTTGGCATGACGCAGGAGCAGTGTGACGATCCTTGGTTCGACGTACTTGATCACCTTGGATTCACTTCGAATGAGGTGGATGAGGCTAATGACCATGTTTTCGGAAGAGGCACGATAGAAGGCTCCCCTGGTCTGAAGGATGAGCACCTTCCTGTCTTCGACTGTGCTACGCCCTGTGGGAAGTACGGTAAGAGAGCTATCGACTGGAAGGCTCACGTGCTGATGATGGCCGCTTCACAGCCTTTCATATCTGGAGCTATCTCAAAGACAATCAATATGCCCTCAGACTCCACTGTAGAGGACATCAGGGCCGCATATGACTTGAGCCATGAAACGATGATCAAGGCCTGCGCCGTATATCGAGACTGCTCGAAGCTGTCTCAGCCTCTGATGAATCAACTGGTTGATACAACCTCCATGGAAGAGGATGAAGAGGATGAGTCTGTATCTACAATGGTACAACAAGTCGTAGAAGCACTTCCAGTTCCACAGGAAGTTGCCACTCCGGTCGCGAAGTCCTTTGTGGATTATATTGCAACAAGGCGTGCACTACCAGATAAGAAGAAAGGCGACAATGTCAAGGCAAGGATTGGCGGCCATAGCGTTCGACTAATCACTGGTGAATATCCAGACGGAAGACTCGGGGAGATTATTCTTGTCACTTCGAAAGAAGGTGCGGCATGGAGAGCAATGTTGAACCAGTTTGCAATAGCAGTTTCAATTGGCCTTCAGCATGGGGTACCGTTGGAAGCTTTCGTCAAAGTATTCACCTTCCAGAAGTTCGAGCCGAGCGGAATGGTCGAGGGAGGAAGTGGCAGAGTAAAAATGGCCTCCAGCCTAGTAGATTGGATATTCAGAGAGCTTGCTATCGAGTATGCAGGTAGAGACGATCTAGCGCATGTTGGTGCTGAGGACCTAGATCCGTTCACGATTACTAAGCCTGAGATTACTGATGAGGGCGTGATGAGAATTAGGGGGGAGAGTCGGGAAGTCCAGCTCACTCTAGACTCGATTCCAACTGAGAGTGCTGAAGCGAAGGCATACAGATTAGCCAGAGAGGCTGGCTTTACAGGAGACATCTGTGATGACTGTGGAAGTAGTAAGATGGTGAGGAACGGGACTTGTCTCAAGTGCAACGACTGTGGTTCGACTACCGGGTGTTCCTGAGAGTCAAACCTACAAATCTCGGAAGACCTTGGAAAGAGAAGGTTCTCTTCTGAGTATTCTTTTCTTGAGATCATAGTATTCTTCATTGCTTGATTCGAAAATTCTCTTACATGACCTATTGAAGCCTTCTTCTGTCACTTCGAGCTGTTGCATTATCAAGCCAACAAGCCTAGATTTTGACGGCTCCCCGGAAGAAATCCATGCGTGTGAGAGCAGGCTATCTTCATCCATGGGATTGATAGATAGATACTCCCTCATTGCTGAGTCAACAATTCTTTGTGTCATCCTCTCATCTCCTTTCTGGAGTACCTCAGATGCCTTGGCGGTAAAGGTGGGAATATCGTATCTAACCAGAGATGAAAGGAAGGTAGTAGCAAGAACCCTAGTATCTGAGTCTTCGTCTTGAAGTAGCTCCTCCATCAGTCTCAAAGCTAGTTGGGGATCGTCGGAAGAGATTCTTTGAAGTAATGATGCTAACTCTCTCCGGGTCTCGGAATCATGGTGCTTGGAGGCAAGGGTAAGGATTTCATGTGACTCTTGTGGGTATTCAGAAATGAGTTGAATAGCACTCTTCACGACCATCTTAGAGTTACTGTAGTCTCTTTGATTCAGTAATTTCATCAATCGGTTAGGGACGTTGAGATGCATACTTAGTTTCCTGGATACCGTCAGTGACTCTAACCAATAGGGAAGTATCTGAGAATTAGAGACATGGTTTCCAGATAGGGTATCCA
>DANL01000020.1:17814-21429 GCA_002499865.1 Euryarchaeota archaeon UBA121 | reverse complement strand
GAGTAGTCATAGTTGCGGGAAGGCGCACGGAGATTTGAACTAGCCCCATGTTTCAGTTCTAAGTTGGAGAAAATAAAGGGGGGCGAAGAACTCCATCTCTAATACGGCCTGGATGAATATTGCAGGAAGTAACGAAATTATGCCTAGTCAGCGATGATCTTGTTGGACACATCGGAATTGGCAGGTACTGTAGCGCCCCTAGCTACGATGCATGATTTGAGAATTGCACCCTCTCCAATGTGGGCGCCGTCTAGAATTACTGAATCACTGAGTCTGGCCCGGGGGGAAACTACCGCTCCGGGACCTATTGAGCAGTTTTCTACTACTCCTTCGGAAACCGATCCCTCTCCAAACCAATTGTTCCCTTCCCTACGTCCTGTTGAGAAACGATTGTTCAGGATGCATGCGCTCGCCGCTTGTATGAATGATGAGGGAGTGCCGGCATCTACAAAGTATCCCTCGAAGGAAAGCCCAGCCATCGAACCAGCCTCTGCTATCTCTGGGAAAACCTCCCTTTCCATGCTAAACTTTCCAGTGGGTAGAGAATGGAGGATACTCCTCTCGACAATAGAACATCCAGCATTTATCAGGTTGGAAAACTCCGTTCCCCTTTCTGGTTTCTCTTGGAATCTCCTAATCATGCCCGAGTCATCTAAATCGCACACCCCGAATCTGCTGGGATCCTCCACCTCCCATAGCGATAGGGTGGCCAAAGCGCCTGTTTTTTGATGGTGGGAAAGAAGAGACCTGACATCTACACTTGAAATTAGGTCGCCATTCAGTATGATGACTGGGCCAGTTCCAGTTAGCTTCGGAATCGCATGTGCGACCGCCCCTCCTGTTCCGAGTGGCTCTGATTCAACAGAGAGTAAGATATCGTAAGGAGTACTTCCCGATTCCGAAAATTGTACAATTTCATCAAGACCGTAGCCGGCCGCCACCACTACCCTATCTACCAAGTCTTCTGGGACGCATTCCACCACTCTTTCTAAGAGGGTTTTATCGAGAATGCGCAGGAGTGGCTTTGCTCTTCCCTCTGTCAGTGGGCGCAGTCTGGTGCCCAACCCGCCTGCTAGAACCAGCACGTCCATGCTTGCGGGGCAGGGTGAAACTGTTTGAGCGCTTCGTGTTCCCGACTGAGTTCCAGCTAGCGCATCCTTCAAAGACAGAGTGCGAGTGGGGAGGACGTAACATGAACATACACGAGTACCAAGCAAAGGAAATGTTCCGCGAATTCGGAGTCAGAGTGCAAGAAGGCATTCACTGCAAGAGTGTATCAGACGCACTTGCGGCGTACGACTCACTGGGATCTGAGATTGTCGCTGTGAAGAGCCAAATTCATGCAGGCGGAAGGGGCAAGGGAATACTGTATAATCCTGAATCGGGGGAGGAGGTCATGAAGGGAGGGGTTAAAATCGCCTTTTCCAGAGAAGATGTTGAGGAGTTCTCAAGAAATATTTGTGGGAATCTTCTGGTAACAAAACAGACTGGTAAAGAAGGGAAGATAGTCAGTAACATGTATATTGAGTCGGGTTGCGATATTGATCACGAATTCTATCTAGCTATTCTTGTGGACAGGGACAGGAAGTCTGTTCTTGTTATGGCCTCGACAGAGGGCGGAATGGACATCGAAGAAGTGGCTGAGAACAATCCAGAAGCGATCCATAAAATTTGGGCTGATCCTTCTTTGGGACTCCGTGATGATGATTGTGCCTCACTATCCAACTCGCTCGGACTTTCTGGATCTTCATCTACACAGATGATTGAGATGTTGAATTCCCTTTACGCCATGTTCATTGAGAAGGACTGTTCGATGATAGAGATTAACCCCCTTGTTAGGACAAAGGATGGCTCTATGGTGGCCTTGGATGCCAAGGTGGGGCTAGATGAGAATGCCAACTTCAGACATCCCTGGAGGGACGAAGTGAGGGATCTCTCTGAAGAAGAGGATGTGGAGATTAGGGCCAATGACCTAGGTCTTTCCTATGTGAAACTCGATGGAAACATAGGGTGCCTGGTTAACGGAGCTGGTCTAGCTATGGCTTCGATGGATGTGATCAAGCTATACGGCGGGGAGCCGGCTAACTTCCTAGATATTGGGGGCGGTGCCACCAGAGAGTCAATCACAGCGGCCTTCCAGATTATTCTAGAAGACGAGAATGTTGAAGGAATCTTGGTGAATATATTCGGAGGAATAATTCGATGCGATATGGTGGCCATGAGTGTTATTGAAGCTTCCAAAGAGCTGGGTTTGGAAGTACCACTGGTAGTACGATTCTCTGGCACTAATCATGAAGAAGGAAAGGCGATACTGGATAGCGGTGAAATCTCGATACACACCGTTAGCTCACTCTCAGAAGGAGCTAGAAAAATCGTAGACCTGATAGGAGGTGACAGTTGATGGCGATCTGGATAGATGAAGAAAGTAAAATCCTGATACAGGGCATTACTGGTAAGCAAGGTACCTTTCATGGGACTAGAATGGTCAGATACAATACCAATGTCGTAGGGGGGGTTACGCCGGGCAAAGGAGGTCAAGAGGTCGATCTGGACGGTCGTCAGGTACCAGTCTACAACAATATGAAGGAAGCAGTATCTGAAACGGGTGCCGATGTGAGCGCGATATATGTTCCTGCACGGTTTGCCGCCGCTGCGATACATGAGGCTGCAGAGGCATTCGATGAGAATGGTGGCGGGCTGATTGTCTGTATTACCGAGGGAATACCAACGTTGGACATGATTAGGGCAGTAGACAAAGTCAATGAGTTCGAAAAGGTCAGACTAATCGGGCCCAACTGTCCCGGCATAATATCTCCTGGATTAGATGGCGGTTGCAAGGTCGGAATAATGCCCGCTTTCATTCACAAGAAAGGCAGGATTGGGATAGTTTCTAAATCTGGAACTCTAACTTACGAGGCGGTTGCACAGACGATGAGTGTTGACGAAGGTCAGACCACTTGCGTGGGCATCGGAGGTGACCCTGTTAGTGGTACGGGATTCATCGATTGTCTAAGCGCCTTTGAAGAGGATCCTGAGACAGTAGCAGTGGTGATGATTGGAGAGATAGGTGGTTCTGCTGAAGAAGAGGCCGCAGAATGGGTTTCTGAGAATATGAGTAAACCAGTAATTGGATTCGTGGCTGGCTCGACTGCTCCTCCGGGAAAGAGGATGGGGCATGCAGGTGCAATAATCTCAGGGGGGAAGGGAACTGCATCCGAGAAATTCGCCGCTTTTGAGAAAGCAGGGATATATGTGGCCAGAGATCCTTCTGAAATTGGACAAGTACTAGTTGGTGCATTGATTGAAGCTGGATTGCGAGAGTCTTAGGTGTATGATGCCCTGCGCGTCATGAGGGGGAATCATGACTGAGCTAGATTCGTTTAACGACAAGCTCCTCGAGGGGACCTCGAGGTCATTTTACCTGACACTGAAAAGACTGCCTAAATCTGTCAAGGGGCAGATAGGTCTTCTGTATCTGCTGGCTAGAATTTCTGATACTATTGCTGACTCTGGAGATTCGGGGGGGGAAGACCTTCTTGAGCTACTGGAAGATTACAACAATAGGGCTCAGGGGCACTCTGACTCTATGCCTGATTTCTCAAATCTTTCTGATGT
>DANL01000020.1:15404-17415 GCA_002499865.1 Euryarchaeota archaeon UBA121 | reverse complement strand
TGTAGACCAGGAATTGATTAGAAAGTGCTTGGACATCATAGTCAGTGGACAGAGGATGGATTTGGAGAGATTCTCAAACAAGGATGGCAGTGGGATCCGAGCTCTAAGGAGATATGAGGAGATGGACGATTACGCCTACAGGGTGGCGGGAAGTGTTGGTGAATTTTGGACAGAAATCTGCCTAGAGCATGCATTTGAAGCTAGCCAGGAAATGAAAGAGGAGCTGATGTCGTCTGGAGTTCGGTTTGGCAAGGCTCTGCAACTAATCAATATCCTGAGGGATATCCCCGAGGACTTGGGGATAGGTCGTTGCTACATCCCGACTGATGATCTTGAGAAAATAGGACTGAGTCCTAATGATTTACTTAATTCCGACAGTATCGATATTTTCAGACCCCTGCTTGACCTATACATAGCGAGAACAGAGGAGCACCTCGATGAGGCCGTGAGGTACATCGGCTTGTTGCCTCACAATCAATACCGCCTGAGGGGAGCTTGTATGATTCCCGTTATCATCGGACAGAGGACTCTTGCCTTACTAAAGACACAGAACGTCCTAGATAGAAAGAACAGAGTTAAGGTGTCGAGGAAGGAAATTAAGGAAATAATTAGGAAAGTGATTGTGAGTCTTCCCTTCAAGAAGAAGAGCAATTCGCTGTTGGCATAACTTCGGCAATCACATTAGCCACGTGCCCGTAACATAAGATACTCAACTTAGGGAGAGGTTCAATAGGGCCGTGTAGTCGCTCCTTGAATTAGATGACAAAGGCAGAGGAGGTGAGAGATTCCCCCGCGGTGGGATTCGTTTCCCAGCGAAGCGTTTCTCTTATCGACCCCGATATTGACTCCAAAGGAATTGATCGAGTTAGGGAAACTGTCGGGATGACCAGAGAGGCGGTCAGAGCGATCAGTATCACTGCACTGGAGGCCGTGAGAGAGGGAGCTCTCTTCATGGGAGTAATCGGGACCAGAGGTGAGCTGGTCAATCCTTTCGCCCACATAGATGCTCCAATTTGGTCGGAGAATGAGGTACCAGAAAGCATTGTAGAGACTGCCTATGACTACTGTGAAGAGCTCACAAGAAGAGAGGCAGGTAACTTCTATCACTCTTTCAAGTACCTTCCAGATCTTCAGAGGAGGGCTATTTGCGCCTACTACGCATTCTGTAGAAGAGCAGATGATATTGCCGATGGAGATTATGTCGATTACTTCCCGGGAGGGTCTTCCGATGATCCAGAATCTATTGATTACAGAATCAGTATAGAGAGGCTTAGCTCAGGGGATCCCGTTGTAGACAGGACTTCCTACAATGAGAAGATGTCACAGCTTTTCTACTATAGAAAGAAACTGTCAACAGCCTACGAAGATGTGACATCTACTGATCCGATTTTCATAGCTTTGAAAGACACTGTAAGGAAATTTGGAATTCAGAGACAGGAGCTTGACGATATGATCAGCGGAATGGAGGATGACTTCCACAGAAACCGCTATGAGACGTTTGAGGACCTATACGCGTACTGCTACAGAGTTGCTTCCACGGTCGGATTGGTTTGTATCGAGATTTACGGATATGATGACCCAATGGCGATTGAATATGCTGAAGCATGGGGCATATACATGCAGTTGACGAATATTCTTCGGGATGTAGCCGAGGACGCCTCGAGGAATAGGATCTACCTGCCCACTGAGGATTTGGCTAGATTTGGGATTACCCCCGAGGATGTTCTTGAGGGATCAAAGGTTGTCAACCATCCCGGATGGAAGCCATTCGTAGAGGACTTCATAGAGCAAGCTGAGAGATATCGGGAGAGGGCTTTCAAGCTATTGCCAATGCTCGATAAGGCCTCGAGATATTCCCCCGCGGCAATGGCTAAATTTTACGAGTCGATAATGGCCAAGATCAAGAAGAAGGGGGGAGATGTTTTTACTGAGAGAATACAACTTTCAAAATCCGAGAAAATAGCTCTTGCAGGGTATGTATATGCCAGATACAGATTTTTGGCAGTGTAAG
>DANL01000020.1:4567-15014 GCA_002499865.1 Euryarchaeota archaeon UBA121 | reverse complement strand
AATATGAGAGTGGCGGTTCTACTGGAGGACAAATGCAAGCCCAACAGTAATGCATTCACGTATCTCCAGAAATATTCGGCCATGTGCGAGAGAGAATGTATACAATTCGAGGGAGACAAATGTAAGATTCTCGAATCGGCTTGTCCGGTTTGCTTCAACAGAGCCAGACACTGTCCAGATAATGCGGTTATAGTGATAAATCTGCCAGAGGAGCTAGATTCTGAAATGTCCCACTGCTATGGCGAGAATAGTTTCAGACTGTTCAGACTTCCCGCTCCGAGACTGGAGCAAGTGGTAGGGATACTAGGTCCGAATGGAATGGGCAAATCTACAGCAGTCAATCTACTCTCAGGGAGTATCACCCCTAACCTAGGGGATTGGAGTAATCAAACGCCTGATTGGGATGATGTAATCACTACTTTCCCCAGGGGCGAGCTACGGGACTATTTACTCCTGCTATCCGAGGAAGGAGTCAGCATTGCAGTCAAACCGCAATACATTGACAAGCTTCCTAAAATCTTCGAAGGAGAGGTCAATGAATTACTCGAAAGAGTCGATGACAGGGGAGAGATTGACAAATACTCTGAAGCACTCGGAATAAGTCACATATTGTCTAGGAAGCTAGGGTCCCTGTCCGGAGGAGAGTTGCAAAGGGTGGCCCTATGCGCGACTCTACTCAAGGAGGCGGATGTGTATTTCTTCGATGAGCCGTCATCTTATCTCGACATATACGAGCGAATGAGGATGGTGAGAATTATCCAAGACCTGTCTGCTACGGGCAAGCGTGTCTTGGTTGTCGAACACGACTTGGCAATACTCGATGTCCTTTGCGATCTTCTTCACGTGGTATACGGTGAGAGGGCGGCGTATGGAATTTTTACCCCTCCTAGGACAACTAGAACGGCCATCAATGCGTACCTAGATGGATATCTTCCTGAGGAGAACGTCAGGATTAGGAACAAACCTATCAGATTCGTCAGAGGGAGAACCAGAGGCGAGGATATTGGCCTACCAATTCTGAAATGGGGCGATATGGAGAAGAAAATGGGCGATTTCCAACTGACGACTGGTCAGGGAGAGGTGCGATCTGCTGAGGTCATAGGGGTTGTCGGGCCCAATGCAACTGGAAAGACCACAATGGTCAAGATGATTGCTGGCGAGCTTGAGCCTGATCAGGGATGGTGCACGATGGAAGCCGAAGTTTCGTACAAGCCCCAACATGTATCCTCTGATTTCGAAGGAAGCGTCCAGCTTTGGCTGGATGTGGAAATAGGAACAAAATGGAGATCTGGAGAGTTTCATACTCAAGTCATAAGACCTCTGCAGATTGATAGAATGCTAGATCTGGAAGCATCGAGACTATCAGGAGGAGAGTTACAAGCCGTCAGTATAGCGATTTGCCTCGGGAAGGAAGCGGATCTATATCTCCTGGATGAGCCGAGCGCACATCTGGACGCGAATGCCAGGATGGAGGCGGCTAAGGCGATCAGGAGAACTATGGAAAGCAATGAAAAGGCGGCAATGGTGATAGATCATGATATCTACTTTGTAGACATAGTCAGTGACTCCCTGCTAGTTTTCGAAGGAGAAGGAGGCAAACAGGGACATGCTGTTGGCCCACTGAGCCTCAGAAAGGGAATGAACAGATTCCTGTCTGGCGTAGGAGTAACATTCAGGAGAGACCATGAGTCAAAGCGTCCTAGAATAAACAAACCCGGCAGTGTCAAGGATAGGGAGCAGAAGGCCAATGGAGAATACTTCTATTCTGACTGAAAACCCATTGGATTATTGAAGGTGCATGGAGGCGAACAGTTGTGAGCGAGGAAGAGGAGGACCACCCAGATGGTGTTGAAATCGTCGAGGAGGACGAAGTAGAGCAATTGAAAAAGAAGGTTTCTGAGCTTGAGAAGGAGTTGCAATATCAAGCCGCTGATATGGCCAATCTTAGACAGAAATCGGCCAAGGAAAGATCTGAATCAATTAGGTACGGTTCATCTTCCCTCTCCAGAAAAATTCTCCCTCTTCTCAGTGGAATCGAGAGGGCAATTAATCAAACAGAAGGAGTTGATGGAGACGGTTTTATCGAAGGAGCACAAATGACTCTTCGTGGCCTGAGGACTGCACTAGAATCTGAAGGGGTCACTCACATTGAGGCCATGAAAAAGCAGTTTGATCCAACTAAGATGGAGGCGGTTGCAATGCTTCCAGCTCCAGAAGGAGTAGAGGCGGGGTTCGTAATGGAAGTGATAGAAGAAGGTTACATGCTTCACGAAAGGGTACTTATTGCCTCCAAGGTAATAGTGGCAGAATGACCGAGGAATGATGATATATGTCATGCTTCCATGGGATTCTATGATTGATGGTGTGAGGCGCCTTACAACCATACTTCTGATCTCTAGCATGGTCTTAGCAGGATGCTCTGGAGAAGCTGATGAGCCAACAGAAATAGCTGGTTGTATGGATGACAAGGCAGAAAATTACGATGAAAATGCTACTGTGGACGGGGTTTGTACCTACGCAGATTCCGACGGTGATGGAATATTTGACATCGATGAAGTCCCCGGGTGTACTGACAACGCTGCTAACAACTTCGTTCCTGAAGCTACTGATGATGATGGAACCTGTGACTATTGGGTCCCAAAGTATACCGAAACATGGACCAAGCACGACCCAGAAGATGAGGACTGTATGTGCTCTGACGGAACTGAATACTCGTTCTATTCACGTGATGGAGACTCAGATGTAGCGGTTTTATTCTTCAATGGAGGAGGGGCTTGCTGGAATGATTTCACATGTACTGTGGAGAACTCGTCCAGCACTGGGGCCTATTGGCAAAATCCAACAGGATGGGGCGGAATACTAGACCTTGACAATAGAGATAATCCGCTTATAGACGCCTCAATGGTATTCGTACCCTATTGTACTGGGGACGTCCATATGGGAAATGCGACCTTGAGTTACGGAGATAACGTGATGCATCACAGAGGGTATCCTAATGCTATGAGTGCGTTTGATTACTTCGTTTCCAGCCATACAAATGCTAGTACATACTACGTCCTCGGTTCCAGTGGAGGAGCCATAGCTGCTGGTTTCTATGCGGGAAGCCTCTCTGAGGCAATACCTGACGCCAATATATTCGTATTCCATGACAGCACAGGGGGAGTTACAAGTACTGGAACTACTGATCTTTACCCTGCTTGGGGATTGAATAACACATCCTTCACGTGGCTAGATGACCTGTCATACAATGGTTCATCTTTGGACTGGAATGATATGACTAGTGCCCACTTGGACATATTTCTCAATATTTACAATCCGAGCATAACATATGGCAGGTTTGACAGTGCCCAGGATGAGACAATGAAGTACTTCAACGGGTTACTTAACAATCCGCCAGAAGACTATAACTGGAGATTGAGAAACTCTGAATTACACATAGAAAGCGAGGGTGTTGAAATGTCCGGATGGATAGAAGCCGGAGATAATCATGGAATTTTGTTCTCTAGCTGGTTCTACCAACTTGAAGATGAGTCGATTTCATTTTCTGACTGGTTCACTTCTTGGCTATCGGGAGAAATGCCTGAAGATGTGTGGTGTACTGACTGCTAGTGAGTTCGTTCGATTGTGAGTTTGGTGATAAATATGGATAATAGAACCAGGAAAATATTAGCCTTGACATTAGTGGCGTCAATGTTGCTTGTGGGATGTACCGGAGAATCAAGTAGCGATTCCGACGAAGAGGACATTGATGGACTAGAGAACCCTATTGATCCGGTAGACAACGGTACTGATTCTCCGACAGTCGAAATTATTGAAATTGTGGGAAGTGAATTCTGCGATGATACCAATAATATCCACTGCATGCTTCCATTCCCTTCAGGCGCCTTCTTGGATGTTGACGAGTCTCGGGATACAGGATACAGTCTGAGTATCGACGGTGAAGCGATACCGGATACCAGGTCTTCGGTAAGTGACAATATGGTGATACTTGATCGTCTAGATGGTTTCAGCCCATCGACGCAAATCTTCACCGCCTTTGATGAAGTTCCCAACATCACTGGAATGGCCTCACAGTTTGACATTGGAATATCGACAATGGATGGACATGGGAGCATCTTGCTTAACATGGAGACAGGGGAGAAAGTCCACCACTGGATTGAGTTGGATGCACGTTCCCAAGAGGATGAGGAAACTATCATTTTCTTGAGGACAATTGAGGGCTTGAATCACAATACCCCCTATGCTGTGGGATTCAGGGATCTAGTGAATGAAGATGGTGAGGCGATAGTTCCCTCGGATGGATTCAGGGCACTTAGAGACGGCAATGAAACGGACTCAGAAGGTATTGAGGTTCAGAGGGGAGCCTACGAGGGAGTTTTCAACAAGCTCGAAGATGCCGGTTTCGAGAGGAGCTCCCTGCAATCTGCATGGTGGTTCCATACAGCATCAACTGAGTCCATTCTTGAGGACATACTAATCATGAGAGATGATGCGGAGCAGAGATTGGGTGATGACGGAATTGGCTGTCATATCTCAGATGTCGAGGAGGACTTCGGCAACGATGGGACATCTCTGAGATTGATTAGAGGCACTGTAACTACGCCTCACTACATGGAGAATGAGTTTGCAAGATCTCCTTTGATGAGAAATTCCTCAGGAGATCCAGAATTCGTAGATAACAGGGAGATAGACTTCACGATGCTGATCCCTAGTTCGCTAGCAGAGAACAATACGTCAGGACCTTTGACCGTGTTTGGGCATGGGCTTTTCGGAGATGGTGATTCATATGCCATGAATGCCAGATCAATCGCTAATGAATACCAAACCGTGGTAATAGCGACCGATTTCAAGGGATGGAGCTCGGATGGAGATCTAGATGCCATGACTTTCGCATTAATGGATTTAAAGGAGTTCCAATATCAGCAGGAAAGACAGATGCAGGCCGTGATAAATCATATCTCAATGGTTAGGACGATAACTGGTATTTGTTCTGATATTGAGCAGTTCAAGCACAATGGAACAAACATGATTGACATTGATACGGTTAACTACATCGGGATATCCCTAGGAGGGCTAAGGGGACCTTCATTACTAGCCTTTGTCCCAGAGCTCGAGTGGGGCGTACTTTGGGTTGGTGGGACTTCATTCACTCATCAGGTTGAGAGATCTACTCACTACGGATCGGAAGAGTTCCCTGGACAATTCTTCGAGCTTCTTTCTAGTGAGGTTTCTCTTCCATCGAGACTTGATAGAGCGGTTTCAATTGCGCTCTTACAATCAATATGGGACTCTACCGACGGGGAGACATACCTGCCCTTCAGAGAGACTGGATATGGAGATATTCTGAAGCCATTCGATATGTTCTATCTCACATCAATGATGGATGCCCAGGTTACGACTCTTTCTGCCGATAGAGCTGTAAGAACTGGTGACGTCCCAGTAGTGACTGGTTCGGCATATCACCCATTTGGAGTCGATGTTGTTGATGGTCCCATTAACGGCTCGTCTGCGGCTTACTTCGATGGAGACTTCCCTGCGCTACCCACTGGAAACACGAATGGACCAATGTGGCACCACTCTCTAGCTCATAATCTAGTTCTCGAGGTTCCGGAGGCTAAGATGATGGCATATGGTTACTTGATTTCTGGAGTTCTAGTGGATTACTGCGATCCTTCGTGTACATTTGAGGGAGATTGGTGATCATCCAACTGGCTCACCCCCCTCTCCTAGAAATGCAAGTCTCCTCAGATAACCGTTCTCAATCATGAAGCTGACAACAGACTCTGGAACGGTTGGTGACAGAACCTCTGAAACCGCGCTTGGATCGTCGATAGTAGACATCATTCTAGCCGTCTCTCTGACTCTCCAACCTTCTAGTCTATTCCTTTCCTCCATCGGTATCTCTACTACTGGCCAATTGGATTTAGAATAGAGTTCCAAGGAATCTATGTCACTGGAAAGGAAGATTCCTGCCTCTCCGTGGTAGGATTCTGCATGGGAGACCCAGTTCGGAGGGTCGTCGATATCAGGTATCGAAATGATTTCTGGAATGGTCTCGAAATCACTAGATTCTATCCAGTGGATAATCATCCCCTCACGCTCTTGATAGCTCCATGGATTCCTAAGACTCTCTGGCCTGTTGGAAGATCCGATTGCGATTATCAATGGAAGCTCGGGATGATTGGATAGTCTCCATCTTTCTGCGAACTCCAACATAAATTCGTGGCCTTTGTGGAATGGTTGGAACCTCCCGAGAATAACTACTCCTGGAACAGGTGATTCAGGAGGGGGATCTGGGAACATTTGTAATTCGTACATGCAATCACCCGATTATACTCTCCAATCTATCCTGTCCGAGATGCCATGATCTAGCTTCTAGATACTCCCTTCCGAGGAGGATTGGTGTACTCTGCAACCTAGATTTCTCCATTATGTCGAAAAGTCCCCCTGAAAAATCCTGATGAGATTCCATAGTTGGAAGGATCCTGGGATCGGATGATGGGTCCATAGTCTCTCCAAGCTTCTCCCTCCTAGACATCCAGTCGATTACGACGGATTCGATGAATGTAGCCCTATCTAAAGACGAGATGGAATTCTTGAATTCCTCCCATACTGATGGCATTAGAAACGATTCTGTACTTCTGACGCCAGAATCAAGGCTGGGTTCGACATACAGGAAAAGCCTAGCATCCCAGCACCTCCACTCTCCAAGTGATGACCAATGACAAAGTAGTAGGAGAAGCTCTGTCTTCTTCTCGATTGAAATGTCTTGTTTTTCCAGTACTGAGTTTGGATTGATTTCTCCCACATTGTCCAACCATTCCAGTATCTCTCCCTCTAAATCTACATCGAACTGCCTAGAGGGGAGTCCTTGGTATCCTGGCCTTGTTCCCCTTAGGGACATTTTCTCCATCCCATCAATGATTGAACCCACTGACATGGATAATATCGAATCTAGTGATTTGGGGTCAATCAAAGACAGTATGACGTCTGGCATATGTATCCGTGGCGTCACCAATCGGCAATGTGGCATGAACCCTCGCTCGCATGGCTATCGGCAATTTTCTCCACCGAATTCAATAAGTTGGTCCTCGCGTAGCGCGAATAATACCTTGGAGGGTGGTCACTTGGCGACTATAGAAGAGCAAATCAAGTCACTGGAGGAAGAAATCTCCAAGACCAAGTATAACAAGGCCACACAGGGCCATATCGGACGTCTAAAGGCCAAGATAGCCTCCTTGAAAGAGAGGAAGGAGAAGGCAGTAGCGCATGCGAAGAAGAGTGGGTCAAGCGCCGGTTTTGAAGTCAAGAAGTCTGGCGACGCATCGGTTTCCCTGGTAGGATTCCCCAGCGTAGGAAAATCAAGTCTAATCTCCCAACTGACAGGAGCTGACTCGGAGGCAGGTGCCTTCGCTTTCACTACTCTGACATGCATCCCTGGAGTTCTCGACCATAGGGGCGCTAAGATACAGATTCTAGATCTTCCTGGTCTGATCAAGGGCGCTTCCGAGGGAAAGGGCAGAGGTAGAGAAATACTCAATGTTATCAGAGGTTCTGACATGGTGCTTTACGTTGTAGACCCGTTTCAAGAATCTCACTTCGATATCCTAGACAAGGAGTTATGGATGGCGGGAATGAGATTGAATCAAGCTGAGCCACAAGTATTCATTACTAGAACTAAGAGAGGTGGCATCATTGTCAGATCAACAGTTAAGCAGACTAATCTCTCCGAAGAAGAAATACAAGGAATAATCCGTAGTTTTGGTATTGTCTCTGCAACAGTGACGCTCCGTACGGACGTAACTGATGATCATATTGTAGATACTCTAGCAGGAAATAGGATCTACAATAGGGCGGTGGTCGTCGTCAATAAGATTGATCTTGCAACAGAAGAGGATCTGGAAAGAACTAGGAAGATGCTACCAGAAGGATGGCCCGTCCTTGAAGTCTCAGCAAAGACGGGGGAGGGGATTGAAAATATGAAGGACTTCATATTCGATAATCTTCACTTTATGTCGATATTCCTGAAACCCCAGGGCCAAGAGGCCGATATGATTGAGCCATTGATTGTCAAGGATACGTCTACTGTAAGGGACGTATGTGCAAAACTACACAGGGACTTCGTGAGAAAATTCAGATACGCCAGGGTGAAAGGACCCAGTGCTAAGTTCGATTGGCAGAGAGTTGGGCTAGATCACCAGCTATCTGATGGGGATGTCCTAACCATTATTCTCAGGAAGTCCTAGGCGATGTATTGACCTATGGAACCCTCACGCGCTAGCATGGAGGCCGGGATAGGAGACCTACTTCCCCGCGCTGAGCTTAGAGGACTAATATCCCATCTCAGAAGCAGGGCTTTCCTCTTGGTAGCCATTTTTGGAGTGGGATTCATAGGCGGTTATCCACTTGCTGGCAGAGCTATAGAGATACTTCTGGATTCTTCCGACTACAGGCCTGATGGCGTTGAGGTGATCATTCTTCATCCTATGGAGGCAGTCCTACTGAGGTTGAGGATAGGATTTCAGCTGGGTATGATTATATCCGGAATTTTTCTGATTTGCGATATTTCTTGGAATGGTAAGAAGATTTTTGCCAAGGCAAAGAGATCTGGAACAGGGTCGATTGGTAGCATTAGGGATTTCTTCATAGTCCTAATTTCGGCATTATCTCTGGCCCTCTTAGGGGCTTTCTATTCTCATGAGGTATTGGTCCCTCTACTTCTTGATTACCTCTCTGAAGATGCATCAGCGGCTAATCTGAGCTCCACTTGGCAATTGCAATCATGGGTAGGTTTCGTCAGCGGCCTATACTTCGCTTCAATATCCGGTTTCCAGGTCCCGATAATTATTCTCTTACTTCTCAGATACGAGATAGTGAGTGAGGATGGAATCAGGAAGAACAGAGGGGCACTATGGTTCCTTGGCATGGCTTTCGGGGCCCTTCTGTCTCCTCCGGACCCTCTGTCAATGTTTCTAGTAGCGGGACCTGTCCTGGTCCTAATAGAGCTGGCACTAATGCTCAATAGTCTGACTAAGAGTCGGTAGAGATTCCACGATTCCTAGCATCTTCGGCCCTTGCATCCGCGCGACCCTGTTCGATATCCACATACCTCATGAGGAAAACGCCAATGGCGATGAGTACGGCAATACTGAGGACTCCAACTCTGCTATCGAACATTACTGTCATGGACGCGTATAGTAGTGGCCCTACGGCGGCAGCAACCTTTCCGAAGAATCCGAAGAATCCGAAGAACTCCGTACTCCTCGTCTCCGGTATCATCTGTCCGAAGATACTTCTAGACAACCCTTGGGAACCTCCAAATAGAGTCCCTATCATCATCCCTAGTATCATGAATTGATATCCGATCTCTATACCCAGAGGCTCCCAAACGTATTCCCTTACTGTTTCAGGAATTACATCTAAAGCTCCGTCGCCCAGACTGGAGGGGTGATCAATGCCGACGTTTGATGAGGCATCTTGAGGGCCTCCAGAGACGCTGATACTGAACCGTGAGTCCGATATTGACGCCAGGATTGTAGAAACATCGCCCACAACTGGGAAGAGTAGCTTTTCACTGTCTGACTCGGCATATGCCCATTTGTATGTCCCGGTCTTTTCTTCAAACTCTACAGGGAGCATTTCGGAGAAATCACTGGCCCACTTCTGCTCATCGAACTCGCCATCTTCGAAGTCAAGCTTCTGAGCTATCTCGCTGGCAAAGTAATTGACATGCACCTGGTAGGATTGAGATTCTTCATCCCAATCATACATTACCTCAAACTCATCATGGGAGTCAAGTTCCAATGGTGCAAAGCCAAGAATTGCGAAGCTTAGCACCAGCCATCCAATCAAAGACGCATTAAGCGCTTTCTTGGTCCCCCATTCATTGGCCAACTTTGTGAAAAATAGCGCACATGGCCATGCGACAAACTGAATCAAAACTATAGTGATCATTAATTCAATTGTTGATACTCCCAGAACAACCGCGCCGAATATTGGCCCTACTGCCCACACTGTGTTAATCGCATCTATGAAGAAGAAGTATGCCAGCATATAGATGAATAGTGTTCTGAATTTATTGTACTCCTTTAGTGTCGTCCAGACTTGAGAGTAGGCTTCCCTGATGGTTGGAACTTGCTTATCATTCTCCATAGGAGGCTCTGGTACGTACTTGAAAGTAATAAGTGCAAAACCGAACCACCATAATCCTGATGAGGCTAAGCAGAATCTGATAACGGCATCTCCTCCGATTCCGAGAACTAGTCCAAGATGTACCACAAGTAGAATGCCCCCCCCGAGGTACCCATAGGCGTAGGCCCTATTCGAGATGTCATCCATCTCATCGTCTGTCCCGAGATGGGGAAGTAATGCGTTGTAGAAGACTCCTGCCGCGTTCAGGCCAATGTTTGCAATGAAGTAGAATACTAAGAGCCAGATCCACTCATTT
>DANL01000020.1:0-4172 GCA_002499865.1 Euryarchaeota archaeon UBA121 | reverse complement strand
AGCCAGCTCATCTTGACAGGCTTGTAATCTGCAATAACCCCAAGGGCAGGTGCTACTATAGCAACGGCCCAAGTTCCTAATGCGACAAGGTACGCGATTAATGCGTCCCCTTCCATAGTAATGCCTGCTATAGTGGTGTTCAGTCCGTTAGCCTCTAGGAATAGAAACGCGAACCAAGTCGGGAAAATAGCAGAGACGACGCTGGTCTCAAACGCTGACTTACCCCAATCATACATACAATATCCACGCACTTCCAATGGCTCGGACGCGCGGTCCAATTCTGCTTCTGACATGACAATACCTAAGCCCCGTAGAGGAGGAGAGGTAATGAGTATTGTCACGCCTCAATATTTTCTCAGATTGCATTAATTGCCTCCTCGTGCTCGGGAAGATTGGCAGTCACATGTGGAATCAGCCAGCTGAGAATTCTTTTAATGCCCTTAAACATGGGATAGAATTCTCTGACGGGATAGAGTTTGATTTGAGGATGGATGCTGATGGAGAGCTTGTGATATTCCATGATGAGTTCGTCCCGGGTTCTGGTTCAATTAAGCCTAGATGTATAGAAAACATGCATACAGATGAGTTGCGAAAGCATGGAGTTCTGACCTTCAACGAGCTCATAAAAGATCGGGAATTCTTGGAATTATGGAAGTCCGGCAGTAAGACTGTGGACATTGAGATCAAGATGCCCCATCCATTGGTCGGAAAGAAAGATGATCATCACCTAGCATCCATAATGGAGAGGATAAGATCATTGACAGGTGATTTTGAATTGCCATCTAGGTCCACTATTGTTTCCAGTTTTTCACCTAGATTATGCGTAGTTTCAAAGAGTATTGGGTTTGATATCGCAGTAACCCAACTTGTCCCCAGGATACGTCCATGGGGCCGGTACTGGAGAGTCAAGAGAGCATTTGCTATTCCTCAATTCGTCATGACTTCTGTCCCCTATATTGCCAGGACATTCAGATCCGAAGGAATGAGTTCAATTGGGATGGCAT
Source organism: Euryarchaeota archaeon UBA121 (assembly GCA_002499865.1). Taxonomy (GTDB): domain Archaea; phylum Thermoplasmatota; class Poseidoniia; order Poseidoniales; family Thalassarchaeaceae; genus MGIIb-O5. The sequence goes on along the minus strand of DANL01000020.1, from coordinate 3,168 downwards.
TAGAGTATCTTAAGGGGTGGGAAAAATATACTAGATTCGGGCCTAAAGTAGGATTGAAGGGAAAGGGCCTTGAGAAATTACATAAATCTCTGAGGGGAATGGGGGTTTTTGTCTGGCCCGGGCCTTTGGATCTTGAGGATTCTCTAATTAATGCTGGAGTTTCGATTGTTTCTGATAATATGAATCCAGAGGTGGTTACGAAGCCTGATGGCAGCTATAGATGGCCACGGCCTGCCAGTCAGCCACTCGATGAGGAGTGGGCGAATAGGCTGAGATCTTCGACAATTTTTGAAAGGGTCGATTTGATAAAAGAGGCCGGCGATAGTCTGCCTACATGGGCAGAATTAAGAAGCGATAGTAAGGCTAAGATTATCTCAGAGCAAGGAAGGAGGATGCTCTGGGATGGTTCTGAAGAAAGTTGGAACCGAGACCACGAAAATGGCATCCCTTGGGGCAGTCCTAGGATAATTGGACATAGAGGGGCTGGCAAGAGTCACGGATGGTAGACTATTCCTCTGCCTGGGCGTCTATTTCTATTTCTTCATCTTCCCCAGTGAACTCAGAAATCGTCATCTGTTCATCTGGAGCCAGTGACGCTGCTAATTGGGCGCTCGTCAAACCAAGCTTTGATGCTTCATCTCTGAACCATGTCCTGACTTTCCTATATTCGATTTCTGGGCAACCGAAGTACTCTGCGAATCTCCTTGTAGTGGTCAGCCTCCTAGTGAGTCCATCTCTTCTCTTATCGATTAAGCCAAGACTTGCAAGGTCTCTGACGTGATCGTAGGCTTTGGGTCCGAGCATATCTCTTAATTGCGCCTGGGGCATTGGTTGATGATAGGCTATCAGAGCTGCCGCGGGAAGAAGTCTTTGTGGAATCTCTGGCTTGAATGACTCAGGCAGGAAAGGGGAGATATCTGGTTTGACCTCGATTATCCACCTCCCAGAAACGTCTGTCAATTGAAGAGCTGAGGATTTTCTCGAATCCATGGTGGCCTTCAATTCTTCCAATCCCTCAGAAATCTGGAAATTCCTCTTAGATAGAAGCGATGCTAGCTCATCAACAGACATTGACCTCCCGGATCCGAAAAGAATAGCTTCTAGCAAGGTTGACAGATTTGTTCCCTCACTCATTGGATCTCACTCCCGTAACCTCTCCAGGATGGAGCTTCGCAGTGAGCTCGGAGAAGCTCTCATCTCCATCCCATAGGGGGACTAAAGTTACCTTGCCATTCCTACCTGGTTCCTGGGACAATTCGGTATACCCCCTATTAGTTAGAAAAAGAGCGGAAACCAAAGCCGTTACTTGAGCCTCTGCTTTTGCTTCACCGTGTTCAACTCCTGAATCTAGAGCCATTGACATCAACTCCTCCGATACATCTTGCAGACCTACAGATTTATCCTCGGAGTTAGCCCTGTTTCTCAATGCGTACCAAGTCCTCTCCAGATCGCCCTCTAAATCTTCTACGTGAAGACTTCCTTTGAATCTCTCACGAGCGGTTGAAAGGGCGTCACGTCTCTCCTTCGCTATTCGTTCCCTTGTCCTTTGCTCCTCGGCTAGCCTTCCAGCTTCCTGTAATCCCATCAACAATTCGCCTAGAGTCACGGGGCGTCCTTCGTCACGGTGCACCCTGCCTTCGAAGATGGTAGGAAGCACGTCATCTGCGGCGCCAGATAATACCCCAACTGAAAAGTTGTAATCATCGTCATCGAAATCAGTTTCCCAACCTCCTTCGAAATCCCATGTATCCTCCTCATCAAAATCGAAGGCCCTCTCCTGCTTCTCGATTAATGTGGAGGCTTGACTTCTGAGAATTGACCATGCCATTCTAATCAATCTCCCACAAGTAGGCAGATCTATGTTCTCAGAGCTCTCTATCCTAGTTGAGAACATTTCCAAGAAGCTAGACAGGTCCACATCCCATGGATCCAAATCATTACTCTGAAACATCTGAAAAACTAATGCTACTGACCTATCAAATGGGTCGATTAGAAATTGATGCTCTGCCTCCTCCATACTTGCCAATTCAGAGATTCTATCTAGATACTTACTAGTTGCCAAGTCAGGCTCACCCCCTAGTAGCCTTGAGACGATGTCGTCTCTCATTGCTTGACCATCTAGAACCGCCATCTTCACACCTCATTGACATCCACTTGTTGATGCGATGGGTCCTCCATGGCCTCTTCAGTATCTTCTGTATCGTGGAAAATTACCTTTTCTTTCTCATCGATGTCTTCAGTCCACTCGCCAGTCCTCTCCCTCAGCGAGTCCATTACCGAGTCTGATTCATCGGCAGAGTCTGATTCATCGATATCGGTCTCTGTGAGGATTCCTGCTCTTTCTGCCAGGCCTCCTAAGCTGGCAGGCGTATGGAGGGGTTCGGGGACTTTAGGCATCTCCCGGGGGTCTGGCAAATCTGGCATTGCATCTTTCTCAGCCTTGGATTCCTCTTGGGCCCTTTTCTCCGCTTCAAGCTCCTCGCTGAGTTCTATAGCCGCGGCCCTATCAAAGTCTGTAATTCTCCTGCTACATCCATCGCCGGCATGAGTGATGCCGATGTGATGATCAGCTAGAGAAAGACTGACCTTCCTGAGTGTGACCATGATGAACTGGGCCCTCTCACTCCTTATCCTACACAGAGTAGCGATTCTTCCTGAATTAAATGGATCTAGGTTCTGGTCTACTTCATCGAAGTAGTAGAATGGACTTGGTTCGTAGTCTTGGATGGCAAAAATTAGTGCGAGTGCCGCCATTGACTTCTCTCCTCCGGATAGGGCGGATCTGCGTGTGTTCCTACTCTTTCCTGGAGGCACACAGGCCATCTCTAGTCCACCCTCGAAAGGATTCTTCGAGTTTTCCAGTCTCAATTTTCCTGATCCGGATGGTTGCAGAATCTCGTAGACTCTACTGAAGTTATTGTTGACATGCTCAAAGACAGTCATAAATCTGATTTTTCTCTCATTTTCTAGCTGTTCAGCTATGCTGACCAAATGGTCCCTACGAGAGCGGAGAGTCTTGCCATCTTCGATAAGAGCGGCTATTCTCTCAGCGGTCTCATCATACTGATCAATAGCCAGCATATTCACATTACCAAGGTTGCCGAGACGGCGTTCGAGCCCCTGCATCGCTCGCTCCGCCTCGGCAATGGTTGGTAGTTGGATATCTTC
>DANL01000014.1 GCA_002499865.1 Euryarchaeota archaeon UBA121 | reverse complement strand
ATGGGTTTCATCGCTGACAGGCCTGGATTCGATGGAATCTCAGCTGTGATGAACAATAATATGGTCATTATGTCAGGGGAATTTGCCGGCCCTATGATGATTCATGGACTCCCTACCTTGGCTAAGATGCTACATCCAGATTTGTTTCTAGACATCGAACCCAGTAGCTACCTAGATTCGTACTTCACTGATTACCACGGAATAGACCGAGTTGGCAAATTTGTTTGTGAATACGATATATCCGGGTGAAACTATGGATCACCTCTCTAGGAAATACGAGGATAAGAACCGCGACCACGTCATCAAAATACTCCTCCTTGGACTGTGCACCATTGTAATTGCTATTTTTGCATTGGGCCAGGGGTCTTCTGTCAATCTTGACATGCTCACTACTGCTAAGATTCTACTTCAAATAGAAGAGGGCAGTGAAATCCAGAGACTGATCCTATGGGAATACAGAGTTCCCAGAGTGGTTTTTGCCATTATAGCTGGTACTGGATTAGCCATAGCTGGGGCCCTAATGCAGGGGGCCTTGGGTAACCCACTAGTGTCTCCACTGACACTCGGGGTTGCCTCGGGTGCTGCATTAGGTGCGGCTTTAGCAATCTTCCTTGATTTGACATTTGTTAGTGAATTATTATCGCTTCTCTGGACTGGTCTTACGACCATAATTCCAATTATGCCTGTAATCACATTCGTCGGCTCCGACCTAGTGCTGAATGCGTTCTTTTTTGCTCTTCTTGTTGTTTATATTATAATCAAACTTGGTAGCGTAAGAGGAGTCACCGCAGAGTCGTATATTCTTGTTGGGATAGCCATAACATTCATTGCCGGGGCAATTGTTCAGACTATGGTTTATTTCGCTACTGCGGAAGAGCTCTCCCAGTTAACTCATTGGTCATTTGGTAGCTTGGCCAGAGTAGACTCACGTGAAGTTTGGATAATCGGAGGCGCCGTTATATTCCTAGTGCCTAAATCACTAGAATGGTCTTGGGATCTTAATTCTCTATCAATAGGTGGCGATGAGTTTGCAATTTCTACGGGAGTGGACCCCGTTGCTACGAGGAAAAAAATACTCATACTTTCGTCGTTGTTGACCGCTTTGATAATCGCTTTCACTGGAATGATTGGTTTCGTTGGCCTTGCCGCGCCTCACATGAGTAGGCTAATCATAGGAAATGACTACAGAAAATTAATTCCTTGCTCGGCTATTTTTGGGGCCTTGTTGATGTTGATAGCTGATACCATTGGTAGAACCGTCATAGCACCTGTCGTCCTTCCAGTCGGATTGATGCTTTCAGTAGTAGGTGGCCCACTTTTCATCTATTTACTGTTAACGAATAGGGGGCATCACTGATGAGTGAAATAATGAAAGTAGAGGGTTTGGGATTTAGTTGGGGCGATAACTTAGTTATCGATTCGGTAGATTTTATCGTGAAGGAGAATGAATTGGTCTCAGTCCTAGGAAAGAATGGGGCTGGAAAATCCACCTTGTTGAAATGTCTGAACAAGATTCTAAGGCCTAATCGGGGTAAAATTACGATTCACGGAGAAGATATATCAGAATTAGGCATCCTTACCACTTCTAAGAAAATGTCATACGTTCCGCAATCGATTACCAGTAATTTCTCAATGGACGTATTTGACGTAATATTACTTGGCAGGAGGCCATACATAAATTGGTCCGTGGGAGAAAAAGACCGGGATTTAGTCAGTAAAACCATTGATAAAATGGGATTAACTGATTTCGCTTTCAGGAGATTTGACAGACTTTCAGGAGGCGAAAAGCAGAGAGTGATAATCGCAAAGGCCGTAGCCCAGGATCCTAATTTATTCTTATTCGACGAACCGACAAGCGATCTCGATCTAAAAAATCAGATAGAGGTGATGAAGGAACTGAGGAAAATAGTTTCAGAAGATAATGGAAAGGCCGCGGTAATAGCCATTCATGACATCAATATAGCTTCGAGGTTTTCGGATAGGATAATGCTTTTACATGAAGGGAAGATAATATCTAATGGTAAACCATCAGACGTGCTGACTCCAGAAAATATTGAGTTGGTATTTGAGGTAACTAGTAGACAAGTAATGGGCGAAGATGGGATACTTAGGATAGTCATTAATGATGAAATTTAAAGGGAATAGTGAGAAAATGTTTGTATGCGAGAGAAAGAAAATTGAAAATATTGAGAATAACATGGAGAGGGCGATATAGATGCCAATGGAAGAAAAGCCACCTCCCAAGCATCAGCTTCCTAAGGGAGCCCCTTCGCAAAGACAGGAATTATTGTATGATCCGAACGTACCAACCTCTTCACATGCTGAGCAGGCGAGGACATTAGCTGAAAGAATAGGGACGGCAACATTGTGCACTATTTCCTCCGATGGCGAAGGATACCCATATGGCTCATTCGTGACTTATGCACTGGATTCTGGTGATCCAATATTCTTAATTAGCGGATTAGCTGAACACACAAAAAATCTAACGAAGGAATCCAAGGCATCTCTTCTGATTGCAGAAGGCGGTGACGAAAACCCATTGGCACTTGGAAGGGCGACATTAATTGGAGACTGTGAGATTGTTCCCGAGGAGGAGAAAGAGAGGGTGAGAGATATATTCATTGGAAAGCACGAAAGTGCGAAATTTTATGCTGATTTTGGAGATTTCTATTTTTTCAGACTAGCTGTAAAATCTGTAAGGTATATTGGCGGATTTGGAAGAATGTCTTGGATAGGGGGAGATGATTGGAAATCATCTGAGCCCGATCCATTGATATCATTCTCAGACGGGATTATCCAACACATGAATGAAGATCATGAGGATGCAATGGTCATCATTTGCAAAGAAATGAGTAAGGCCAAGGATACCTCAGAAGCAACGATGACTGGGATTGACAGATATGGAATGGAAATGTCCGCGATGACCAATGATGGTCCTCGGCCCATTAGAATCGCTTTCAATGCTGAAGTATCAGATAGCGAGGGAGCAAGAAAGGAAATTGTTAAGCTGGTAAATATTGCCAGAAAAATGGCTAATTCTAACGAGGAATAATCATTCTTCGAATTTTTATGGTGGACGCTGGGGGATTTGAACCCCCGGCCGCCTGGTTGCAAACCAGGCGCTCTTCCAAGCTGAGCTAAGCGCCCCTAAGCCCGCGGGAGGGCTAGGGGTTATTGAGGGCAACCGTTGAAATACAGATTTATGGCTTACTGGAGAGAAGAATTGGAAGTAGAACAAAAATACCTGCAATAGACGCCACTAGAGCGAACCTCAGGGGCGTTTGATCGCTTGGTTTCTGTACTTCTTCGACTCCTCCGATCGGTAGCACTTGTCCTGAGGAATGACTGTCTTCCGAGAAGGAAACAACAAAACTACGCTCCTCCGTTGTCCCATTCAAATCAATCTGATGCATCATCGAAATATTAGAGGGCAATAGTCCATTTGAAGGATCCAATAAGAGCAAGTATGTAACCTCACACGAAGGGTCTACCTTTTGGCTGGTTTCATTGAGCTCACAAGTACTACTTAGCCAGGGAGTGGCGATATCATCAACCCCGTCGAATAGGTCGTCTCCCTCCACATCTACGAGAATCCTGTGAGTGACATTTTCCCTTCCGTCTACATTGTAGAAGAACAACGAGTCGGATGAAACGAGAATTCCTGGAGAGACGCCATCTGGAGTGACGCCGTCCTCCTTCAGCAAGATTGTGTATTCCTTGGGCTCGTGAGCCGATACTGGAGACACCAACAATAGAGAAACCAGTACCATGGCTAACCCCGCGTTTGTGTTCATGACCCTGCGTAAGGGGGCGATGGCTTCAACATGACCTATGCTCTCCGGTCAATGTGAGTTCAGAAAGGGTAGTGGCCGCGATTGGTCTGGTGGTTTGTCTGATAGTTGCAATTTTCGCTACTGTAACACTCTCAGATAGTGAAACGACAAATAATTCTTCGATCGGAGAGTTGGTCGACCCCTTGATCCAAACTGAGGATCACGATCACAGAAATGCCAGCCAGCATATGATGTTCACAGAAAACATAAGGCCAGTTAGCTACAATCCCCTAACTGCGCCAGGTAATGCGGAGATTCAAGTTGCTGATTCTCCGGATGGCAAGAGGTACGCATACATCGCAGGATGGTCAGAGATGCATATCGTAGATGTCACCAACCCGGAGAATACCACAGTAACAGGGGTGTACTACGATCCCAATACGCAGGTCTTGGATGTAAAGTACCTGGAGTACAATGCTAGGGAGTATGTGATAGTACAGAATCAGTTGGTTGATCCAGGGGCTGCTGACCCGAATGTCGGATCGTGGGAGGACCCCGCACAAGTCACTGTCACGTTAGTTGATGTAACGGACAAAAGTAATCCGAGTTGGGTCGATTCATGGTATGACGCCGATCATCCCAGCGGTCCTCACAACCTGTACACACATATGATCGATAACGAGTGGTACATCTTCGTAGCCAATCCTGATTACGAGCAGTGTGATGTCGGCCAGGGGGACGCATGCGGCGGCATAACAATAGCCCATCTAAATTTCGCAGGTTATGGCGATCTGCCACGAATAGTGAAGGTAGGAGAGGCCGAAGTGAGCTGGGAGTCCACCCTAGGAGGTTGGATATACATTCACGATATGACCGTCCAGACTTGGCCGGGAGAGGACTCGAATGACCCTCGTTTCGATAGGACTTTCGTTTACGGGGCATACTGGGAAGCTGGATTGAGAATATTCGATGTTTCTGACGTCCCTCATCCTGGAAACGATCTTGCCGAGTATCTAGCAATAGCGGCGGCGTGCAGGGGGTCGTTCGGAACTCAACTTGGCTGTAATTGGAGAGCACCAGAGGTTGGCCAGTGGATGGAATTCGAGGATTTTGACGGTGACGGGGAAATTGACTGCGGTTGCACAAGTAATGAAAATGGAGGCAGAGCATCGTACATCCACTATGCTGAGCCAATAGACGATATGGTGGATGCTAGTCATCTAGGATACCCAATTGGTAAGCGTCACCTTACAATTGTAGCAACCGAGGTGCTCAGTACTACTGTGGGTACAGGGATGAGCTACCTTCTGGATACTACTGCTTACGAAATCAATAATGGGAATTTTAGATTCCTTCCCGAGCTGATCCATGGATGGGAGATACCATTCGCGATGGATCACCACATTCCCGAAGGAGAGGAATGGCTCCTCTTCAGCCCTCATAACGCAGACACACAGATTTTCCAAACCGGGCTTCCAGGACTTCCTGACAATAGTTTCGGCGGTGCCTGGGATGGCAGAATTTACCTCAGTAGCTATCACGCTGGACTATGGGTAATAGACATCGAGACTCTGATGTTCGAAGGTTTGCAGAATATCAACAAGACAGATGCACATGCTTCCTCGACCATTGGCTACCATCTTCCTCATGGAGCAGATGGTACCCCCTTGGATAGCTCATTCTACGACTTCGGTTGGACTCCTTTCCTATGGGCTGCTGAGTATCATGATGGCTACACGTATCTCTCATGTATCACAAGTGGCCTGTATATTGTCCAATTAGATATCGATGCACCCTATGGAACCTGAACTTCGGCCCCTAAGGGGCCGGGCGTAAAGGGGGGAATTTGATAGGGTAGGTTTTCCCCGGCAGGGCATGAGCTTGCGTCCGGTATGGATACTAACCGCACTAATGGTGCTCGCGCCTCTTTCCGGATGCCTATCGTTTTCTGATGATTCCGGAGGCTCGGGGGATGATAGCATGAACTGGATAGATCCAGTGACAGAAATAGAGGACGAGAATCATTCACACAATGATTTGCTTGCTCACAGACTAGCCACTCCTAATGCAAAATTAATTGACTATCACAACCTAAATTGTGATGGTAACGTAAAGCCTCCAGCGGACTTGGACAATGTTGCAGGTAGGCCTTGTTTTGATGAGTTCAAGAATGTAGGTCCGACTCCAGGAGACAGCTCTGAAATAGCCATAGAAGGTAATTTCCTCGATGACTGTGAAATTTATGGAGATGGGACAGGTGGATGTTATGCCTACGTCTCTTCATACAATCAATTTGAAATTCTGGACATCAGCAAGCCAAACGAAATTAGACTACTATCGACTTATTACGCAGAAATTGCCAGGATGATTGATATCAAAGTAACATCTGATAACAACTGGGTACTAGTGAATCATGAGTTGACTAATTCTGAGTTGGACCCAATTCCCAATGACGATGACGCGAACAGCGGTGCGAACCGTCTGGACTTGATTTACGTAGGCGACAAGACTAGCCCCATCAAGGTCGCAGAGTGGGACAACCCCCCTGCAGGATTCCACAACCAAGACCTCCACGTATACTGTGATTGGACACCAGCGAATCCTACCGCTCTGTGGCAGGATGACTGCCACCTATTCCTATTCGGGGCCGACCCCTATCCTGAAATGGTAGAAGGATCAAGTGGAACCTTCTACAAGGGCACTCAGGTATTCTATGCCCTAATTGACTTCCAGGGCTTGAACCCTACGAATAACGAGGAGCAACAAAATGCCAGTAGGGAGATACTACGATGGGGAGGTTACACCCCTGAACCGCAGACGACCTGTGGGGGCTCTATCTTCAATCACGATAACGTATTCTTCATCCATCCGATAACCAAGCAGAAGATGTTGGCAGTATCATATTGGGGCGCTGGACTAAGGTTCGTAGACGTTTCCGAACCGCCCCAAATTGCTGATCCACTGGGAATCTCGTGGCCACCCGAGACCGGGCGATGGTTGGGTTGTGCTACTGATGACTCTGGATGGTATGGCCCAGAGGGAGGAGGACATGCCAATATGTCCCCTGAAGTATGGCTTGACGCAAATGATGGGAACGACAACATACACTATGCCGTACCTCAGGATAATTTGATTTGCTCGGGAATTAGTGAGTATGACCCTGTAGAAACTTGGCCTGAGCAATGCGGAATAGGACCTTCTGATGCAACCTACGGTGTGAATTGGAGGCATTACACCTACATAGCCCCAGAATACGGCTCCAATGCCAATCATACCGGATATATCTGGACTATCGATACTACGGATCCCGCTCAGCCCTTCCTAGTTTCCAAGTGGAAGCTCCCTGGTGAAAGCATCCTAGCCGACGGCACCCCTCATCCACATCATTACATCCCTGGAGGGTATATTTTCAGCCCTCACAACGGAGATACTGGATTGAACGGGCATGTTTACTGGACTCACTACCATGCTGGAGTTTGGATAACTGACCACGGCCATATTTGGGACGAAATAGTCTGGGAAAATGGATATCCAGAGCCAGAGAGAGGTTTTCAGGCCATCTCAGAATTAGCTCCTTCGCACACCCTTGGATACTACCTTCCTGCAGGCCCGGATTGGATTGATGACCCAACTAATACATTGGGCTATGATATGGCTGACTGCTGGGCATCTTGCATGATCCCTTTTGATTGGGGCCTACAGTATGACCCACGTGGTTTCGTATTCATCTCCGAGATGGTCTCTGGAGTATATGTGGTGCAGTTCGACGAGGATTATGATTCAAGATTTGATTATCCCCCTCTATGGAAGGCGGAGGCTAGTGACGAATGAGATTAACTCTAAGGAGTCAATTATCAATAGCGGTGGTTTTTCTCCTACTAATCCCCGTTGCTTCGGCCCATGGAGCAAACTCATTCTCCTTCATAATGAGGAATGGCTCTCTGCAACCAGAGTCGGCTGAGGTCGTACAGAATGATACGCTTATCTTTTACAATGTGGTCGATTATGAGAGAAGTCTGGAATTAGACAAGGACGAAGATGGAGTAATGGACTATCAGTGTACTGCATCCGGCTTCAACTCGACTACGACGGATGATGAATGCAGACTCTGGCTCGATCCGAATAATTGGACTGCCGGAGAATATGAGCTAGATATAATCTCCAACGGAAGTCTTTGGAAGACCCTTAGTTTCACACTGATTGAGGACGTTCACAATGAATCTGGACCCCCTTCCGGTTACTCTTTTGGAGAAGTTGATGGCACCCAAAATCAGGACGAGGAAGGAGGTTTCTCATCGAATGTGTTTTTACTTCTCGGGGCCTTAGCAATTCTTGGAGTTGGGATTATTGCGAGAAGGGGGAAGTAGATGAATAGACCATTAGGATTGATCTTGGCCATATCTATCATGTTTTCAGGGTGCATGGGTGGCGTCGAAGAAGATGTCTTCTATGGCGAAGATATCAATCCACCAGTTCCAGTAACTGATTTTATTCTAACAGATGAAAATGGGGATTACTTCTCTCTATCTGAGTATGAAGGAAAGGTAGTCGTAGTAACCTTCCTATTCACTAGATGTCCTGACATCTGCCCTATTGTGAGCGCAAATCTAGATTATCTATCTGATATGCTCGGAGATGACTATGGGACTGAGGTGGAGATTCTAACGATAACAGTAGACCCATGGACGGACAACAGCTCCGTTTTACATCAGTATAGAGAACAACGAGGACTACATTGGCCCCATCTAACTGGATCAGTGGAGGATCTTGAGGACATATGGCTGGAATTTGATGTCGGGCTACAGACATATGACACCGATACTGATGGGGACGGGGTATCGGACGGCTTCGATACCTGCTTAGAGACCCCAGAAGGAGAGGAAGTGGACAATAACGGATGTGGGTTGGAAACTCAACAACAAGAAGATGATGATGTCACGGTCAAACATCATCCTCTGGATTACTGGGTCGATCACACCACTGGTACCATAATACTGGACAAAGAGCTTAGGCAGAGAGTTTGGTGGGGCGATACTGATTGGAATGTCGAGCTTGCAATAGAGGACATCAAGATTCTAATGGAAGAGGAGACTTGAGATGAACTTCTTGAGAGTGGCAGTAGTATCAGTCATATTGCTCTCATCGGGTTGTCTAGGGCAGGGAGAAGGAGATCTGGAGTTTCTTGGAATAGAATATAGGGACCCCCCAGAGGCTCCAAATTTTGTTCTATTCGACCAAAACGGGGAAGTCTTTGAACTAAGTGATCATGAAGGGAAAGTGATTGTTGTTGCTTTCGTCTACACTGCGTGTCCGGATATCTGCCTCATAATTTCTTCCAACTTAGATTACGTAGATAAGAATCTTGGAGAGAAATCAGATGATGTGGTGATAATCTCCGTAACGATTGACCCAGCTAGAGATACGATTTCACATCTTTCTGAGTGGACTGAGAACAGGGGATACGAATGGTATCACCTTACAGGCCCAGTATCCACGCTTCAACAAACATATCGATCATGGAATGTCATAATCGATAATGAGCATATATCAGCAAGTGAACCTCCAGAAAGTGGCCTCAACAGGTTAGTGCTGATGTATCCCGATAACTCCAGTACAATTCTCGAACAGAAAGGATTCGGGGAGAACGGTTCTCATTTCATCTCAGAAACAATACTGGAATCTAACATCACTAGCGATTTAGGAGACGGGCCAAATAGTTCCGGAACGATTGGTGAGTGGACATCTGATGAAGACTGGGATTGGGTTCTTCACTACTGGGACTCAGAGAGTGAAATCTGGGTAGAGTCACAAGTGTCAAGCTCATCCATCGTCATGGATAGCGAGACCCACCTAGCATGGATGTCAAGCAACTCTAACACTAGCATGGCCCCTCCTGGCGAGGACTGTAATGGACATGGATGGATAATGGGGTCGGGAAGTAATGCCCACTGCATGTGCGATGATGGTTATGAGAGAGGAGATTCGGATTGGCTATCGTGCTTCATAATAGGATCAATGGAGAATAATTCTACTGGCTCCCAAGACCCGCATGATGAATCCCTTGGAGAATATGAGGTGGGCCATTCAACCACCACGTTCATTGTAGGGAAGGAGATGAGGAAGAGAGTTGCTTACTCTGGAATATTTTGGGATGCCGATGATTTCTTGCAAGATGTAATTACTCTCGCTGATGAGTAATTCTCACATTTTGCCACCTTTTTCATGATTTTACACTGTTCCAATTATATGCTATTTCATTGACTAGGAAACATGGCAGAAGATAATGGGATGGCGAGGTCGATATTTCTCTCGGCTCTGATGGTTACTAGCGTGATGACTGGCTTACTGTTCTTCGATATTGAAGATGAGGGAGTGAACGGCTCGCCAACTATAGACTCTGATGTTCCTGACACCATGTTGATTGGTGAGATTGAAACTGTGAATATAACAATCTCAGATGAGGAGATGGGAGGCCTGTCTGTCTTGATTACCCTGAATGGGGAGCAGGTCATGGAACCTCTTGACTCTGATGGGGTTGCAACTTTGGATATCTCGTCCCTCGGAGTTGGGAGTCATGCCCTTCAGGTGGTGGCTACCGATAGCCTTGGGCAAGATTCTACATGGACTAAGGTTTTCTCAATTAATCACCCCAGTGAGAGTGCGACTATTATCTCACTATCAGTGAGTGATCTTACTATCACAAAAGGTGGAACGGCCCCAATAAGTGGACAGATACTTCATGACTCTGTCGACACATGCTCCCTAAGGTGGTCGACTGAAGATGCATCTGAGTCAGGCTTGGGCCTCCCAATAGGGGAAGACGGTAGTTTCGATTTAGAGCTGTCCAACATACAAGAGAATACTACTCTGTCTCTCTGGTCGGTGTGTGGTGTTTGGACTGAGAGTTCATTTTTGGCAACTACCACTATCACAGTAATTGAGGCAGTCAAGGAAGGTTGTACTGATTCAAGCGCAAGTAACTATGACGAAGACGCAGATGAGGATGATGGCTCATGCGAATATGATAGCGAGCCCGAGCCCGTCCCAGGATGCACGGATGCTAGCGCAAGTAACTATGACGAAGACGCAGATGAGGATGATGGCTCATGCGAATATGATGGCGAGCCTGTGGATAACGGAACTGGATCTCAGTCTTGGTGGGAGGAAATACTTCTTTGTGACTCAACTGAACAAGTAGAACCTGTGGATGATTACAATACTACTGAGTCAGATAATCATCTTTGTCAGTTAAGTTTTGAAATAGGAGAGACTGAGATTGTAATCGATTCTAATGGAATACCCAATCATGATCTGGAGTCGGGGCCCGGTTGCTGTGCGAGTGATCAGGTTCTCGAGTGGAGGATCCCGCTAGTTCCCAATAATCAGACTGGTTGCGATCCTTCTCTCTCGACAGATGGGTGCACCATGGCTCCCGAGAGAGACGCTGTTGCCTTCGCTGTGAATGGGGTCCCAATTTTCGGACCTGAAGATGGTCCCGGAGGAGATGCAGTTGCTGGACATGAGGGGGCGTATGAAGAAGACAGGCAACATATCTGGCTTGGGATATGTCATGGCCACTCTGGCCCTGGTGGCGCTTACCATTATCATGCAGACGCTAACTGTGCCCACTGGCATCCAGACGAGGAAACTAATCAAACATGGATGAACTACAGTATTGATTCATCTAGATCGCTTTCAGAGCATTCGCCTATTGTTGGGTTCGCCTTCGATGGATATCCGATCTATGGATTCGTAGGTTGGGATGAAGAGGGTAATGTATCTGAAATGAAATCATCATACCGACTAAAGGATGGGCAAACGGGATACAATGGTATTGATGATTACGAGTATATTGTTGGACTTGGAGATCTAGATTCCTGTAATGGGCAATTCGGACCAACTCCAGACTATCCTGAGGGAATTTACCACTATCATACCACGTGGGAAAATGGAGAGGGCGACATTGGTTTTCCATACTTCATCAACTGCTACAGAGGTGAAGTTTCACTAAACAGCAATAATGGGGGAGGGGACGGCGAAGTTGATTGCTCGGGCCGTGGAGAGACATGGGGTCCCGGGATAGGACCTCCACCTGAGGGATGCGGAGGAGGCCCCCCGGGTCAGTCTTCAGATATCTCCTCTGCCTTAGGGATATTATATCGATTAGTTCCTCCAAGTGGAGGCATGTTGGCAATGATGGTGATTGCTGTTGCCTTTGTCAGAGTATTGGCATTTGCCCCAGTTTCTCCAAGTCGGGCTGGTATAACTGCCTTATATCGTCAAGCCCAAGTATGAGCATTGCTAGCCTCTCAAGCCCCATTCCCCACGCACATACTGGCCATTCTGTCCCCAATGGCTCGGTTACTTCTGGCCGGAATATTCCAGCTCCTCCGAGCTCCAGCCACTCGCCTCTCCATAGGATGTCAACTTCCACACTAGGCTCAGTGTAGGGAAAGTAGGCTGGCCTAACTCTAACATCATCATAACCCATCTTTGAGTAGAAGGTTTTCAGCGTTGTTATTAGCATCGGAAGATTTGCGTTTTCTTCGTGGATAATACCTTCAATCTGGTGGAATTCTGGCAAATGAGTCCTATCTATGGTTTCTTGTCTGAATACTCTACCAATTCCAAAAACTCTTGAAGGCTTGCTTGGATTCTCAGCAATATGCCTTACAGTATTCACTGTTGTATGAGTCCTGAGGAGTCCCTTCTGGGCCTCTTCCCTGTCGAATCTCCTGCCCCAACCCCTACTTCCGGTATCATGACCATGCTCGTGAACTTTTGACCATAGATCTAGATATTCTTCCTGGACCTCGACTTTTTGTGGATTTGAGAGGTAGAATGTGTCTTGCATTGTCCTTGCAGGATGAGATTGAGGAATGTACAATGCATCCATATTCCAACCGGCAGATTGTACAAAATTTCCTTCTATCTCGGAGAATCCCATTTCCAAGAAAACATTCCTGATTCTCTCAATCAGTGCTTGCATGGGGTGGGGCCTTCCCCCAGTAGGGGTGACAGTTGGTGCATTTACGTCGAAAGGCTTGAACTTGGCCCCTATCCAAGAGTCGCCTTGCAAAAGCTCGGGAGTTACCTCCCCTATCATCTCAACATGAGAAAGTAGTTCGCTGTCTACTAAGAGTCCCTCGTCGGTCAGAGACCATGTACGAGTAACTTGAACCTCTATTGAAATCAGACCTTTCCTCCCCGAGAAGTGCTCAATCAGTTGTGAGCTTAACTCTGAATCTTCGATACTTGAGTTTGAGATCTTAGAGATAAAATCTCGTCTTTCGGAAATGATAGATGATATTAGCTCTTCATCTTGGGCAACCAAATTACCAGATTCTAGCCTCACACCCATAGATTTCAGAAGTCCTATCCCAGGTCCTGCCTCATTTCTTTGAAATCCCGCAGCGAATAGATTTTCCATGTTCCTCTTATCCTCATCTGAGTTAAGGTACCATTTCCATAATCTTTCCTCCAATAATCCATTTTGAATTGCCTTTTCTCCCTCTGAGTCTAGCGAAACAGTCCTAATCTTACTCTCGTGAACGGCGACTAGCCCTAATTCGGACAATGACTGTCCAGAGCCAGCAACATGAACTTGGTCTTTCCATCCTGTGGACTCAAGGAGGTCATTAATTGCCCATTTCCTGTTTGGATCAGTAAGCATGGACTTGAGCATGATCCTGTCATTATTGCTCATATCCATCGTCATTGACTACTCGATCGGGGCCTCACTCTTGAGACTACCGTGAAAAATCACTCTTCTTCCCATAGTATAATTTCACATTCGTTGCAGAAGTATTTACTAGGCTTAGGGCCATTCAAAATTTCTATATTTCCACACCTCCCACACAGTATAGAGGTCTTCAGAGGAGAAATCAAGGTAGTGTCTACTCTAAACATCGGACCCCCTGCATCTGGAAGAAAATCGGTATCCGGCATCCAAGCATGTATTTCCTCCTGGTTAACTTCGTTTTCATCGGACATTCCTATTGCAACGACTAGTAGCCCTACTCCTGAAATCGAAATTGGGGCGGCTATGGCTAGCGCCATACTCGATGGACCCGAGCTTAGTATGATGCCACTGCCAATCACTATGCACATCCAACCAGATATTGCAAGGTTGACCCTGCTATTGTTCCGAATGGATGCCCTCATGAACTTGCCAAGGGGTCCTACGCATCAAAGTCCCCCCTAATCGCCTATAGGTTTCAATAGTGGTTTGCCTTCCAAGGGGCGCCGCCTCAGTAGCTCAGCCTGGTAGAGCATCTGATTTGTAATCAGACGGTCGGGGGTTCGACTCCCTCCTGGGGCTCCAAAATACGTCAAGGTCAAAGGGCGATAGCCAGCCGGCAGACCATGCCCGCGACAATAATTGACGGGAAGAAAATTGCCCGTGAAATCGAGGCGGAGCTTATTGGCCGTATTAGTGATTTATCAAAAAATGGAGTTGTTCCCTGTCTTGCTGTCGTCATTGTAGGAGATGATCCTGCTTCTCATGTCTATGTTGGCGCGAAGGAACGAGCATGCGAACGACTGGGGATTAGAAGCGTTCGTGTTGATGTCGCTTCTGACGCAGAGTATGAGGAAGTGGCATCAACAGTAAGGGGCCTGAACGAAGACCCAGGTATCAACGGAGTTCTTGTCCAATCCCCTCTTCCCTCAGGAATGGATGAGATTTCAATCACAGACCTAATTGACCCACAGAAGGATGTTGACGGGTTCCATGCGCAGAATCTAGGCAGACTGGTTCAGGGAGATGTGAGTGGTTTGCTTCCATGTACCCCTGCTGGCGTAATGCGGATGCTAGAAAGTACAAATTTAGACATTCGGGGGAAGAGAGCAATAGTGATTGGCCGTAGTAGGATTGTGGGGATGCCCCAATCTATCTTACTTGCACAGAGAGGAGTAGACGCAACAGTTACAATAGCTCATTCAAGAACAAGTGACATGGCTGATTTATGCCGGAGTGCGGATTTGATAGTAGCGGCAGTGGGGAGGCCGAACATGATTACTGCAGATTGGATAAAACCAGGTGCCACTGTTATTGACGTGGGGGTTAACCGTGTTAATGACGACTCAGAGAAGGGATATTACCTATCAGGAGATGTTCATCCAGATGTCAGAGAAGTTGCTGGCGCGGTTTCCCCAGTACCGGGGGGCGTGGGCCCGATGACTATCGCGATGCTGATGTCAAATACTGTTAGAGCGACTGAGATGCAACAGTGATTATCAAAAGATCCCCATGTCTATCCTAGCATCCTCGGTGGCGTGTTTCCTTGGATCCCAAAGAGGAGAGAATGTTAGATTAACATGCGCGGAACTGACCCCTTCCGTCTGCTCGGTTGCTCTATGTACGGCTGCCATAAGCTCAGGAGCAATAGGACAACCAGGACTGGTTAGAGTCATATCAACCTCAATGTGGATGCCATCATCTTTGTCCTCTGATCTAATCTCGTAGATCAGTCCTAGCTCAATTACTGAAATTTTCATCTCTGGATCTTCTACAGCCCTAAGAGATTCCCTCACATCAGATTCTACAGACATATGATCACATCAGGGATGAGGCTTCTTCCTTCACTTTCTTAACCATGTTCATGAAGCCATTGGCCCTACTAGGGGTTAAAATCTGACTTAGCCCCATTTCTTCAACATATGATGGGTCATGATTGGCCACATCACTTGGAGGTAGGCCGTTCACGGCAATAGCGGTTATTGCCATCAGTCCTTGTACAATCTGAGCATCTGCGCCTCCTTTAGCGATAAATCCTCCTTGAGGGTCCAGGGAGCACTCAACATGAGCCCTTGATTGGCAACCATGGACCATATTTTCATCATCCCATTCATCTACGGAGAGTGCAGACGGATGTTCGTTGGCATACTCAAATAGAAGTTCGTATCTCTCCATGGTATCGAAACAAGATTGGAATCTATCGATGATTGTAGCTACCTCATCAGACCATTTATCGGAGTCACCCATGCCGATGCGAAAGCAGTTTAGGATTTCACAATTCTGGCCATTCAACCAAATCTTGAAACTATTGACTCGAGATGAGAGACGAAAGCCTCGGCCTCTTCCATAGTATTGTAGATCCAAACAGAAGCACGATTTGTTGAGCCCACTCCCATGGCCTCCATCAGTGGTTGAGCGCAATGATGTCCGGTCCTCACGGCAAAGCCTCCGGCATCCAAAAGATATCCCAAATCTTGGGCTTGTATTGTATCATGCAAGAAAGAAACAACTCCGATTGACTCTTCTCTCTCAGGGAATCCAAACACTGTAATTCCGGGAATTTCACGCATCCTTCCTGCCATCCAAGAAGCGATGCTCTGAACGTGTTTGTGTGCTTCTTCGAAGTCTATATTTTCCTCAAGCCAATCAACAGCTACCCCCCATCCTATGGCTTCTGCCATTCTTGGAGTTCCTGTCTCAAACATTGCAAATCCCTCTTGAAACTGGGTATCCTCTAGAGAGACCCTCTTGACTATCGAACCACCTGTGAGAAATGGACCCATTTCCGACAAGGCAGAGTCACTAACCAGAAGGCATCCTATGCCAGTAGGGCCGGCCATCTTGTGTGCGGCTACTGATAGGAAGTCAGCACCCAGATCATCGAAGAAGATTTTCTCATGTGGGGCCCCCTGAGCGCTGTCAATCGCCACTCTAGCCCCTTGTGAGTGGGCCATCTTGATTACTCTCTCAATATCGTTTCTAACTCCTAGGACATTGCTCACGTGGCCTACACACACGAGTGAAGCACCCTCAATTGCTACTTCCATGGCATCATAGTCAAGGGTGAATTTCTCTGTGTCCACTGGAACGTACCTTAGCTCAATTCCGCGTTCCTTTGATAGCTCCTGCCATGGAACGATATTTGCGTGATGCTCCATTTCGGTGGTAACGACGACGTCTCCTTCATTCAGATTATAACGAGCCCATCCATAGGCCACTAGATTCATTGCTTCTGTAGCGCTACCGGTGTAGATCATCTGTCCCTCAGATGTTCCAAAGAATTTCGAAATCCTGTCTCTGGCGCCTTCGAGCGCCGCAGTGGATTCATCTGCAAGAGTATGATTTGCCCTGTGTGCATTTGCATGATAATTCTTGTAGAAATCAGACATTGCATCAATAACTGCGAGTGGTTTCTGGGAGGTTGCTGCATTGTCAAAATATACTAGCTTCTTCCCGTTAGGGAGGGTTCTCTGTAAGATAGGGAATTGATTGCGAATCGATTCTACGTCCAGAGTCATGGTATCTTCCCCAGACTCTGGTTGGGGTTCAGACTATCAAGTCGACCGTATACAATTTTGAAGAAATCCTTTCTGGATGGATTTTTCGGGAATGGATTTATGTTCCCAGACCCTGTTAGCTCTGCTATGAGAGACGCTAGGGGACAGGATGTTATCGAACGACTCGGGAGCAGGGATTTGAATGATGATGGAGAAATAATCAACCTAGCGATTGTTGGTTCAAGCAGATACTATGACTACTCTATCTTCGAGTCCTTGATTGACTCATGGATAGAGATTAACGGTTATCCAGACCTGATAATTGTAGGGGGCGCTAGTGGTGTTGACTACATGGCTGAGAGGTGGGCAGTGAATAATTCAATTGATATAGCGATATTCTCAGAGGAATGGGATGATCCTCGAAGAGGACTGGAGGACAGAGGCAGACCAGAAGCACCGAATTCTCTGACTGAGAAGATTCTGAAATCCTCCAGTCACATATTGGCAATGCCTTCAGCGACGAGTAAATGGACTAGGGTAGTAATCAGAGAGGCGAAAGAGATAGGAGTGCCAATTGAGGTACATGAATTGGATTAAATTGGTGCTCCTGCCGGGATTTGAACCCGGGTCGCCGGGATGAAAACCCGGTATGATGGACCGAACTACACCACAGGAGCTGAAGCCTCCGAGATGCGGTCAACACATAATCGAATCGGGTAGAAGGACACCCTGAGTCCCGCAATCTGGTTCAAATTACTCTTCTTCCTCCAGTAGAGAATCCCACCAACGAATTGCTGGCAGGAAAACTGCTAGGGAAGCCACAGTTAATATGACCCAAATTAGTGGGTTCGATAGTAGATTTAGTAATTGGTCCCCCCAAATACCAATCACTATTCCCTGAATACCAAATCTCAATCCCCTTCCCCACAGACCTGCAATGATAAATTGGCGCTTATCCATCTCCCCCATTCCTGCTATCCATGCGAGGGCTTTGTAGGGAATGGGCGATAATGCAGCGATGAATATGCCAGCACTTCCATATCTGTCAATAAGGTTATCCAATCTAACAATATGCTTTCTATTTATGAATCTCTCAGCGAAATTTCGTCCCAATACCTTTCCTAGCCACCATCCTAAAAACGCTCCTGCAACACTGGTTAATGTCACTATTAGCCAGATCAGAAATATTTCCAGTGGCTCCCCTTGTGCTTCTAAGTACATTGGCAAGGTTAGTGCTTCAGGTGGAATAGGTTGGATAACTGCTTCAGTAAATGAGAGAATTCCCAGACCAGGGAGACCCAAATCAAGTGACCACTCAATATAGGAATCCCATGTATCCCAAAACCGACCTGGCAACAGTCCCATATACGGTCGTCGATGTCATTGCATTATGAAATAGTGGTATTTGTGAGGAATTCTAGAGGCAAAACCAATGAAAGAGAGACGTGACGAACGAATATGGGAGATGCAATAGTCCTAGATACATCAGCTCTAATTTCATGGCCTCTGTCTGAATTAAGTGGCTCAATGATTGTAAATTCTCAAGTTACGGAACTGGAGAAATTTTCCCCTACAAGAGCACAAATCATCCAATCATTAGGGTTGATAATTTCAGAACCCAGTAGAGATTCCATCTCTGAGGTCTCCAAGATTGCAGTGGAGACTGGAGATATGTCCGGAATTTCTCAAACTGACCTGAGTTTGGTCGCTCTGGCGTATAGCAAAGAGGCCATTTTGGTTACTGATGACTATAGGATGCAAAATCTGGCCGAGAGACTAGGAATGGAATGGAAATCAGTTGTCATGGAAGGGATTTCTGAGACTTGGGATTGGGAGTTGAGATGCATAGGATGTGGAACAGTATTCGATTCTCCTGAGAGGCCCAGTAATAAGAAGAGAGAAATGAAAGAGTGCATAAACTGTGGAAGTAGTCTTAGACTTCGTAAGAAATGATTACTCACTTTCCAAATCTACTTCTGCAGTCATTCCGCCCCTATCCATATCCTGCTCTGCCTTAGATGGAGTCGTTACTTCACTGACGGCCTTCTGGTATTCTCCCTTTGCTAAACCAACATTCCTAGCCAGTTTCGGGATCTTATCAACTCCAAAAATTAGTACTCCAAAAACGACTAGTGCTACTATCTCCACGGTACCTAGTGCCATTGTATCAGAAGGGGGTAGGGGGCATATCGATTCAATGCTTCGGATAAAAAATGGCTAACCTCCTGAAACTGGAGGGAGGAAGGCCACTTCTGAATTGTCTTCGAGAATGATGTCAAAATCAGAAGAAATGCTTCCGTCTACGGCTACTCTGAGGCCCTTGGAGGTATGTTCTTCTAAATTTAATCTTGAAATTAAATCTGCTAATTTAGTATCCACAGAGAGTGGTATGTCAACTTCCCTCTCTCCCAGTGATTCGGCCAAAGGCCCAAAGAATAGTACTCTCACAATAATTGCCCTACCTCCTGGATGAGCGGGGTTTTCCATGTGTATCTTAGAAGGTTCTCAGCAATCAATTCATCGATTACGAACTATAGTAAATTAATATGGAGTGCTTGCGATAAGCATGGATCGGACAATAGCTGTCGTTTTCGACTGCGATGGCGTACTAACTGATAATGGATCTTCTTGGCAGAATATCCATACTAAGTTTGGTACTGATTCCAAGGACGGATCCCACAAAAAAACTCTGGAGATGTTTCTTGATGGAAAAATAACTGAGGAGGAATTCGTTGAGCATGATATCAGGCTATGGAAGAGTGTGAAATCCGATATACACAGAGATGACATAATGAGGTGCTACAGTGGAGTTGGACTTATGGACGGAGCTAGAGATGTTGTCGAGGAGCTTCAAAATAGAGGGATATATGTCGCCATAGTATCATCAGGTGTTGACTTATTTGTAGGTGCGATTGCAAATATGCTGAAGGTTGATGATTGGGCTGCTAATGGATTTGAATGGGATGAAGATGGTTTCCTTGAGAGGGGCCTTCCTACCAGAGTATACTCTCACAATAAGGGATTGATGGTGGATAAACTTGCAAGAATAAATGGGTTTGATACTAGTGGAATAGTTTCGATAGGGGACTCAAGTACCGACTTATCAATGAAGATAGGCGAATCATCATTTATTGGCTTCAATCCAGCGAGAGAAAGAGCCTTGAATTCATTCTTAGAATCGGGAGTGCCCGTAGTTGAAAGTAAGGATCTTAGGGACATTTGGCCACACATTTTCAACGGGGAAGAATTTTCCAGGACTAACTAGGCGAATGGTATAGACGCGGTCGCAAAGGTATGCAGATTGACCACAGTTAGGATGCAGGGTTTTGGTTGGAATCCTAACATTCTCTGGAAGTCGGTTTGATTTTGCCAAGTCGAACTGTGAACCATTGTTGTTCCTTTGTAATTGCCAACAAAGTGCCCATGTACGTGTCCAGTAACAAATATGTCTGGTACTGTTGAAATTACCAAGTTATCTTCTGGTTCTGGTGAAAGAGGTGTTTTTCCTCCCCAAGAAGGGGCTAGATGCCTCCTCTCAAGCATTGCCTGCATTGCTCTTTCTGGCTGAGAGTATGAAACAGATCTCAAAGTTGCAACAAAGTCATCTATACTCTTTCCGTGGTATGAGAGGACCCTTACGCCATGGAGACTAAAATCACACGGATTTCCTACGAAGGTAGTATCAGAATAATCTTGTTGGACTTCTGGATCAAGAGCGGGTTGGGGTTCTGCTGGCCTTACTGCATCATGGTTTCCGGGCAGAATAATCACATCCACCCAATCTGGAAGAGCTTCAAGTAATCTTGCTAATTCTGAATACTGATTGAATAGATCTTTGATCGACAAGTGCCTGTCTTGACCGGGATAAATTCCAACCCCATCAACTCCATCCCCACTTAGAACGAAATACTTGATTGTTTTAGCCAGTGGATCATTATTGAACCATGTAATCATTTTCTCCCATTGGGGTTCTAGGAATGTCATACTCCCGACATGCGTGTCCGATAGGAAGGCGGCGGATACTGCTTGATCTTCTGACGCCATAGATTTGGAATGCATGCCCAAAGGAGGCAGGTGAATATTATTGACAAAGAAAATCGGGTCACCCTCGCCGACCGAGAAACTTCCAGTAACGCCAACAACATCGTCATCCATGAGTCCATCCAAAGCCGGATGTACATTTGAGGCATCAGAAGGAGGCGACAACAAGCATTTGATTTGGGCCGTCTCATCTTCGACCACAAACATCAACTTCTTGTTTTTGGTCCATCTCATTTCAGTTGCTAGCCCTACCATTGTAACCTCATAGTCCCTGCTGGAATGTCTCTGACGGTTTCTCCAAGCCTCCGAGACAGGCGTCGGTCTCCTCGGGAGAGAGTTTGCAGAGATCATCATTGATCTGATTCTCTTTAGCCTATCAGTGAAGCAGGACCTCATATCCGACATCTTACCTTCAGTGACCGAGTTTCCGGTGATATCGAAATGAATCTCAATCTCAGAGTCTAAATCAGTGGCGTGCATGGGAAAATCAGCCAAATTGTACTGTTCTAGGCCGTGTGGACGTGGAGCGGGTGCCAGTTCGAGAGCCTCCGATGGAGCTACAGTCCTTCCTATGGAAGAGTGACTATTTGGATTTGGTAGCGTAACTTGCTGAGTAATTGTAGATTCTGCTGGATCGGGACTAACAGATGTAGGTGCAGTAATAGAGAGTAATTCACTAATTGTTCTGGAATCTAGGATTTTTACTCCGGATGCCCTAGCCGCTTGGATAAGAGGTTGCAAATCTTCTAGTTCCTGTATTAGCTCCTGTGACTTCCTTCCCATCACAAGGATTCCTGAAGAAGCTAAAATTCGCTGTCTTGCAGGCCAATCGTCAGAGACCATGTCAGTCAAGAGAGAAGGGCGCCTCATGATGATATCGCTAACAGACTGCTGAAACTACTCTTTGGAGTCCCAATCAGTCAGAGATGCTAAGTCAACCTTTCCGATATCCTCAGCAACTGTCCGGGGGCTTTTCTGCCATTCCAGGCTACCTTCCCACTCCTCAGAAGAGGGATCTAACTGAGATGTATCAAACGACCCTTCAGATGCGTCTCTATTCAGTGCCTC
This sequence comes from Euryarchaeota archaeon UBA121, assembly GCA_002499865.1. Classification (GTDB taxonomy): domain Archaea; phylum Thermoplasmatota; class Poseidoniia; order Poseidoniales; family Thalassarchaeaceae; genus MGIIb-O5. Next base: position 618 of record DANL01000014.1, on the reverse strand, counting down.
CTCCACTACGGCCTCATTCTCATCGACCCTATCTAAAGCTTCCAGTGTTAGCCTGAGTGCGAAGGCCGCGAATGATTTCTTGTTATCCAATCTGTCATTATCTCCGAAATCCATCCTCCTAGAAAGGAAGTAATCTCCAGCTATCACCGCAACATGAACCCTGCCTACTTCCTTATTGCTAGTCGATCCGCCAGGACCGGCAATTCCCGTGATTCCTATTGAGACATTGGAATCGGACTGGAACTTAGCTCCCTGGGCCATCTGAATTGCAACTTCGTGGGATACTGCACCAGCGTCATCACTATCGAAGGCCGTCTTTTCAACGCCTAATTCTCTCATCTTTGATTCGTTAGAGTAAGTTATCCAGCCTTGGTTGAACCATGCAGAAGCTCCTGAAATATCCGTAATCAATGATGCAACCAAGCCCCCTGTGCAGGATTCTGCCACAGAAACTGTCCAGTCCCTCTTTCTGAGCCTTCTAGCAACGCGGGACGCTAGTCCAGCTGTCTCTTCGACCACGTATCGTCCCGCCGGCCTCACTTATTGAACATTCAGTAATGTGACGATTTCTAAACACTGATGGTAGAAAATTACTGGTGGGTCCGGCAGGAATTGAAC
>DANL01000074.1:3965-4668 GCA_002499865.1 Euryarchaeota archaeon UBA121 | reverse complement strand
TATGTCTGCTTACTCCCACATTCAAGATCTTGAGATGCAGTGGTTCTCTCAGCAATCAACCGGCGGACTAATGGCGATAATGAACGACGATGTCAATCAACTTGAAAGATTTCTCGATCAAGGTGCAACGGATATCCTTCAGGTAGCCACCACAATAATAGTCGTAGGGGGGATCATGTTTTTCGTGGCTCCTGAAGTCGCATTGTGGGCCATTGTACCAATACCTGTTATTGTAGCGGGGTCATTCATGTATCAGAGGAGAATAGGAGTCAGGTATTCCAAAGTCAGGACACAGGTAGCAGATTTGAACGCTCTCCTGAATAACAATCTGCAAGGAATAACCACAATCAAATCCTTCACTGCTGAAGCCAGAGAGGCCGCTAGGGTCAGTGAGGCATCGGAGTCTTACAGGGAGGCAAATAAGGAGGCAATCAGACTATCTGCATCCTTCGTTCCAATAATCAGGATGGCTATCTTGTTCGCATTCTCGGCCAATATGCTGGTAGGAGGATGGATGGCACTTGACGGAAGGATTAGTTTAGGGGCCTATTCAGTTATTGTATTCATCACCCAAAGACTTCTATGGCCACTCACTAGACTTGGCGAGACATTTGATCTCTACCAGAGAGCCATGGCATCAACTACCCGCGTACTAGATCTGTTGGACACTGAGGTCGGAATAGTGGAGGGAGATGTAAAACTG
>DANL01000074.1:0-3554 GCA_002499865.1 Euryarchaeota archaeon UBA121 | reverse complement strand
GTTCCAGCGGGCCGAACTGTCGGCTTGGTAGGATCAACTGGCTCAGGAAAGACCACATTGATCAGGCTATTGATGAGGTTCCATGACCCTAAATCAGGGACTGTCTCCTTGGATGGTCATCAAGTATGCGATTTGACTCTCAATTCACTTAGAAGCTCCATTTCCTTAGTAAGTCAGAACACCACACTATTTCCGGGGTCTGTTCTTGAAAATATAAGATATGGGAATCCCGAAGCCTCTCTTGATTCCGTAGAAGAGGCGGCCCGTATAGCAGAGGCTACTGAATTCATCGCATTACTGCCCAAGGGTTGGCATACTGATATCGGAGAAGGAGGGCATAGGCTTTCAGGAGGTCAGAGACAGAGAATTGCGATCGCAAGGGCCGTTCTCAAAGACGCCCCAGTACTGGTCCTAGATGAGGCTACGAGTAATGTGGATAACGAGACAGAGGCCGCACTGAAGAGGTCGATTTCCCAGATATCGAAAGATAGGACAACTCTAATCATAGCACACAGACTTTCAACGGTAAGAAATGCAGACATCATCGCTGTCCTGCACAAGGGAGAAATCTCTGAAACGGGAACTCATGAATCTCTATTGGAGGAAGATGGAATTTACTCCAGACTCTGGGCTGTCCAGACAGGTGAATGATGAAACTCACCTTAGGAGTAATTAGAAGAAACTCTCTCGCAAGCTCATGGAAGATGGGCAAGAATTTCCACCAACGTTCCCGGGCTTTGGAAAGATGATAGGACTCAGACCAGTATCTATCGGAGAAGGGAAGTGTGTAGTGGAGGTCGATGTTCTGAAAACTCATCTGAATGCTGGAGGGGTCGCTCATGGAGGATTACATGCATCAATCCTAGATACTGCTCTTGGAGGTGCACTTCTATCACTGATATCACCGGATGAGTGGTGCGCCACAGCTGGAATCATAATTTCATACATCAGGCCCGCTCATGAGGGGATGCTACTTACTGCCAGTGGTCGGGTTGTAAAAAGGGGCAAGAACATAGCTCATTTGGAAGGGGAACTGAATGACTCCTCAGGGATTCTAATAGCCACGGCTAAGGGCACATGGGCAATCTGGGATAACCATACCAAGTCCACTTAGCATGATACTGCCGGGAACACCTTGATGAATCACTCCCCCTTCCCTCCACCATGGCAAGAGTCGACTCGTTGCTCTGGTTCATGCTAGGAATAGGGCAGTTGCTGATAGGATCGCAACTGGGTTCATCAGGTGCCTTGCTAGAATTACTCAGTATTCTACTCAATGTTTCGGGAGGGAGCTCTCTAATGCTCGGGATATACTTCCTAATATTCCTTGCACGACATGAGAAAGAGTTCTCTGAAGTTTATTCAAAAATGGAAAAGACCGAGTTCGTCAGGGACGAGACTGGGAGAATTATTGATGTTGCAGATAAGACTCCTAAGGCAATTAGGGCAGTTTGGTACGCTATTCCGGCACTAATGACATTCCTAGGCGCACTAGCGTGGCTAATAGGCTGAGAATCATGTCGGCCAAGAATCCTGGTCTCGATGATATGATAGACCGAATTATCGATAACCCTGCCTATGATCAAATGGGGGGGTATCAGATTTTTCTGAGAAGATTCGCCATCCCTGTGACAATGATCCTAATCGCACTTTTTGTATATACTACTTTGGATCAATATGTTAGTAGCAGTTGGAACCTTGTAATCACGTCAATTTTGACTGGCTCATCCCTGGGGCCTATTCTAGCCGCCGAGAGATATCTGGCCATCAGGAATAACAAAAAGTAGGAAAAAACACCGAGAAGAATAAATCCTAGTTTCGTCTTTCATTGATCATGGACTCTGACCATTGTAAATCCATGAGCTGCATCTGTGGTTTCAGGGGAGATGCAGTTCCTAGGAGGCAACACATGGAATGCCCTAGGTGCTACAGAGTGGTTGAGGCGTGTTGTGAAGGAGTTCCCAATTACTAGTTTGAGACTAAATACGCCGAATGTGTCAAATGCCCCTGCCCCTAGGAATGGTTATGGTGGATATCAATGATTTCAACCTCTTTGACCTCGTAGGGCTAGGAGACGCAACAGGATTAGAGTGGATTTTTGGTATTTCTGCCCTTCTAGGGGGCATTCTGTTTCTTCTATGGTTCGTGCTTATGCTTGTAGGTGGTGTCGCAGAGGGAGTTTTCGAGGGTCTATTCGGAATGGAAATAGATGTTATGAGCTCAGATGCATCATTCAAGGCCCTGACATTCCAAGGCGTGATGGCGTTCCTCATGTTCTTCGGCCTGGCCGGACTCTGGGTATTGAAATCAGACGGGACTGATCCAGTCGCCGTGGCAGCAGGAGGAATAGCTGGAACTGCATCAATGTATGGAACTGCAAAATTATTTGAGGTCTTTATGGCGATGCAATCTTCCGGAAATGTGGATATTGTAGATACCATCGGTTGTAAAGGGCAGGTATACCTAGTGATACCTCATGAGGGCGTTGGTCAAGTTCAGATCGAGACCAATGGTTCTCTAAGTACATACAATGCAAGGTCCGAAGACAAGCAAGAAATTGGAACAGGAAGGCTAATTGAAGTGGTCGGTACAATGGGTGAAGTTCTGTTAGTAAAGAGAATATGATTTCGCACCCCTCCCTAATTTTTCTCAATTTTCGGGAAAGAGTTCATGACCTGTGCCTGCCTCATAGAGTCAGGAGTGAACAGGATGTTAATGACAACCCTCAGACAATCAGATGGAGCAGATGGTGGAACTATAGGGACAATAATGATTTTCGCAATCATATTGGTTTTGGTGGCTGCCGTAATATTCTTTGCTCAGAGATACAAGAGATGCCCACCAGATCAGGTGATGGTAATCTATGGAAGAACCGCCAAGGCAGCGGATGGAAAGGCTAAGCCTTCTCGTGTAGTCCACGGAGGAGCCGCATTAGTTTGGCCATTGATTCAGGATTATGCGTATATATCCCTAAAGCCAATGCCAATTAATATCGATTTGAAAGGTGCACTATCCCTTCAGAATATCAGAATAAACGTTCCAAGTACATTTACAGTTGGTGTTAGCAAGGAACCCTCCATCATGGCTAATGCAGCTGAGAGGCTTCTAGGATTCAAGATTCCAGAGATAGAGAAACTAGCAGAGGAGATAATTCTCGGTCAGTTGCGTCTCACTGTCGCCTCCCTAACAATTGAGCAGATCAATCAAGATCGAGATGCTTTCCTATCTCTAATCACTCAGAATGTTGATCAGGAGCTTAGGAAGTTCGGATTAACCCAGCTAAATGTTAACATTGTCGATATTACAGACGAGTCTGACTATATCGAGAGTATTGGTAAGAAGGCAGCAGCAACAGCTGTTGAGAATGCTAGAGTGGACGTAGCCAACGCAGAGAGGGACGGAGCAATAGGCGCCGCTATCGCAAGCAAGGAGAGAGAAATCACCGTAGCGGAGAATATGGCTGCAGCAGAGAAGGGAAGAAAAGCCGCAGAGGCTGATCAGCGTGTTTTCGTAGAGCAGCAGGAGGCTATGGCAATTTCTGGAGAGAACTCAGC
>DANL01000005.1:12283-15340 GCA_002499865.1 Euryarchaeota archaeon UBA121 | reverse complement strand
CGTCCTAGACCAGCGTGAACAGGTCTTGCAGTCCAATTCCGTGGGTCAATTAGCTGGACCGGCTATTCAAGGAGTTAAGGATGGAATATCACAGAGCGGGCAGTCTCAGCCACTATCTTCCATAGGGGACTCCCTAGAAGGGGCCTCGTTCGTTGAAACGTTACCAGAAGAGCCTAATCATCCACTCCCATACAGGTTGATACTAGGAATCGAAGATGACGCCGTTAGCGTGGATAACGTCTGGCAGACTCTCGTTAACATCACCGACTATGTGATTCTGACCGAGTACACAGACCTCGATGGCAATGTTGTCAGAGGAACCGAGGTAGTCACATTCACAGCAAACTTCCTCTCTCTGCTCAATCTGCAAACCGACCCCTTGAGTCATGCCGTGGATATTGACAATGATGGCGACAATGACATTCAAGTCGGCCTGAGCGTATCCCTTGGAAATATCGGTCTGGAAAACATAGATATCGAAACTGGGACTTTATGGATTCAGCCATCAGTGTCATACACGGTAGACGTCCTTGACTCCAGTCAAACTGACAGTGTTTGGGAAGACATGGACTCCCTACAGGTTTCATTGATCAAGTCATTCGCTTACTCCAGTCCGGACTCAGTTCTGGCTCTCGGCGATGGAGAGAGCTACATCTGGGTCATAGACTCCAGATTCTCAACAATGCCACAAGACTTCTCATTAAGTGTTGGAATTGAGAGGGTATTCTTCAACGCTAGCGCCGTTCTCCAAGATCTAATCCAGTCGATAGTAAACATTTTCTCATCCGATTTCGATGGCTCCGGACTGACTCTAATAGGCATCACAGCACCATACTCGATATCGATAGACTCCAGTGAAATGGACTCCTGTCCCGATAGGTATAGTCCCGAACAACTGCTGTTTCTCCCTCCCGAAGAAATAGACTGCGGAGTTACAGTCGGACTTGGATATGCCAGGTTCTCACCTCCATCAGACGGGGATAGACAGCTATGGGAACTCGCCTACATTAATCTCGATGTAAAACCTAACGGAGTATCTTCAATGATTCCTGGGGATGTCGAGCTAGTGATCAGGACTGATAGCAGCATCCCAGCATTGGGGGGGATCGAGGGAGACAGGAGCCTAACCACGGTCGAGTATTTTGCGGACAGGAGATCTGACCTACATATTCACTTCCATGAAGATAGATCAGGTGTTTCCCAAGAGGAAAATGGAGGCTCATTTGGAAATACTACGGATTCACTCGGATGGTTAAGAGGAATGCCTGAAGGCTCCATGTCCCAGGGGGAGATTACTAGGATATTCAGAATGCTAGGCTCATCTGATGAGCCCGAACTGCCAGGAGGTAAGCCCAGTAGATTAGGTCTGATCATAGGTATCAAGAACTTCTCAAGGGACACCAGTCCCAATGAAGACGATCCTACACTGCCAGTAAATCCTGCCTATCCCCCAATTAGCATGATACTTCTCAGATCCGCCCAACCCCTGGAATCTCTTGATTACAGCTCATGGTACGAAAGAGGGGGTGAGAACTCAGACCATAGGAGGGTCGACATCTCAATTGAATCAATTCCAACCGCACTGGTTCTCTACGGATCTTTCGATGTGAGCGGATCAGATGATGAGGAAAGGGATCTGGATGATTCTGACAACCTTGATTTCGTCTCACGGATTATGGACTCGCTGATTCTCGATTTGGTAGACCTATACCTAGATGTTGGTGGAATCCTCAACAATATTCCAACTACAGTGGTGGAGGCCATAACGGGCAGTGTCGGTCCTGGAGGGGACCTCCAGGGAAGGGAATTCAACCTCATAATGCATGACGACTGGGGTGCTCTCAGGAATGAGATGTCCATAGGTAGAATAGGTCTGCAGATTGGTTCCAGTGCCCATCCGACGATTCAAGGAGACCACCTCGTACTCTCTAAGGACAGATCCCTGACTCAGCTGGTAAGCAGGGATGGAAATCTTGTAGATCCTCTGGTCCCTGTCGCTGCTAGTATTGGATTCAGCGGTCTCTCTGCCTTCTCGATAGATGACGATGACATACTCGATGAGTTAACTGCATCCGTCAACACATCCTCCAGTGAGCCATTCAATTTCGTCTACATTGACCACGAGCCTGGGTCAGTCACGAACTCGTCTTTCCAATCACTCTACATTTCCGATATTCCTGATGATATCAGAATATCTACTGATGCTGAGACCGCAGTTTATACCGCATCAGAGGAAATAGGAAAAATGATCTATACTGGAAAGGACATGGAACAAAGACAGGCAGTTGAGATAACAGACTTCCCTGACGACTTCTCTGCAATATTCGGTGGATTTTCTAGCTGGAGTACAACCACCTCTATTGGTTCCATAGAGGCACAGATCACCGATTCTGAGTTGCCAGAAACTATGACAGGTGATCACTTCATGTTCCACCATGATCCAAATGATGGCACATCAACTATCTCTTCCAGAATCTCTGGGATATCAGAAGTAAGCTGGATACCCCCAGTCTCTGAAGGTTCTCTGGGTCCTGACGGCAGAGGAAAAGCCTCCATATCTGCGTCTGGAGATAGATCAATGAGCTTCAGTGTAGATCATGCTCCAACACTAGACGAAGATCAGCTCACGGCAGTAGCGATAATTGACCCTCTCCCTTCGTCGGTATCCATAGAGATTCCAACAAGCTCTGACTCTGGACCAGCTCTAGATATCCCAGAACTCAATACATCTCAGGGACTTTCAGGTCTTGCCTTCTTCCTAGGTGGATTTGCAGATCTTGGCAGATCAGTTAATTCTGTGCTCTCAGGGATAACCACTGATATTTCCACCGGTACCAATTCAGGAGAATCGAACGAGGATTTCTCTTTCGGCATGCAGTTGGAGGCGAACGCACCCTTCGATCTGACAGTTGAGTCAAGTCATGGAGACGGCTCACTCGAGGCCCCTCCATGGGTTCATGGAGTATCATTTAGCGCGGCACCGTCAGGGATATCAGATGGCTTTCATCTGAGGACGTGGATTCCTGATCTTCCCCCAGTAGTAGACATGTCAGTCAC
>DANL01000005.1:5400-11911 GCA_002499865.1 Euryarchaeota archaeon UBA121 | reverse complement strand
TGGATTCCCGCACACAGTGAAATGATGATCCAAGCTAGAGGAATTAACGGTCAAGACCTTCTGCTGACTCTAAATGGCTTGGAAGTGGGAACTCCCACTGGGATGCTAGTTGACGCCACCTTCGAATTCGAGACAGTTGCTGGTATCACGGAGGTCTCCACATCTGCACACTATTCAATGACTGAAAGACTTGATTGGGCACATGTTCTGCTGATTAACAGAGATGCTGGAAGTCGTACAGAGATAATGATTGATGAGATTCCTGAGGTTATTGACATCACTGCAAGTCTGGGAACTGCTGTTTCTATAGATATGACAGTCCCGGATCTTTATCTTAGAGACGATGGTGTTGGAATCAACTCGATTATGATGCAGCAGATGCAGTGGCTCGACTCTGCATGGTGGCCAGCGACAATTTTCCTAACTGATGTACCAGGGTCAATTAATCTAACAACTGAGCCCGACACAAATTTTGATATTACCGAAAGTCTAGCTTTCCAAGGAATACCAATCCTGGATTATCGAGCTTCGGGGGATGGAATGTCGCTATACATAGAAGCCTTTGGAAGGGCAATAAACACCAAGGGAGACATAATATTGCTCGCAGAAGGAATGACTGATAGCTTACAGATTAAGCCTGCCGAAGGATTTGGATTGAATATCCGCTCTGGAGGAGAAGGCGTAGAAACGATTTACATTAGATCGAGCAATATCCCAACTACTCCTCCTGTCACCATGGAGGAAATGGAGGCACTTGGAGAGAACCTGAAAAGTGCTACAATACACATCCATGAGGTAGGCAGGATTTCATCTACGTTGCCCGGGTATCCAGTGATAGAGCTCTCAGAAGTACAAGGTGGCAGAATAATCATCTCTGCGAGAGCAACCGCTGAGGTGGCAGGTCAGGAATTCGATCTAAGGGGCGTTCTCCTAGACGCACAGACAACCTCCGGGATTCCTACTGCGACCACGATTGGTATCAACGGCCTGGCCTCTGATCTTTCAATTCTGAATATGATTCCAGGCTTTGAAGGAGACACTCAGCATATCATGGTGGTCGAGCCAGTTTCTTCTGGGATAATGACACTGATTGCAACTTTCTTGGGAGGGAGCTGATGGGACTTCTCGAAAGACTCAGACAGACCGAAGTCCCAGAGGAGACTCTGGAAGAGAAAACTGCTCATGACGCCCTGGAAAAAATTGAGGACAGGATTAGCCAAATCTCTCCCTTCAGGGTTATTTTCGCTTCAATAACCGCATTACTGGTGCTATCAGCATCTGTAATTGCCTTGGTTTGGCTGGTTCCTTATGATAGGGTATCAGTAGATGTAATCTACAAACAAGCAGGATCTAGCCATATTGTTCTATCCGAGATAAATAACCAGGGTAGCAGAGCAATTGAATCGGTTTCACTGGATCTAGTGTTCATTGATTCTGAAGATATTGAGATACAAAGGATTCACTTTGAATCGGAAAGAATACCTGCACACAAGTCAGTTGCAGGGGACGAATTGGAGATGATTGTCAACGGGGAGTCGGTTTGGGAGAATTACACTATCGAGATAATCCTAACATACGACTACTATGGCGGTAGTATCTACGAGAAAAATACCATGGAGGTCGGAGAGTGGACTCTAGAGCTATTCACAATGAGGCCTCCATTGCAAATTCTATGATAATCTGAGTTCAGTTAACCCATATGCTCAAAATGGTCAGGATGGGGGGAGTTATGATGACCAAGCGCGCCGTTGTCCTCGTACTCGCCGTCTTGCTATTATCATATCTGCCAATTTTGGGCGATGAAGACGACTCATTTGACCATCAATTCGAAGACCTGAGTCCCAAAATTGAGAGAGTAGAGATTTCACCCGATTCCAATAGTATCCGAGATCTAGGGGCACCACTAATCTTTGAGGGGTCCGAAGAAGCAAGGCAAGCTATTGCCCATTCCACTATAGGGACCTACACGTCCGAGGGATTGATTCCCAGTACCTACATGGACTACTCACTTTCTTTACCAAGATCAGATCTAGCTCTAGCAATTATCGATGGTCAGATTGGACTTTGGGACTCTAGGTTGGATATTCTACAGATTGAGGGACTATCTATCAGATCAACGATACCTCCCTCTGGATTCCTAATTCAAGGTACAGCCGAAGCACTTGAGAGACTGCAGGAAATGGAGTCTATTGTAGCAATTCATGACGTTCCAAGCGGATTAATGATTCATCAATCCTTGAGAAATCACCAGTCATCTTCTAACTTCATGGTAGAAGTGATAGGTTGGAAAGGAGATGATATGGTCAGAATGGAAGATTCAGGATTAGGACTACAGGACTCACTGCTTACTGCCATGGACTACCTGACAGATCCATGGTCTCCTGAGAAGGGCGTTATATGGGGAAGCACGTCTTTCGATAATTTATCCGAAATAGTTTCAATTCCCTCTGTTTCATATATTTCTCCATTGCCATCGTTAGTCCTCCACAACGACCAATCAAGGATAAATATGGGAATCAATACTGTGGAAAATGCCTTCATAACAGGCCTAAACGGTAGTGGTCAGATTGTTGCTGTAGGAGACTCGGGATTAGATGGCGATCACGGAGATTTCACTGGTAGACTCTCAGGTGTTACTTCCGTTACCCCTGGAGACTCTTCCACAGCCGACTTGAGTGATGGACATGGGACTCACGTAGCCTGTACTGTTCTAGGCTCTGGGTTCAGGAGCAATGGGGGTTACCAAGGAGTTGCCCCTGAAGCCGATTTATACTTTCAAGCAATGGAAGACGACGATTCTGGTGCTCTGTATAGCTACGGAATCAACTCAATGCTAAATTCTGCATACAATGCAGGAGCTAGAATCCATACCAATAGTTGGGGATCTCAGAGTGGATTCGGAGGATATTCTACCCAATCAGAAGATGCAGATGACAGGACTTCCACATGGGATCAATATTGGTCCTATGATGGCATGACTGTATTATTTGCCGCCGGTAATGAAAGGAATGACGGAGTCTCTCCTCCAGGTACCGCAAAGAACGTTATCACAGTTGGCGGACATAAGAACAGATACAGTGGAGCTCCAGATGAGATGTATTACTGGAGTAGCAGAGGCCCTACGGATGATGGCAGGATTAAGCCCGATATCGTAGCACCGGGAGACTATGTACGATCATGCAAATCTCAGGAGGCCACCTCAGCAGGAGGTACGTGGTCGAATACTTGGTACATGGAATATAGCGGTACATCAATGGCCACCCCAGCGGCCGCTGGATCATCCGCACTTGTAAGGGAGTATCTCACAGAAGTTATTGGAAGACAGGCACCACAAGGATCACTGGTCAAGGCCCTACTAATTCTCGGGGCCAAGGACATGGGAGCCCGTGATATTCCAAACGATGACGAGGGTTGGGGAAGAGTAGATTTGGTAAACTCATTGATTCCTGACGGAGAAGTTGGAATTTTCGTTGACGACAGATCTAGGATTAGGAGCGGGCAGGTCATTGAGTATACTTTCGATGTCAATACCGCTGGAAAGGAGTTCAAGGCAGTATTGACTTGGTCTGATTACCCTGGATCATCAAGCTCTTCCATTCAGCTAAGGAACGATCTAGACTTAGAGCTGATATCTCCAGACGGCATCACCTACAAGGGTAATGTTTTCACAAACGGGCGCTCTACCCAAGGCGGTTCAAAGGACTCAGTGAATAATGTTGAAGTCGTAGCTCTTGACAGTACTGCTCAAGGGATTTGGACAATCAGAGTCAAGGATTCTCAACATGGAGGGTCAAGAACATGGCAACCATTCTCAATAGCCGTACGCGGGCATAATGTCAATGATCTCAGTCCAGATCCAACATTCGTTCCAGACTCAATGAGTGTATCCACTCCTATTCCACAAGTCGGCGAAGAAGTACAGGTTTCAGTACAGATAAAGAACATCGGAGCAGGATCAGTCACTGACATACCAGTCATGGCGAGAGTCGACTCCGCTCTTCTAGGAGAGCAGTTGGTATCTCTATCACCCGGACAAACAGAGGAGCTATTCTGGTCCTGGACCCCCGAAACAGAAGGTGATTCTGCTTTCGAGTTCTTCATCGATCCGAACAATCAATTTGATGAAATGTCAGATTCCAATAATTATTTTGGAGAGATAGTAATTGTCAGCGCTCCCGGAGTCAGGGTCTCCGCACTTGAGGATACTCTCACCCTGGTCGACCCTACTTCTACAACCTCAACATGGGATCTAACACTGACAAATACCGCACTCTTCGAAACTAATGCCACTATATCTGCCTCTTCTCCTACCAGGGTGCAAGATGGCACTCAATTCGGCTGGTTCCAGTCATTCACTTCGAACACATTCAACCTAATGCCAACCGAACAGGTCTCCATTGGAATGACTATGGTACACCCAGCACCCCCTCCTCCTGGCACTTATTCCATGACTATATCCGGATACGATGTAGAGAACGATGTACTCTCAGAAATGACACTCTACTTCGAAGTTCCCGTACTGGCTGACGCAAACGTACAATTGTTGAATGAGCAGATTCTAGTCAGCCCTCTCGAACAGACCAAGACACAGATTACTATTGTTAACGATGGGAATGGTGCTCAATCATATGACGTTGAACTAGTCTCTCCTGCAGGATGGCACCTAGGTCTTGACTCAATTGGGACATTTGAAGGATCATCTCATGGGTCAACCGGAACACTGCAGAAAGGATCCAGTAAGACAGTCGATATCACCATCAACTCGCCCGGAGCGATGATACCATCTGGGACGACGTTCGAAGCCGCAATTATTGTACATTCAAGAGTTAGCTCTATCTCATGGACTCAGGATATATTCCTAATCGTTGGACCCGTAGACAATGTGTCCCTTTCTCCGGTACCGGGACAGGTAAGAAAGGACATATCTCCTGATTCTCTCCTGATTGTTGATTTCTCCATCGAGAATCTTGGAAATCGAGATTGGGAACTGACCCCCTACCTAATGTCAGCACCAGGTGGTTGGAACGTTGTTGAGATGAACCCGGTTACTTCTCCTGCCGGACAGTCTGTAGATTGGTCCATGAGCCTGCAAGGAAATGGACTAGCCTCGAGTGGGTTAGTCCAAATCAGATTGGCCACTTCGGATGGATTCAAAATCGACTGGAATACCTCAATAGAGGTTTTATCTGCCGCCTCTCCGAGACTTCTTTTCGATCAGGTGTACCTTCCTGATGGTTCCTCTTCCAGCGAAATACTAGGAGCAGGACCCCATCCTGTCGGAGACCCAGGTTTCGATCTACACTGGATGGTCTGGAACGAAGGCTCAGGAGTCTGGAGGCCATCTACCAATTTAGAGCTACCAAATCAAGGATGGTCATCATCCTGCTTATCACCATCCTCATTGTCCCCAGGAGAATCAGACATCATCGAGTGCATAGTGGTCATTCCAGAAGATGAGCCTGCTGGTTCTGAACCAGTTATCACCCTAGTAATGGAGGGGGATGGAATAGAGATTAGAGATACTAAATCACTCCTTGTCGAAAACGCGCCCAGGCTATCTTGGAATCTTAATACAGAACCCATAGCACACGAAGGATACTCCTCCTCTTACAGGATAGATGTCACCAATACTGGCAATACAGACATATCCCACACTTTAGATGTGGTCGCCCCGAGCTCTTGGGAGGCCAGGGCCATTGACGGAGTCAGAGTTGTACTCAGTCCCGGAGAATCTCGCAGTATTATTCTAGAATTCACCCCTCACAGCGGGAGTGATGGCACAATCTCATTGAACTTGATAAATGCTCCAGATACCGAGGGTTCCACATTCGAAATACCCGTTGATGTCAAGCCATCTCTCGGTGGTGATTCGGGTCTGGAAGGATATCTGCCACTAATACTGGGTACTCTACTATTAGCAATAATTGCAGGACTGGGTGCCTTCGCATATGTCAGAACCAACGGAGATCCAATGAGCCTCCTCAAGAATAAGGCCACTGGCAGACATACAAGCGAGCAGGAAGACGCCGGCATAGTAGAGAGCGGAGTACCATGTTGGATATGTAGCACCGATACAACGATTGGGAATGCATGGGCATGCTCATTATGTGGGGCAAGGTATCACAAGATAGGCCAAGTTACCGGATGTGACATTATTTCAATGGGTAGATGCCTTCACTGCGATGCAGATGTCGATAACCTAGTAGAGGCCTGACAACCGCATTTCCAGCAGTCATGGGGTGCGAAGACCTTAGAGGGTCGGTATAGTGCGAAATACGATGGTCACAAGGAAGTCGCTCACTTTTTTCACCGTTGTAATGCTCCTGAGCATGTCCGCCACAATAGTTTCAGCCGATGTAGACATCAATCTTTCTGCAAACCCTAGCTCTGCTGAGGCAACAGCAGATGAAGCGGCAGAATATACGATTATTGTCCAAAATTCTGGTGATGATGATGCCGCAGTATCACTCAGTACCCAACAAGGTGACGATTGTAACGGGTTCTCGTCTAC
>DANL01000005.1:0-5008 GCA_002499865.1 Euryarchaeota archaeon UBA121 | reverse complement strand
CAGGCAAGTGGAGAGTGTGAGACCACAGTAAACGCTCAGGGACAGGTTTCGGGAGGTGCCCCCGGGACCCCCTCTAATGCCGATGTAACTGTCGTAACCACGGCTGGCGACGGCGGCGGACTTTACTCTGTGAGCCTATCTACCGATGAACCGTCTACCAAGAACTACGATGGAGAGGATAATGAAGTTACTTGGGATGTTGATGTGGAGAATAATGGCGAGCAACAGGCCAATGTACAATTGGAGATGACATCAGATAGTGACTGTGAGTCTGAAGATTTGTCTGCAACAGTCGACCCCTCAGTCCTTCAGTTGGAGCCAGAGGGACAAGAAGAGGTCACTGTAACAATTGATATGCCCAACGGGGCAGAGACAGATGCTGGTTCCCATTGCTTCATCCTCAAGGCCACGGTCACCAATGATCCGAATGCAGCAGACCAAGCTGAAGACAATCTGACACTGAGTCTTAACGTACCTCAAATCAAGGAATGCGATGCATCTCTCCAGTATTCATCTCATAATCTAGATCCAGGAGAGTCTGCTCCAAACTCATTCGAGGTCGAGAACATAGGGAACACCGAGTGGACGGTAACGGCTAACGCCCAGTCTCTTGACGGGGACGATATCTCAGGTTGGGTTGATTTCGATAGCCCCCTTAGCAAGCTTCTGGAAGAGCCAGGTAGCTCAGAAGATTCTCACACTTTCACATTTGACGTCACTCCGGACGACTCTCTCGAGGCAGGAACCCAAGTAGCAATAGGGATCCAAGGAAGAGCAGGATCAGAAATTGGATGTGAGAAAGTACTGACTGTCACCGTAGGACAAGAGTTTGGAGCTTCTATGTCACTCAGTAAGTCCACACTTTCAAATGTCGAGCCGGGTACTTCAGGGACCCTCTCTATTCAGATCACGAATCAAGGAAATGGCCAGGAAACTATGGCATTAGGTACTTCTGGTGTACCCCCTGGATGGCAAGTCTCATTCAGTCAATCTACTGTTACTCTGGGAAGCTCTCAATCATCCAATAACAAAGAGACCGTGGGTGTCGATATCTTCGTCCCAGATGATGCAAGCGCTGAATCGGATACAGTAATCTCATTCACTGTAGGCAGAGGAGGAGGGACGACACCCTATGACTCAAAGGATCTAACCGTATCAGTCGCACCTAGACACGAGGTTTCTACATCTATGGTTTCGGACCAACAAACAGGCAGATCCGATCAGATAGTGAAGTTCCCAATTGTAGTGACTAACGATGGTAACATCCGAGATAACTTCAGGCTCCAAGCCTGTGATCCCGGAGATCAGACAGGGTGCAGTAGCCCAATGTGGGAGTCTTCCTTCTCCGACTCCGATGGAAACTCAATAAGTCAAATTGTACTAGACCCAGGCCAGTCTTCACAAGTCTATCTGGATGTACTAGTCGAGGGCGAGGAAGACGCCGACTCTGCGAGAGTTCTGGTAAGAATAGCAATTTTTGGAACCAGCGAGTCTTCTGAGCACACAGTCTCCGTGGTGGTTTCGAACTACAACTATGGAATGGCAGTATCTCCTCAGTCACCCGGGGAAATTCCTGGTCAAATGGATGTTACTTTACCTCCAGGGGGTACACTGTCAACGTTCTTCTGGATTGATAATACTGGAGATTATCCAGCCGGAGATACCGCAGTTATCACCATCACTGGATTAGAATCATCAGTTTCTAGGAACATATTTGTCAACGGGGTGGGGATAGACGACTCTATACAAATCCCCAGGGAAGACAGAGTGCTCATAGAAGTGCAGATGGAAGTAATGGAGGGAGTCTCAAACGGCGTGTCGGGAATAATCAAGGTATCAGCAGCCTCAGAGAGAAACGCCGCTCAGACCACTTCGGTCGATGTCATGATTCAAGTAATGACCATACATGATCTCATTTTTACTCTTGAGGGGGACGATGAGCAGACGGTGAACTATCCAGATAAGGCATTCTTCACAATGTTTGTAACGAACAACGGCAATGTGGTCGAAGACGTGGAGATAATTTCAGGGGAATCACTCAGAGGTTGGACGGTTGACGTTATCGATGATGAGTTCCAACTTCCTCCTGGAGAAACTAGAGAGATTCAGGTTCGAGCCACACCTCCGTCTGAACTTCTTTCTGACGACACATACAGGTTCACTGTTATCGCTCAACCCGAGGGGATTCCCGTTGCAGGACAACCAATCGAACTAACAGTTGTATCCGTGACATCGAACTCTTTCCTCAATCTTTCACAAACCACTCAAGACTTACTGGTTTACGGCCTCACAGGATTCGGAGCTTTACTAGTAATCGTACTTTTCATGAGATCTAGAGCGGAAAATAAGAGAATAATTAGAGCACTGGATCAAGATGAATCCTAGCACTTCTTCTGACTCTACACCGGATAGGCTTATTGCCCAATTTCAGGTGGCTCGCCCTAACGGTCCCTACGGGACCGGTGGGTGTTTGGCATGTCTACCGTTCCAGAGGCATATCTCGCGGTTGCTGTGATGGCCCTAGTAGGCATTGGTTTCCCAGTGCTGAGCTTCGTAGGCTCAGGTTTCTTGAGGCCAAGAAAAACCGCTAATGACCCCAACAAACTAAGCTCATGGTTACTTCCCGGATATGAGTCCGACCAATCCCTGTATCTCAGGAGAGAGACCACCTATGAATGCGGTTCAGACCCAGTAGGTGATGCCCATATTAATTTCCATTTTCAGTACTACTGGTACGCCATAATCTTCTTGGTTTTTGATATTGCTTTCATGTTCTTGGCCTTCGGTGGCATATTAGTTATTCAAGACGGAGCAGTATCAATCTACAGCTCTCTTGCAACACTAACAGTCTTCATCTTCCTCATGGGAGCCGGCGTTTGGCATGTTTTCAGGAAGAGAGGAAGAATATACATCTGAGGTTAGGCTATGGCGGACGATGACCAGAATTATGCAGTTTTCAATAGCAGGATGCTTGTAGACACAGTTGGTGACATAACCGACGAGGCTCTGAAAGCTAGCAGAATTAAGGACATCATTGGAGTACTGGCTGGCAGAATATTCAATTGGGGACAGAGAAAATCTCTCTTTCCTCTTCATCTGGGCATCAAGTGTTGCGCATTAGAGATGGCCGCAGCAGGTGCGAGTCGTTTCGACGCTGAGAGATTCGGCGTATTCTTCCGCTCCAGTCCCAGACAGTGCGACGTCCTCTTGGTTAATGGGCCAATTAGTAAGAAGTTTGCAGATCCAATAGTGAGGTTGTGGGAGCAGATGCCAGAGCCCAAATGGTGCATCGCAATGGGCGAATGCGCGATCTCAGGTGGACCCTACTTCCAGTCATATAATATTCTGGAGGGGGTCGATACAGTGATTCCCGTTGACGTATACATACCAGGTTGCCCTCCACGCCCGGAGGCATTGATAGACGGTTTCGATAAGCTGAGGCAGAAGATTATCCGTATTGGAGCGAAACCAAGTAGTGATCGTCCAGCAACTCAGAGGCCATTGATTGCCGGAGATTTGTGAGGTCTTACCATGTCCAGAGTAGTCCCCACATCAACTCAAAAGTCTGCAGCAGAGAAGATGATTACGGCAGTTGGTAGAATTAAGGGATGCCAGGCAGAGCTTGTTGAGAGATCCAGTGGTACGAAATCTCGTTGGACCGTTTCCATTGTGTGTGATCCAGGAAACTGGAGAGGCCTCGCTGAGAAGCTCCTCACAACCCATGAAGTAGACTACTGCTCACTCATAACCGGAATCCATTGGCCAGACGGGCCAGATGAAAAGAAGTGGGAGGTGGTATATCACTTCCTCCGTACAGGAGTAAAGAATCCTCCTGAAATAGATGGTGTACAACAGCCAATAATCACAGATCCAACTACGGTAAAGGGAAAACTAGTCCCCCTAGAGATAGAGGTCAGTATTGCAATTCCAGACACCAGAACTCCCATGGTGGCCAGCGTCCAAGACTTATGGATAGGGGCCGATTGGAATGAGAAAGAAACATGGGATTTAGTGGGTATTGACTTCGAGGGGCACAAAGGAATGAGAAGAGTTCTCCAGCCACATGAGACTCCAACCGGATATCATCCTCTTCAGAAGCACCATAATATCCGTTATCACGGATTTGAAGAGATGTATGATGACGCTCAGGGATTCTCAAGGAAGCCTGATGATGTTGGTAAGGTAAAGTAGGTGAAAAAATGGCAGAAATGTGGATTTCAATGGGCCCCCAGCACCCAATGACTCACGGACTCTGGACCCTGAAAATAAAGGTCGATGGAGAAACTGTAGTTGACACAGTTCCCGATCTTGGATACATACATAGAGGCGTGGAAAAAATTTGCGAGTCTCGTGATTTCACTCAGATTACCACCTATTGCGACAGGCTCTGTTACGCTAGTGCCAACACATGGTCCCACTCCTACATTTATGCCGCTGAAGATCTACTGGGCGTCGAGGTACCTGAGAGGGCCGAGTATATCAGGCTGATAGCAATAGAACTGCAAAGAATAGCTTCCCACCTAATGTGGCTTGGTGCTTATGGTCCGGATACCGGTAACCTGTCTGTCCTAGTCTGGTGTCTCCGAGAAAGGGAGATGATGATGGATCTTCTGCAAGAAATGGGAGGCTCAAGAATGCATTACAATTTCCCTCGTATCGGCGGTGTGAAGAGAGACCTTCCCCATGGCTTCGCTCAGAGAGCCCGTTCAAAGCTAGAATTATTCCTACAGAGAATACAGGAGTATGAGGCATTGTATGACGAAAGTACTGTTTTCTTAGTTAGGACACAAGGAGTTGGATATGCCAAGGCGGAAGAGATGGTCAACCACGGGGTTTCAGGGCCTAATCTGAGGGCCGCTGGTGTAAACTATGATGTCAGATGGGCCCATCCATACTCCGTCTACAGCGAACTAGATTGGGAACCTCCGGTAGAGAGGTCCTCGATTAAAGGAGCCGACTGTTACGACAGATACAGAGTCAGAGTCGAGGAGATGAGAATAAGTGCCCT
>DANL01000025.1:2544-3664 GCA_002499865.1 Euryarchaeota archaeon UBA121 | reverse complement strand
GTAACTACGCAGGGCATAATGAACGAGGCTATTGGAGACTCAAATGTAGAACTAATTCACTATCACAGACATTGGTTTGAGCCCCGTGATCCTTTCGGGAGTAACAGTACTGAAGAGCGATGGACGAACACCTACGGTCACGCCGTGACCCTCAACGGGGGAGCGCCTCGACTAGCGCCCACAAAAGTTGTTGATGGGGAAAGGATGCATTACGGCATTAGGCCCAACTCAGATTCTCTGATGGACGATTACACGGCATCCCTATCCATAGGAGCAACCGGGCCCCTCAATGGAAATATATCACTGAATATACACCAGACAGAGGACTCCATTAATTTTGACTGGGACATTTCCTCGCTATCTATTGCTACTCAAGATCAATATACATTAGAACCATGGATTCTTCTAATTGAGGAGGGGGCATATTTCCCAGATGGATCGAATGGATTAGAGACATACGAACACGTTCTTATTGAGGCGCTTTCACTGGACTCTACTGAGAACTCATCAGGCTCATTAGAAGCCCCCCTCCCATCATTATGGGATGGAGACGACCTGAAAGTAGCAATACTGGTCGACTGGCTTGTTGATACCTCTCCATCTGGATCCCCTCTCCCGCCTCCAAGCATAGCCTATCTGCTTACATCATTGGTTGCTATGGCTTACGTTAGGCGTCCTAGACTGTCCTAAATGCCATTTCCCTCAGTTGGGTTGAATAACCCCCCCTGTCCATGGGTGATTCTAGGAGGGACTCGATGAAGTCGAATGGGGACTCAATTACAATTGAAGAGATACCAGTTGGAACAATTCCGAACTGGCTCCGAGGTCATTTCGCCAATCAGGCAATAGATCCTCGACCCATTTCCAAGGGGGGTCCTTCGAAAATTCTCACAATATATGCCAATGAGAACAGTAGAAGGCAACAGATGTCCATGCTCAGCGATATTGGCTTCGCTTTCGATAGAACCCTTCACCATACTCTGGAGTCACTCAAGTCCTCCCTAATGGCGGACCTCAGAATTCCTAGAAAGATTTCTTTGGGGCCGTCCTTTGATTTGGTACTGCATAATTTCTGCTCAGAAAGAGCATCTAATCTTTCCTTCCCCCTCATCAACCCCCT
>DANL01000025.1:0-2163 GCA_002499865.1 Euryarchaeota archaeon UBA121 | reverse complement strand
TCAAAAGAATCCTCCACGTCCTCATGGGATGGTCCGGGAATACACTCTTTCAAAGAGATTCTAAGAGACATTGAATCGAAGACGGGAGGAACTCATCCTGATTTTCTAACCTCTAAGATACTGGAAGGAATTGAATTCGTTGGAACTCCTTTCACACTACGGGATATCGATGGTATTGTCATGCTTGATCATGCATCTCCGATCAACAAGTCAGATCAGGAACTACTCAACGCTCTTTCTAAAATCCGTCCCCTTCATCAATTAACATATCCTGGGAGTTATAGACTAGGATTTCATGGGTTCCAACTGGTAGATTATTTTCCTATAACCGATCCAGACGATTTGCCAAAATGGATTCCTAGGCATGAAATATCCAACCACAAAGATGCCCCAATCGTCGACAGGATTTTTGTTAATAGGGAGGAACAGTCTTTTGAGGCTTCTATTTCAATCGCCAGAGGGTTTCTATCCGAGGATCAGGACTCAACAGTCTTAGTCATCGATCCTTCATTTGAAGAAAATCAAACCAGATGGAACAAAATCATACATGATTTGGGACTGCCCATATCAGGACTAAAGAAACCCATCGCACATTCTCCATTAGGTCATTGGTTACATGAGTTGGCTAACATTGGAAACGGCTCGAATTCTTTCTCAATGGAGAAGCTAAGACTGTTGGCCGTACAGGAATCACTATCCCCGTTTCCTCCATTTCACAATGATGATAACAATAGCGGTATATCACCTAGTCCTGATACAGAGCTCCTTTCTCAAATCGCAAGGTCAGAGCATATTCTAGGGGGCCCGGGCGCTTTAGAGAGATGGATGGAGGCCCTATGCAGGCCATCCAAGAAAGACGAAAAGGGCCCCTCACGTGAATCAACTCAGTGGTGGATAATCGCACTCGCATCGTCAATACTTCCACTTCTAGAAAAGACCGATAGAGAACTTCTGTCTAATCAAAGACTTCTCACTGGATGCCATTCGGGAAAACTTCTCGAAGTGCCCACCTCGCCATCTACTGGGGATGAGTGGTTCGTTAGAATCGTTCAACAAATAGACACAGGCGACCCAGTGGATTCGCTGGACGGGAATACAATACCGGTATCTTCGATCATTAACTCAATAATTACTGAGCATGAGTCCTTGAGGTCACTACAAAGCTCAGTCGGACAAACCCCTCCTAAAGGAGGGTCAGAATGGGTAGCAGAGCTATCATCGATACTGAAGACTGCTTCCCTTCCGGTTCCTGTATCAGGTATCAGCTCCAGACTAAGAGTCATGACGCCAAAAGATGCTCTTGGTTGCAACTCAGACATAGCTATACTGGCCAATACATCAGCATCCTCTTGGAATCTCAGGTCGCCAAAAGTACCATTCATAGGAGAAATGGAGAGGCACAAGTTCGAGCTTCTGAGGCCAGATGTTCCCGTCACTAGGGCCCGACATTACCTCTATCACATTCTCAATTGCTGTAGTAAAGTGATTTTGATAGACCCCAGCTTGGATAAGTCTACACCTCTGGCACCTCCCTTGGAGGAAATTCTAGATCACTGCACCCAGCCAACCCATTTCGATCCAAAATCTGAGGAGAACCTCGGTCTCAGGGACATTAAGCAACTTGATGGACTACTCCTTCGAAACATGAAGAATTCAACCAATCCGCCCCTTAATCCCAATGCGATTACTATTCCTCTTGATGTAGATCTTCAGAGGGATAGAGAGAGAAGGCAACCTAGCAAGGCAGATCCTGAAGGATACCTTCCCGCCGAATATAGAAACAGGGTTATTTTGTTCGATTACGACGATCTGACCAGGAAGACCCCAGAAGGATTAGACGACCCTCGTAATACCACTAGATGGCCAGTCATTGGAGCCACTAGTAGCGATGGTAAGAACTCCGCGACCATTGATCCCAGACCATTTACCCCACTCCCGACCGGATCAGTCGTATCGGACAGCAGACATGGTCATTCAGACGGTGCCAGTCAAGAAATACAACTATGGTCACCAAGTAGGCTCCAAGAATGGGCCAAGTGCCCCCGAAGAGGATGGTTGTCCAGAGGACTCAGAATCAGAGAAGAAGAGACACAGAGCGAAGATCTTGATCCGAGAATCCATGGGGATCTCCTTCATCAGATACATCACGATCTGATTTGTGAG
>DANL01000018.1 GCA_002499865.1 Euryarchaeota archaeon UBA121 | reverse complement strand
CGCGTAAATGATTCAGGAAATCAATGTATGCTTCAGCTATTCAGGAAAAGTAAGCCTGAATTCCTGGGACATTGGAAACAGCATCCCCATAGGTCCCTAGATGGTCAGCAGCAGTGGTTGCTACCATCCCGTCAGTATTGAGGAGATCACTGAGGATCTCCCGCCCCTCCGCATCTTCGTTCAGGGAAACCAAAGCATTCTGTACCAGCTCCACGGTCTCGATGTCCATGGTGTCAGGGTTGTAAAGAGCTGGGTGGCTTGGCGCCTTACCAAAAGAAGGAAGCATGACAAGCTCATCTAGATCCATGCACCAATCGTCTCCATCAGCAACTCCGTCATCATTCTCATCGCAGTACAAGCGGTAGGCGGTATCCTTGGTCAACGCTAGATCTCCGTAGCCTGTCATCATGCACTTCATAGCACCCTTGTATCCGGAGTATTGGGTCCCTCCCTCTGGAATGCTTGAATCCTCACTGAAGAACTTGGTCACTGTCGCCCTGAGTGAGTCAATGTCATTAGGGTCGCCTTGAACTTCTGCATATCCATTTCCAATCAGGTACCCCATTGGGATGAGCATTCCAGCACTCTTGAGCCATCCTGTATGGCAAGACTTCTTGCCCTCCATGAGTGCGAATGGGTCGGTGTCTGGATCATCATCTAGATAGGCCGCGGCTATTTCTGAGTCAGCCTTGACCCATGCTGCGGCATTGTAGTGCGTCCTTCCATCGGACTTCCACTCCGCAGCCAGCACATCCAACTCGTATACTTCCCAAGCGAGCCATGCTGCAGCACCGTCGACGAATCCGATATCAGCGTTACCCTTGTCGATGGCCTCGATGATTCCACCAGACCCGGTGACTGGGTAAATTTCAACGTCCATTCCAGTTAGAGAGCTCATCTTGTCGGCTAGGTGTTGAGGGTTCTTATCCCAAATTAAGTAGGTATCCTGTACTTCAAATGCAATTGTCAGACAGTTCTCCTCATCATCGCACGATTCATAATTTACGTCAAAAATCAAGTATAGGACTCCTGCTGATAATACTAATCCAGCCATCAGAAACGCCTTGTTTGCCATTGCCCAACTTCCAATCTCTTCTGCTCTGCTCATGGACGCCCGTAAGATACTTCAGACATAAAATTTAGGGTACCCTAAATTAATAATAATTAAAATCCGAAAAACCATTTAGGTTTTGCAAAGTACCATCTTATCGGGTATTTCGAAGCTTTGAACAGATCGACCCTATGCCTCCCGACCCTTACTAGCTTCACTCCAAGGGCCCTTGCCCTCTCGTTCCAAAGATCACGAGTTTCAGATGGAAATGACTTGGTGAATCTCTCCGGAGTCGACATCAACATCCAATTTTCATTACCAGAAACAGCTCGAAGCAAATCCTCCCTTGCAGCATCAGAATGAACACTCTTGATTTCTATCATTACCCTCTCCTCCCTGTCCCTCAGAACCTCTATAATCTGCTGAAATGTAGGAATACTAATCATCATAGAATCACCTGCCCTGTAAACCTCATCATAGCTCAAAAAACGTGTTTCGATCATTTTTCCATTGATCTTGATACAGTCATCATGAAACGCAAATAGGACTCCATCAGAGGACTCTCTCACGTCGAACTCCCAGTATTTGAATCTCTTATCAGAAACCAAATCCACAGATTCGAGAAATCCTTCGATGGTATTCTCAAGGACTGTACCGGAAGCACCAAGTCGATGCCCTAGATTCTTCACCTTCTTCCACGCCCTCTAGAGTTTTTTCTAGAACCGCGACCATCGTATCTGGGATTTCTCCCTCTGTTAACTCCTCCCCTTTTTCTGGAATCGCCCCGCCTTCCAGTATTATTCGGCCCCCTTCCCCTTTTTCCATCATCTCTGGATCTGCCACCCTCATTCCTGTTGGTTTTCTTTCCGTCTCTATGGCGATTCACCCCTCGCTTATCTCTTGCTCTGCGCGGAGCAATCTCAACTGGGGAGCCTATTGCACGCTCAACCTCTACCCCCCTTGAGACAGGATGGACATGAACAAGTCCGGAATCTACTGGGCCGATGACTGTATCCACTCTACCTAATATTTTACCACCTCTTACTCGGATAGTATCTCCTAGGTTGGGGGATCTCCCCTCAAAGGATACAAGCAGCCCCCTCATGTGGGAGACCTCTTCTACTCTGCCGGAAAAAGCCATACTAGCCTCTCCTTCTATAGAAAACAGTACCTAATGCAAAGGACAAGATTACACTGATTATGCCATTCGCAGGGAGAAGGCCACCAATCCCCTCATCCTCATCACATAGGCTTGGGTCACACCCGCAGGTGAGAGCCTCACAGTCTGGCTCGTCAACTTCGAAAAGAATCGAATTATTCACGACTTGGTAGACGACAGTACACTTGAATGAGACATCACAACCCTCCACTTCAACTGTGTGCTCCCCAGAATCCCAAAGCGAGAAGTCAATCAGAGGCGTAGACCATGAGTTTCCCGAGACACTAACTGAACCAGCGGTGGCACCATCAACTCTCATTGTGAATGAAACAGACTCTCCATCAGGATCACTGTACTGGCCTTGCATAGACCATTTGGAACCATCCCAAATAGAGTCAGAAATAGAAATTAATGGAGGGGAACTTTCCTTGACTAGTCCAAGCAAGTAAGTATTCTTCATGTCGAAAACACCATCTCCGGATACCAAAACTCGTACATCCACGAACCCAGGTTGCATATTTGACGAGCTACCCTGGATAGATGTGGCACCGGATGAAACAATTTCCATTACTCCCAACTCCTGTGAAGAGGCGCCCTGGATAAGATGAACAGAAACACTGAGAGGTGGCCAACCAGGATTAACATCAATTGTTATTTGATGGGGGTCAGTAAGAATATCGGATTCTGAATATAATGAGAATGGAACTCCAATGTACCATGTCCTATTTTCAGTCATCTCGCCATCAACGTCTCTCGCAGCGCAAGTGACTTCAATCATCCCGGAATCCGGTACGCTAGCCATTAGTGATCTGTCCAGAGCCTCTCCAAAATTCAAATCCTGCTCGCCGACGCATACTATTTCTAAATTAGATACGCCACCCTCATCATAGAACCATCTAGAAACCCCCTCGTCCCAGTTAGCCCAAGAAACATCTCCTGAATTTGGTACTGGGAACCAAGTGCCATTGGGGGGAGATTCCTCTGTCCATACAGGAGGTGCAGGCTCAGGAATTGGTTCAGTCGTGAAGTCAAAGAAAAGGTCCTCTCCCATCGGCCAGTCTTCTCTATAACCATTCGGACTAAGCTCGAGAGTTAATCTGCCATCATCGTCACTGACGAGATTGAATGTGGACGAGCCGTCTCCAACACATCCTCCGACAGTCGGGGCCTGTCCACCAGCCGTTGACTCATTCAAACCTACGTCCCTGCCTTCGCACTCGTCCCACATTTCCAAGCGTAGATCCTGCATCTGAGGGAAGGTGAAATCGAATCTAGCCCCAGAAAGATTCGATGCGTTCAATGAGAACGTGAATCTGCTGGGATCATCTACTCCAGTAATCGAAAGGGTTGCATTCAACCAGAGCTGAACTCTACACTCATCTACATCTAGATCCTGCGAGACACTAGTATCGCAATCTCTGCTCGAATCCGGAATCACGGGAACTTCGTTACAATCTCCTCCAATAGAGGATGTGCAACCTCTGATCTGGGAGTGACGAGGGGGAACTATATTCCACTCCTCAATGACTACTCCATCCTCTTCCCAGCTAGTATTCTTCCAATCAGTACCAAGTCCACCTCTGTGTGCAGGGCCATCTCTGAGTCCGATTCTGGTTAAAGTATGCTCAATACACTCGCTAGCCAAGGCTCTGAAGAACTCCCTCTCATCTGTAGAGAACCACCCATCTCCTCCCTTGTTTGGATCGAGTAATTCCATGAACTCATCCATAGTCAACCTTAGCTCATCAGCTAGAGTATTATTGACCCAAGCCACAGCTTTGACATTTGCAGACTCCCAATCATCGTCAATGATGATATCAAAAGTGGCACGAGAATATTCGAACATATTCTCGAATGTTATTGATCCACATTGCTCCTCAAGGCTTCCTCCCCCTCCTCCGATCTGCTCCATCTTTGTAGCTTCATTACTGAGCTCCGGATTTTGGCCAATATCGCAAAATGGTACAGAAACGATTGATAGTACGATTAGAAAGACAATCAATGGAGATGATGACATGACTCTCATGATGCGCCAAGCAAGGCCATCAGACATGACTCTATCGTTGCATATCTACAGTTTAGGGCTCCCTAAAATAAATATACTCAACCCATTTCGGGTCGCTCAAGGAGATTAATATGAATCTAAAAATAACAAGCATAATGATGACAATGATGTTTCTGCTAAGCGCCCTAGCAGGGTGTACTGGTGGAGATGAAGCGGTTGACCTGGATGACTCGGACGGAGGCTACGATTACGCTTCCAACGTCGACAATCACCGCATGCTGATGGGAGATGTATGTGACATCAAGGACCTATCCGGAGCATACGACTGGGACGGTGTCAAGGACATCTATGAAAACGGAGAGTACGCAGAGAAGTCTGACGGATCCTACAGGACACTGATGGGCTTCGCCGACGCGGCTGGTAAGAACCACGCATACGACGACTATTACGGAGCTGACGGCTCTTGGAACGACTTCGTATCCGCTGCTATCGATGGAACCGGAGACTTCGAAGGAGAGTCTGACACTGTAAGGGATCAGGCAACAGAGAAGGGAATCCAGAACGGCGTGATGACTGCATACGCTATCCACGAGCTGAATGCCGCTATAATCAAGGCTGAGGCTGGAAACTGGGGTCCTGACGATGCCCAGCACGCATGGGACGAAGGATGGGCATTCTACCACGGTCCAGATGATGCAGATGCAGACTTCGATGGTTGCGGACCATTCGCTACCGCTGCAAAGAGGGGTGGAAACTTCGGTACTGGAGATGCGACCAACATCGCTACTCTGGCAGCAATGAACGATGGACTCACAGCATTGCAGAATGAAGACATGCAAGGGGTAATCGACGCACGCGACGAAGTTCTGAAGAACGTCGTAATCGTTTACTCACAGGCTTCCGTAAGGTACGCTTCCAAGATGACCGTCGACCTCGATGAGGCAAACGGTGACTACGACAAGCACCAAGCTGAAGGTCATGCATTCTTCAGAGTAATAGAGGCTTACGTAGCTGACCACACTGACGCATGCTACAACAACCAGACTCACGGAATGGC
>DANL01000081.1 GCA_002499865.1 Euryarchaeota archaeon UBA121 | reverse complement strand
GGATTTGAAGTTAGCAAGCAAGTAGAGATAGTATGTCAATCCAAAGCTGAAAACGCCCGGATAGAGAATAAACTGTCTCTGAAAAGAAGAGGGGGGAACTATGATGCTATTTTGGTTTCAGATACAATGATTGAGGATCCTGATGATCATAAATTGTCGATTGGAAAGCCCAAGGATGCACTTGCTGCCACCAGTAATCTGATTAGGCTTGCAGGAAGAAAACACAGAGTCTGGACGTCGACTTCTATACTACTTCCCCTAGAGGACGCTGCAGGAAAGACGAAGTGGGACACCGTGAATTGCACTAGTTGCGCCACTGTAGAATTCTCAGATTTAGAAGAGGATGAAATTTACAAGCTTGTATCAACGGAATCGTGGAAGGGCAAAGCAGGAGCTTATGATTTGGCAGGCAAAGCAGGAAAATTTTGCCGAGTGGTCGAGGGGGAAGAGGTCACAGTATTGGGGTTTTCACCAGCAGCTTTGGATATCCTCATACAGGCTTTTTCTAGATGAAGGTGACTTCCCCAAACTTCAGTACAAACTCCTTCTGAATATCATCAAACCATTCCAACATCGAAGAAGAGAACCTGACCCGTCCGACCTCCTCATCCATCAGTAAATCATCCTGTATCCCCTTCAGTGTCCCCGGGGCCGCTCCGCAGGACACACATGCCCCATCCAGGTCAATCACCAAAGATAGGGACTTTCTAGCTCCATTTTCCTCATGGAATTCCCAACTTGAAAGAACAAGGCCCCCTCCATGGCCGTCTAAGGCGGCTCTGACAGGACCTAGTCTTGCCATCAATGCGGGAATAATATCTGAGTTATTTTCCTCAATCAATGAAATTAGAGAGAGTTTCCTGAGTCTACTTAATTCATCTTCATCATGATTTTCATTAATCCTTCTTTGTGCCTCTGCTCTCATTTGCCCTTCTATCTGGGAGCCGTATATTTTTGCCAGCTCATCGTCGTCCGTGTTGGCTGACTCCATGCTTCAGGATTGGGGGGGCTCTTTAGAAATCTACTAATCTGTAATTATCTGTGGCCACACACATTCAAAAGGCTGGAACTATCACCGTTGTATGAGGTGTAGTATGGCAGTAGACAATAATCCCATTCTGGAAGTCAGAGGACTGAAGGTGGGAATAGAAGGGACATCTATCCTAAAGGGAATAGATTTGACGATTCCAAAGGGCGAAATTCATGCAATAATGGGCAGGAATGGTAGTGGGAAAACAACTACTGCCAACGTCATAATGGGTCATCCAGCATACGAGATAGAGGAGGGGGAGATATTTTTGGACGGCGAGAGTCTTGATGACATGGAACCATGGGAGAGATCTAGAGAAGGAGTATTCCTGTCCTTTCAATATCCTCAATCAATTCCAGGTTTGCAAGTAGGGAATTTCCTTCGAAAGTCGGTTTCCAGTGTCCGTGGAGAAGAGGCCGCTAGGGGGTCCGAGTTTAGAGAGAAGCTAACAAGTGCCATGGAAGAGCTCGATATTCCTAAATCATTTCTCTCAAGATATGTTAATGATGGATTCAGCGGGGGGGAGAAAAAGAGATTCGAGATACTGCAACTAATGCTGCTTCAACCTAGATTGGCAGTCTTGGACGAGACTGATAGCGGATTGGATATCGATGGGATAAGGACTGTATCAAAGGGAATAAACTCTGTAGTTAGAGGGACTGAAAATGGGGCACTGATAATTACTCATTATTCCAGAATCTTGGAACATGTCAATCCGGATCGTGTCCACGTCATGATTGGAGGAAAGATTGTAGCCAGTGGAGGCCCTTCTCTGGCGATTTTACTAGAGGATAATGGATATGATTGGCTTGAAGATCAGGTTGAGAAGGGAGTAGATTTCGAATGAGCGAGGATAGTGAAGCACGTGAGGCAGTAGGAGACTACAAAGCAGGATGGCATGATCCTGAGAATGCAACTATAAGATTTGATTTTGGTCTTTCGGAAAAGGTTGTCAGAGATATCTCAGAACTCAAACAAGAGCCAGAATGGATGACAGAAATAAGGGTCAAGGCATACAGACACTTCATCGAAAGGCCCATGCCCACTTGGGGCAATACTGAGGAATTAATGGAGATTGATTTCGATAAGGTATGCTACTTCTTGAGATCATCTGATGAAACTGGCAGTTCTTGGGACGATGTGCCTGATGACATTAGGAATACCTTTGATAGATTGGGAATACCTGAAGCAGAGCAGAAGTGGCTTTCAGGAGTCACGGCACAATACGAGTCAGAAACGGTATATCACAGCATTAGGGAAGACCTTGAGAAGCAGGGCGTGATTTTCTTAGATATGGATTCAGGGCTCAAAGAACATGAAGATATTGTGAAAAAGTACTTCGGTAGTGTCATCCCGTACGGTGACAATAAATTCTCTGCCCTAAATACGGCCGTATGGTCAGGTGGATCTTTCATCTATGTCCCAAAGGGAGTACATGTCGAGATGCCTGTACAGGCTTACTTCAGGATAAATGCCAAGAATATGGGCCAGTTTGAGCGTACTCTAATCATTGCCGATGAAGGGAGTAGCATCCATTATGTTGAAGGTTGTACTGCGCCTACTTATTCCACGGACTCCTTGCATTCTGCTGTTGTCGAGCTATTGGCACTTCCAGGAGCGCATATCAGATATACCACTGTTCAGAATTGGAGCAATAACGTGTACAACTTGGTAACAAAAAGAGGAGTAGCACATGAGAATGCCAAGATTGAGTGGGTAGATGGCAACATAGGGAGTAAATTGACTATGAAGTATCCTGCTGTGATTCTCAAGGGAGAGGGATCTCATGCCGAGGTGATTTCGGTCGCCTATGCAGGAAACGGACAACACCAAGATGCTGGGGCCAAAGTCCATCACATGGCATCTAATACCACTAGTAATATCCTCTCCAAGAGCATTAGTAAAGATGGAGGAAGGGGTTCTTACAGAGGGATGGCAAAAATAATGCCCAAAGCAGAAAATTGCAGACTGAATATTGTTTGTGACGCCTTGATTCTTGATGAGCAGAGCAGATCGGATACTTATCCTACTATGGAAGTTGGAAACCCAACCGCTCATTGTGAGCATGAAGCTAGCGTATCTAAAGTCGGAGATGATCAACTGTTCTATCTTATGAGCAGGGGCCATACAGAAGCCGAGGCGCTTGGCATGATTGTCAATGGATTCTTTGAGCCGTTTACAAGAGAGCTCCCCATGGAGTACGCCGTAGAGCTGAATAAACTAATGTCCCTTGAAATGGAAGGAAGTATAGGTTGAGTTCTTCATGGATGCGTCTTCACAGTACCTATCCGCTGATTACCCTGACAGGGCTGATCATCTCTGGAGGTACACTCCCTGGAAAAAAATACACCCAACAGGGAATATTTCAGATATTCCTAGTGATTTCTCAAGACCTGAAGTAAGCCTGAGAACAATAGATGGAAGCACCCTGCCCTCCGGAATATCCCTAGATATGGGGGACGTACATTCTGAAGGACTACCTGATGATGAGAAAATTACGAAGAGCTTTCTAGAGGCAGTTACAGGAGAGTCTAAATTCACTCTTACGGTTGCTCCTAAGTTCAAATCTGAAGTTCCAATAATTATTGAGATCTCTACAAGTGGGACTTTCTGCTCCGCTCATGTTTGTCTGGATATCGGCAAGCTTGCAGAGCTTGAGCTAGTTACCGTGGTAAGAGGAACAAGCAAATGGTTTGGAATGTTGAGGACAGGTTCCACGGGAGAGGGCGCCATCACCAGCGATGTCGTAGTAAATAGGCTTGAAGATGGAAAGTTGTTGAGAGTTGAGTCGATTTCTATACCTCGTAATTCTCAATTCAAAGCTGGAACTGTTTCATCTGGATCGACAATAACAAAGGCTGATCTTCGATATAGGATGTTTCAACCGGGAGGGAATCTTAATGTCCTGGGATCTATACTCTCGGCAAGGGAAATGAGACTCGACCATCATATTGAGATATATCATGACTCCCCTGAAACCTTCAGTAGATTGGACTGGAATTCTGCCTGCGGTGGCAGTAGCAGGACAGTAGGTACTGGGATGTTACGCGTCTCTAAAGGTTCAAATGGCGCTGATGCAGCTCAGCTTTTTCAGAATCTTCTATTATCCAGAGATGCACAAGCTGATTCTATTCCTGAGTTAGAAGTATCCGAACATGATGTGGTTGGGTGTGGACATGGAACGGCGAGTGGCCCTGTTGATGAAGATCAGATGTTCTATCTCGCATCTAGAGGATTGTCTCCCAATGAATCCAAGAGTACTCTAATTGCCGCCTTTCTAAATTCTACACTATCCGAAATGGGAGGAGACAAGATGCATGGGTGGCTAGTATCTGAATTAGATTCTGATTTGAGTGAGCTAGGAGATTAGGAAGTTCTGTCTCGAAATGAAGCGGCTAGTGCAGAGATAATTATCCCACAGGCCGAACCGAAAATAATTCCTTGTTGCTCAAGTCCGTTGCCTGCTAAATCTCTGAAAGCTAGAGACATGACCAATGTAACTGGGATGACGAATATTCCAAATCTTATGGCCCATAATCTGGGCGAAGGAGCCTCTCCCATAGGCCTCAATGTAATGGAAGATGATTTCTGAATAACTTGCCAGTTTACCCTCTCTGCATCAATTTTCAGTCTCTGTAAGATAGCAGGCCTAGAACCGGGATCGATTTTTGATGTGGACGAAGCTCCAGAAAAACCAGTTCTGATCTTGACCTTTCTGAGTCCTTCTCTTCCCTGAATCAGACGTTCAGCTAAAGAGGATGCTAAGTATGGATCTAATTCGGCGATTTCAACTAGTAGAACGCCTCTATCCCTCCTAATCATATTTTTCACCCTCCAGTTGATTCCACGTTCTTGTGCCCATTCTTCTACAGGAGAAAGTATCCTTCGTAGATATTCTGTCTCTGTGTTACTCCTTTCTTCTCTCGAGTCTCCCTTAGAAGAAATCTCTCTAATCCTGTATAAGGCGAAAATAAGGAGTAGGGAGGCGGTGGAGAATCCTGCTACAATTCCAGACCTGAGGGAGAGCATGATATCAGGATCATCTAGGCCTGTAGCGAAGATAGATATGAAGGAGGCCATAGTTCCAACCATGGATCCAGCAACTATCGAAATAGAGAATGCATCCCTAGTAGTGATATCGGTCACGGTCCCCGTAAGTAGCTACAGTTCAAGAGTTAGAGGGTATGAGATACATTGATTTGTCATTGATAATTGGCAGTAATGTGTGTATCTTTTGCAGTCATAGAGAGATCGCTAGTATTCAACTAGATGACTCTCCAACTATCCTAATTGCTGGATCTATTGTTGTTACGGCTTGTGCCATTTACAATAGAAGGGCAAAAGGAGAAGATTCAGAGAATGATGATTTGGGGGACAGGCAGCCAGAGGGGGGTGAGGCAGAGAGTAGGGGGCCTGATAATTCCAAGCTAAAGAATGGAAGAATTGAGAGAAATAGAGAGTTACGGGTTTCTAGCCTAATGAGTTCTATCTCAGGATTCTTGCTATTGATGTTCTTCATTTCTCCGCTTATGTTAGCAGAGGGAAGTGTGCCAGAACTATCTGGGAGAGCTAATGCAGTAGACTACATGAACGAAGGGAGTTGGGGGAACAGTGATCATGATGAGGGAGGGAGTGTGGGGCATAATCAATCGTCCCACGGTGGTTCATTCGCATGGTCTGAACTGAATCCGGTGTTTGGTTTAGTATACGCTTTTGGAGACATAAACTGTCATCAGAAGCATGATCGTTCGTGGAAGATAAATGAAAATCAGATGCCAGTTTGTACTAGGGATG
This sequence comes from Euryarchaeota archaeon UBA121, assembly GCA_002499865.1. Classification (GTDB taxonomy): domain Archaea; phylum Thermoplasmatota; class Poseidoniia; order Poseidoniales; family Thalassarchaeaceae; genus MGIIb-O5. The sequence continues at coordinate 54,221 of DANL01000081.1, read as the reverse complement.
TTGGAATCTTCATGGGATTCTTCATGGGATCAATTTTCTTTAGAATGAGGGGATATAATAGATGGACTGTAAGAGATTCTTTCCTTTCAGTTTTTGATGATGACTCTATAGAATCTGTTTATCTCAATGATGGGCGTTTGAGATTGATGATATTATTTCTAGCGCTAGGCATTGTGCCTATGGCGATAGATGGATTTACTCAATTACTGACCGTATATGAATCTACAAATATAGTTAGAGTAATCACAGGATTCATGGCTGGTTTCGTCATAGGTTGGTTCGTAAGCTCAGCCCTTTCCTCCAGGCCCGAGTTATTTGATTCTCCATCCTCTGTTATACTGCCTGCAGATTCGAGATTAACATTGAAATGATCAAAGAGACTTCATTGTCCACCATGAAATAAGGTCATTTTCGTTTTTTGGTAACGGGAAAGAGTCTCTGCCGGGTCCGATTATAGCGATCCTTTCTAATGTGGATTTCACGGCTGAAGGATATTTTCCAGATCTAATTATTTGTCCCAATGCAAATCTGATATGAGTATCTGGATTTTTCTTCATCCATTTCCTTAGAGCATCCTTGAGGGGCCATATTGCTATAGCTAAGCGACCAAAAGGTCGTGATTCATCCTTCATCTGGGAACGGGGGGCCTCTCTTCCGATTAGGGACCTATGCTGATGTATACATCCTAATTTCTCATTTAGATACCTAACAATTGTCTGAGTATGTCTCTCTGAAACAGATCTTACTGGACCCAGTGACTTTCTTAGTTCCCTGATGTTCGCCGTTCTCATTAGCGATAACGTCCCACAGATTGAGGAAATAGAATGGGATAATACGTTATGCGGAACATCTACTCTCTCTCCCTCTAATGACTCTGCAAGAATATCAGAATGAGCTTCTTGGAAATTCTTGAGCACTCTCCATGGTGAATCTCCATTCAGCCATTCTTGTTCCCTAGTTGCTGGCCTAACTCCCAGTCCCTGTAATGTCGATTGGCCCCTGGAAGATTTTATCAGTTCACAGACTAGATTCCTATCTACTACTTCGGAACGAACATTTACAGGTTCCGGGCGAGAGTGCATGAAGTTCCTGATGAGCGATTTGAGTTTCGTTTTGAATTCATCTTCGGAACCTTCGTTAAGAACGGGTCCGATGATGGCCCCCATATCGAAAGGAGTGGGCATCTCTATATTCCCAGATAGAAGTTCGATATATCCTTCTCTAATCATCTTCTGAAGTTCACTCGTCTCGAAATATTCTTCTTTGTCCGAATGAGCCCTCAGTGTTCCGCTCTTTATCCTGTCTAAGGCAACTTTCGGATCGCAATCGACCCAGATACATAGATCCGGTACTAAGGCGGCTGAATTCATATGTGCCACTTTTTCTATCCCTAGTTGGCCCACTATTCCCTGGTATACCAGTGATGAGTGAATGTTCCTCTCACTGACCACTCCGATTCCAGATTCTAACCTTGGAAGTATCCAGCCATGCGAGTGATCTACCCTGTCGGCTGCGAACAGGCCAGCTTCTCTCTCCGGACTAGTAGTTTTTCTCCTGACGGAATCGATAGCTAGCCTACCCAATGGGTGATCCCTCCTGGGCTCTCCCGTTACACTGACAGACACGAATGGAAACTCCTTCCTCATTACCTCAGAGACTACCTTGGTAGCTAGACCCTTGCCACTGCCATCACCTCCCTCAATGGTGATCAGGTACATGGTCAATCCTCCTTAGAGTATACATCATAGAATTGCCCCCTGGATAGTCCAACAAGACCCATTCCCGATAGTGTGAATAGGGGCCCTACGAACATTAGTCCACCACTCCAAAGACCGAGAAAGGCGAGACCCCAAGTCTTCTTGTAGCTGATTCCTTTTCTTGCCTCGATACCTCCGAAGATACCTGCAAGTCCAGTCAGCAGAGTAAAGATTGCAAATATTGTAGCGATTAAAACTGACTCCCCCAGATAGCTTTCCCCTTCCATATCCAATACTTGTGTCCCATCACCCTCCATCAGAGTTATTGTAATCTGGGAGTGGTCCCCTGGAATTAATAAGACCTGGACAGTGATATTTCCCGGATGTGCAACTTCCAACTTCACGGATCTACGAGGGACATCTTCGATTGAGAATCTACCGCCTGAGTCCGTTGAATCGCTACCAATTACTATTCCGTCTTCATCATAAAGTAAAACATCAACACCACTTATTCCTTCTGCGCCCGATGAGTTGTTAACTAATTCTGAGATGACTATTCCTTCTACGTCTGCCGTCCCTCCTGACTGCTCAACTTGTCCAGAAAGAATATCGCTTACATTGCCAGAAATTAGCATTATTCCTATGATGAAGCCCAACATTCCGCCGATTCCAATCAATACTGCTCCCAGGTTCCTGGTAGCGGAATCTGTGGAAAGATCCGATAGCCAGAGTTTTAGGCTTGTAGATTCGATCAAATCCTCTTCAAACTCATCAATCATAGAGTATCCCCTCATCCTCTTGTGACTGTCGAGGGGGATTAGACTGTTCATCATGCCGATTGCTAGTTTCTACACCCTCCTCTCCGATAGGCGCATAATCACGCCCGAAAATTATGAACAATATCCCTACAATGAATACTGTAATAGTTACCAACCCAGTACCTGAGAAAATTGAGCCTTGTCCTGTCTCACAGGATGATACGCAGATATCTTCTCCGGCCTGTGAAAGATTTGTCATTTGGATAAGATACATCTTAGACCAATTCTTTCCAGTGATCCAAAATTCTGAATCTTTACTATGGGCGATACCGTTGAGTACGTTATTGATACCATGGTTGTTCTCAGAGGAGAGATGGCTAGCGTCATACTCCCCTACAACCGTACCGTTGGAAGGATCGAATACCACAATTATATCCTGTTGCCAAACATTAGCAATTACTCTTGGCCCGGCAGGAGTATTGACGCATTCCAACTCATTTATTCTACTTATGAGGTTTCCAAAACTATCTGTGACTGAAACCGTTCTCTCAATCTCAAACGTTTCTGTATTGCGAAAAGAAATACTAGAAGTTCCGTTTGACATGACGAAAGAGTGTCCATCGAAGCAAATCCCCCAGCCTTCTCCTTCATACTCATATGAAGACACCTGAGATAGATTTTCCATCTCGAAAACATATGCAATTTGACTCTTCCAAGTTAGCATGACAATGGTATCATTATACACTGTAATGCCCTCTGAAAAAACTGTGTCATTGAATGACTTCGATCTGATGACATCACCAGTTAATGGATCGACTTCCCTTAATGACGAGAAACCGTATAACCCTGTACTCTCATATATTGTCCCGTTATACATTTCTAGTCCCTGTGTGAATGCGTCATTTTGATGGTAGTGTTCGCTTAGTATGATGATTTCATGCTCAATATTTTCATCGTATTCATCGATATTTTCAGCTTGCATCGGTGGCGAAAATACTATCGCTGATACGAAGAGGGAGAGTAGTAAACTACTCCGCCCTGTACGACTCATGTATGAACGATGCTCCATCGGTGTTAAAATACGTCTTAGAACCGATTCATTCTTGTTACAACACGGAGTGTTAAGTATGCCGGGTCGAGAATGTCGTGATTCTTCGTTTAGTGCCACTATCCTGGCACTATTGATGGTAGTGACTAGTTTGTCTCCTTTGGCGATGGCTGAAGATGTTGATGGCGATGATCCAGATATCTTTGTCGGGGATCTTAGTGGGTTCGATCCAATTACCGATGGGAAGGAATATCTATTCTCCGAGTCTCCGATTCCAATATACTCTGCGACAGGTTTCCTGAAGTCACAGTGGCGATCCGATGGCTATCCTGATCTGACTCTCCCATTCTCTGAGTCTTACATTAATTCCAGATCGAGCGCTAGGAGCTGTGAAAACGCATGGAGCGTGGGAGATACTGATGATGTAACTACTGCTGGAGGGTCGATAGCGGCTACTGTACAGAAAGTTTCCAGTAATTCGGCAATCTTTGTGGAGGATGGTCAAGTCATACCTTCAACCACGCTGAACGATATTGCTTCAACTTGGGAATCTACAATATTTCCTACAGTAACTAGCTACTTCGGGTCGGCCCCTGATGTAGATAATACTTGTCAGATAGAGATAGTCATTTTCTCGATAGATGGGGGAGGGGGAATCGGGGGTTACTTCGTTCCTGGCCTATCATCATCTAAGGAGTCAGTATTCATGGATATTGATGATTTAAGCTGGAGGAATACCATACTTGCTCATGAATTCCAGCACCTACTGCACAATGCCAGAGATCCGTTCGAGTATATCTGGATCGACGAGGGAGCTGCTGATATGGCCGCCTACCTATGTTTTGGAGTCACTAGTTCTCTGACTGGGCACGCTAATGCATGGTCTCAGAATTCCAATATGAGCGTCAGGTGGTGGAATCAGAGGATTGCAGATTATGGTGCTGGATTCTTATTTTTGATGTATCTCTCAGATAAGTTGGGAGGGGCATCTGCAATATCGGCTTTGGTTGCCGATACGGATACCGGAGGAAAAGGAATAGAGGATCTGGCTTCCAATCCTCTTCCCGGATCTACTCCAATTGGGACCACCATGAGTGACATCTTTGCTAATTTCACACTGGCAGTTTCTGTTGATAGCGGCCAAGGGGCCTTCGGCTTCTCTAATCTAGATTTGAGTACTGGTTGTATTGCAGCTTACGTCTGTAAAGCCCAGATGAGTGGGTTCAATGATCAGTGGGTAAATCCATGGACAAGCCCGCTACAAGATCTGGAAGGATGGGGAATGAGAGCTTACAAGTTCAATCAAGGTTCAGGAGCTCCCTTGAATATCATGGTCCAACCTTCCGAATTTGGATTCGAAGGGGCATTACTGGCCAAAGATAGCAGTACTGGGAGTTGGTCTATGAGCAGGATGAGGGTTGATCCGGTCACCGGATCTGTGACTGGTCTAATCCATGATTTTGGAACTGATGTAGATGAAGTGTGGATGACAACTTGGTACGAGTCTGCGGTTGACGATTGTGACTATAATTACGCTACTTGCGGAATAACCAGTGGCAGTTACCCTACTGCGACTGTAACAGTTCAAGCAATGCTTGTCACCGACCCAGCAGAAGTTTCAATTGAATCCATTGATGATTTTGATAGGGACTTAGATGGTCTATCAGATAGCGTACAGATTGATTTGGGAGTTGTTTCGAATTCATTTTTTGAAATACTTGAGGTTACGGTGGACGCGTTCTCAAACAATTCGTTAGTAGATACAAAAGTATTCTCATTGACTGCAGGGAATAGTGTTTCTACTGAGAAGAGTGTTTGGTTTACCCCTCCTTATTCCGGGCAGTGGACTTTCGGAGTAAGCATAAATGATGTCACGTCTGAATTAGTTGACCAGGCTTTCTCTTTGCCTATTGACCTAACTAACTTGAAGCCTGTTGCATCTATCTCCGTCTCTACAAACTCAACGCAGACTTGGTTGCCTGTAAACATGTTCGGATCGGGATATGATGAGTGGGGTTTCGGCATGGAGAATGGATCGTTCTCAAAGAATGAGACCCCCATTGCATACTACTGGGATTTAGGGGACAATGTCTCCTCTACTCTGAAGAATCCTATTCACCAGTACATGGAGCCAGGCATTTATCCCGTAGTCCTTACAGTAATGGATCAAGGGGGTTACTTTTCAGAGTCGCAGACTTGGACCGTAGTGGTTGAAGATACTAGTGATCCAGTTCCTGAAATTTCAGTTGAGGGTGTTGCAGTCTCAGAAGAGTTGGTTTTACTGACTAATCAGCAAGTCATGTTTTCTGCTCTGGGAACCACGGATAATCTTCCTTTAGAGGAACTATACTTCGAATGGAACTGGGGCGATGGCGAGATTCAGTCAGGAATAGGGCTCTATGAATCGAGTCATTCTTGGGTCGATGGGAGTGCAGAAGGAATTGTGTATACTCTTTCTTTACTGGTAAGTGACGGGACTCATGATGTTGAGCATACGATTTTCATTAAGATTCTGAATAGAGTCCCTCAGCAGATTTATGATTCTCCTCTCCAGACATATACCCTGACTCCATTGACCCTTCCTTCTGTTTTCATAGACAGCGATGGCATGATTGTAGACTATGACTGGTCTTTCGGGGAAGGTGTCAATCTTGATGGAGGGGGGATGACTATGACATCAGATTTCTCTCAGACTTCATCTGATGAGGCGAACCCAACGGTGGGGTGGTTGACCCCAGGAATCAAAGATATCAGTCTTACAGTTACCGATGATGATGGAAATTCAACATTTGCGATTCTTCAAGTAAATGTGATTAATCAGAGGCCTGTTGCAGTTTTCTCGAGGCCGGCAGATGGAGATGTAGACACCACATACACCTTCACTAGCTACTCTTTCGATCCGGATGGAGACTCATCCCAATTGTCGACACTGTGGACGATTTCTGATTTGGATGATCCTATTGAGAATGTATCTTCTGTCAGCCACACATTCATGGATCCTGGACTCTACACCGTGACTCTTACTGTTACAGATGTACTTGGTTTGGAGTCCGCACAGAAGTCCTTCACTTTGAGGATTGAAAATCCACTTCCCATACCAGAAATAGACTTCTCTTGCCCGAGCATCGATGATATCATCCTAGATCGAGCGCCCGAGGAGGGAGAGCAAGTAATTTGGCAGGTCCCTCAGACAGATGAAGGCGGAGCATTCGTCTCCCCTGGTACTCTGATGAAGTTTGATGGATCCAGGAGTTATGATTCCGACCCCGCTTTCATTGGTAAATCATCTATAGACGCCAACAGTGATGATTGGAGTGGAATTACAAGATGGATTTGGGATTTTGGTGATGCAACACCTCAAGTCGAGGGAGCGGTAGTCTGGCACCAGTATTCCATACCCGGGACTTACATTGTGACTCTCACCGTTGTCGATGGTTTCGAGGGAGGTGAGACTAACTCAACACATATCCTTGTTCTTGTTTCTCAAACTCCTGAAATCCTAACTATCAATCCTATTTCATCCGATTATGTCAATATTGGAGATCCGATTTTCCTGAATTACAGTGTATTGGATCAAGATCTAGAAGACGGGCTTGTAGCTTGGATGGACATGGACTCGTCTGTGGATTCGGACGGAGATGGTGACCCTATGAACGACAATGATAGGTCGCTATCGGGAAATTTGGTTGTCAGGTGGGATTTGGATGCCAGTGTAGATTCCGACGGGGATGGCGACTACAAGAATGACTGGGATTGGAATCCTCTAAACTGGGACGAAGAGGGAGAAATTAGGATTACTATGCAGGTATGCGATGCCGTAGACGTATGTGCGGTCAGAGATTACGTGATTACCGTATTATCTACTGAGGATGAATACGTCCCCAAGTCCCTTTCTGACCTAACTTGGGAGGATATAGTCCCTAACAAGGAGAGTGGGGGACTTCTCGCTCTTGTTGGGCTAGTGTTGGTCTTAGGTTGGGTCATCATGAGGCAGAAAGATGAAGAAGAGCTCGATGCCGATGAAATGATGGAAACCTATGATGTTGACGAAGTTGAGGCTGATGGAGGCCTGCCCGGCATGGATCAGCATAAACCCCCTCCTCAGCCAAAGTATCTTTCTCAGGAAGAGAGGCGTGATTCTGATTCAGGATACGTTCGCCCCATTAGAACAAGGAGGCGTTGAAGTGAACGTTATGAAAAGGAGGAAGATTTTCTCTTTTTTGGTCAATCTTTCTATGGTATTTCCAGTTACCTTTTTCGCTTTATTGATACTATCCTCACCAGTAGCCTCAGCACAATCTAGCGGATCCTGTGATGTTCCAGCAGTAAACGATGTGACTGCATCTAATAGTATTTCTTTGGAGCCAGTTGAAGATTCTTTTTGGAATAACGACGGTCCACTGTATAACTTGCGGTCTGACGTTTTTGTCGATTTCACTGTTGACAATGATAGTGCCACTGCGGTATCTATGAAGCTAGTTCCTGGATACATGTATTCGTTTTGCATAAGCATAACGAGCAATCAGGATGACCCCCCCGTGAATCCAAGCTCTGACATCTATCTAATGACTCAGCCAAACTGGGACAGGTATACTCTCGGTTATGAGCTAAGAGAAGATGACTCATTCTTTGAAGCGTTCGATGAGCTTCCTGTTGAGTGGCGAGATATGGATGACTGGCTTCCATTCAGAGATGTTCATGCATACGAGGGCACTACCTATACTGAATTCTCGGTCGCTATTGATTCATCCGGATCGGGTTTCTTTGGAGGTGGAGACGTAATCTACTATCTGGTAATCGATGGCTGGGATAATAGAAGGCATACCAACACTGAAGCAACCGGCGGGGATATCGACGTTGAAGTTCTGATAGACGTTGAAGAAAGATTGAATATCCCTAAATTTACTGCTACTCTTTTGGTTGGATCACTGCCACTTGCTTGCATCATACTGCCGATGATTATCCATACGAGATACATGGCCAGTGGTAGAGAAAATATTGAAGCCGAAGAAAAACGAGACCTTCCCTACCTAGATAGTGAAAGTAGGGATATTGAAGACAATTAGGCGTAACCAAGAAGTTTCCATGCCGTAGATAAATCTGATACGTTTATCTTCCCAGAGTGAGACAAGTGCCAACCAGTCTGCATTGTCGAATATACTAAATTCTGATTTAGGAGAGGTGCATGAATTCTCACCCAGTCTCCTCCCGAGCCTATTCCCATCAAGGATGCTTTGATTTCGGAATTTCTCAACTCCCATGCGGCCTCGAATATCCTTAATGCGCCCTCTGATCCAGAAATTGGATAGCAGATTTTTACAATATCTCCATAGCTAACATAATCCTCTATTTCAGAGATTATTTCATTTGCAGGAGGAGGGGCTTCTTCGGAGTGGTGTGAAGCTATTACCTGTGTTTTTCCCTTTGCCATTTCCATTAATGAGTCTCTGTCCTTGACGGATATATCTACCTCCAAATCTACCCAACTGACTTCACTCTTTATTGCAGTTCTGAGAACTTCTATTCTACTCTCTTCATCTCCTGGATAGTGGCCCCCCTGTCTTTCAGGCCTGCATGTCAATATTACAGGGAGTTCGATCCCTTGTTTGAATGAAGATAGCGCGGCATCTAAATCTACTGACTCCAGGGGGAGAAAATCGTACTCGATTTCCTTTCTAGATCTTCTTTTTGACTCTGCTTCGTCTTCTGAATCGTCCATTTCCAATTCACGGGCCCAGAGATTATCGAGCCTCACTTCTACTAAATCGGCTCCTGCAGCCATTGCCAATGCAGCGTCTTTAAGCATCTCATCCACAGTGTGGCCGCTTAGTACGACGCATACCTGTGGCATCTCCATGTATTGGGTCGACCGTAGGATTCTGTTTAATCGTGTCGTGTAGCCATGTTCGATAATTTTTCAGCTTGGAATGGTCGTGATCCACAATTTACTTTCTTCATCAAAGGTCGGAATAGGTAGATTTGAATCTGGAATATGGTCTATGATGGACAGAAAAACCATTCTCCAATAAGTTTCATACGCCTCATCCGAGGATCGGGAATAGTAGACTATCACAGAATATTAACTATCCAGAAGAACGGTAATATACTTTTTTCACGGTGTGAATAAACTAGTGAAATTGAATGATATTAGTGAATATATTAGTATAGTTGAATAACCACCTACCACTAGATTATACCATTACGATTGAGGGTTCCTACGGAACCCTCAAGAAATTGAGTTGATTATTGTGGCAGATGACTATGATGCTGATAGCATACAGGTCCTTGAAGGATTAGAAGCAGTTAGAAAAAGACCGGGTATGTACCTTGGCGATCCTCATGACGGTTCTGCACTCCACCACTGCATCTGGGAGGTTGTGGATAACTCCGTAGACGAACATCTCGCCGGTCACACCGATTCAATTGATATCACTCTTCATGAAGGTGGTTCACTTTCAGTAAGAGATTACGGGAGAGGGATCCCTGTCGGCATTCATGAGGAATATGGAATATCTGCGGCTGAGGTAATAATGACCAAGTTACATGCGGGCGGGAAGTTCGACAATAGCTCTTACAAAGTATCAGGGGGACTTCATGGAGTTGGTGTTTCTGCGGTGAATGCGGTATCGGAATGGATGGAAATGACCATTCACAGAGATGGCATCATCTATTTTCAAAGATATGAGGCGGGAGTTCCAGTTGAAGCATTGAAGGAGATCGGAACGTGTGAAGATACAGGCACAAAGATCTCATTCCGTCCTGATCTGTCAATATTCACCGATATCACAGATTTTGATTTCGAAGAGGTAGATACACGTGTAGGGGAGACCGCTTTCCTGAATGCGGGATTGAAAATTACGATTACCGATGAGAGGGATGAGAACAAACATACATCAGAGCACCTGTATGAAGGAGGGCTTTCCGAATATGTGAGGCAGTTAAATGAACGGAGGGAGGTCTTACATTCAGACGTTATAAAGATCAGAGGAGATAAGGAAATCGAGAAAGGAAATGTAGAGGTAGAGCTGGCTTTACAGTGGTCGGATGCTTTCAGTGAGTCTATTCGTTGCTATACTAACATCATAAGGAACAAAGATGGAGGAACTCATATGTCAGGTCTTCGTACTGCCCTTACTAGTTCTGTTAACTCATATGCGAAGAAGAAGAAATTACTCAAAGGAGACGCTTTATCAGGAGATGATGTCAGAGAGGGATTAGCAGCGGTAGTCAGCGTAAAGCATCCAGATCCGTCATTCTCATCGCAGACAAAGGATAAGCTTGTGAGTAGTGAGGTCACCGGCATAGTACAGACCATTGTCTATGACAAATTGGGCGAGTTCTTCGAAGAAAATCCATCGGTTGCTAAGCAAATTGTCGAAAAGGCCCTTCTCGCATCTAAAGCTAGGGAGGCGGCAAGAAAAGCTAGGGATTTGACCCGCAGGAAGGGCGTCTTAGAAGGAGGGGGGCTACCAGGGAAGCTTGCGGACTGTCAATCAAGGGACCCTAGTGAGTGCGAGGTATATCTTGTCGAGGGAGATTCCGCAGGAGGTTCAGCAAAAACTGGCAGAGATCGAAGGATACAGGCGATACTTCCCCTGAGGGGGAAGATACTCAATGTAGAGCGACAGAAGCATAATGCCGCAAAAGTATTCCAGAATCAGGAAATTCAGACGATGATTCGTGCCCTTGGAGCTGGCGTTGGAAATAATAGCGAAGAGGAGGGATCTTTTGATGCCAGTAAATTACGGTATTCTAAGATAATAATAATGTGTGATGCAGATATTGATGGCGCGCACATAAGGACACTGATGTTGACATTCCTCTGGAGGTTCATGAGGCCCGCTATAGAAGAGGGCCATGTCTATATCGCTCAGCCTCCACTGTATCAATTATCTAAAGGAAGAGTGAGCAGATATGTATTCTCGGATGAAGAAAGAGATATGGTAATGTTAGAGTTACAGGGAGATAATCCTAATGCTAAAATTGGCGTGCAGAGATACAAGGGACTGGGTGAGATGAATCCAGAACAACTCTGGGAAACTACGATGAATCCAGAGACTAGAACTATGTTAAAGGTAACAGTTCAAGACGCGGAGGAAACCGATAGGCTATTTGAGATATTAATGGGCGAAGATGTGCCTGATCGTAGGGCATTTATAGAAAAATACGCTAAGGAGGTGACAAATCTTGACATCTGAAGAAAACACAAATGAAGATTTATCCATAAAAAATGAGAATATACTAAATCATACTTTGAACAAAGAAATGAAGACATCATACATCAATTATGCAATGTCAGTCATTATTGGCAGAGCTTTACCCGATGTTAGAGACGGTTTGAAGCCGGTACACCGACGTGTTCTTTATGGGATGTATGAAGGAGGTCACACTTCTGAGAGGAAATACAGTAAATCTGCACGTTCAGTAGGTGAAGTGATGGGTAAATATCACCCTCATGGGGATCTGTCGATCTATGATACGATGGTTAGGATGGCGCAAGAGTTCTCGTTGCGATACCCACTTGTTGATGGACAGGGTAATTTTGGTTCTATTGATGGCGATCCGCCTGCAGCGATGCGTTATACAGAAAGTAGGTTGGATAAGATTTCAAAACACATGCTGGAGGATATTGAGAAAAAAACTGTTGATTTTCAGCCTAATTTTGATGATTCAGAAATGGAGCCGACCGTTCTACCTGCAAGATTGCCAAATCTACTGCTGAATGGGAGTGATGGGATCGCGGTCGGAATGGCAACGAGGATGCCTCCTCACAACCTTACTGAGGTGGCAGGAGCGGTTAGGATGCACGTCGATCACATCCTCCAGGAAGGAGCTGAGAGTAAGGAAATACCAAATATTCCTATTGAGGAGTATATGAGTCATATCAAGGGGCCTGATTTTCCGACTGGTGCTACCATCCATGGAATAGATGGCATCCTCGATATGTACTCAACAGGCAAGGGAAGGTTTCATGTTCGGTCAAAGTGTGATGTACAAGATGATTCCAAAGGAAAAATGATAATAATTCATGAAATCCCATATCAAGTAAAGAAATCGGATATGCTCGTTCACATAGCTGATTTAGTTTCAAAGGGCTCAGTAATAGGAATCAGGGACATCAGAGATGAGTCATCTAAAGAAGGGATAAGGGTCGTTATAGAAGTCAAGAATAATGCTGATCCTAATGCAGTTCTTAACCAGCTATTCAAATCTAGTAGGTTGCAAGAGTCATATTCGGCAAATATGATGGGGATCTTGGACGGCAGGCCAGTACTTTTGACCCTACCAGTAATATTACACACGTATGTTGAGCACAGAGAGTCAGTCATTGAAAGAAGGGCCAAATTTGAGTTAGAAAAAGCTGAGGCTAGGGCCCATATTCTTGAGGGGCTAGTGAAGGCACAAGACAGAATTGATGATGTTATTGCAGTTGGTAAGGCAAGTTCAGGCAGGGATCAATTTGAGTCGGTATTACAGGGAATTGAGAAGTTCTCTGGGATATCCAAATTTGACTTTACAGAACCTCAGGCCAAAGCCATAGCAGAACGTCGATTATATCAATTGAGCCGTCTAGATGTAGAGAAGGTGAAGAACGAATATGATGAATTAAAAATTAAAATTGCGGATTTGCAAGATATAATTTCCTCTAGACCCCGACGTCTTCAGATATTAATTGAGGAGCTTGATGAAATGGTGGAGAAACATGGCGATGAGCGTAGATCTTCCATCGATCCGATGCCTCTGTCAATGGATAGGGAAGATTTGATCGAGGAGCGAGCAATCGTAATATCCCTCTCTGAAGACAATTATATCCGACATATGCCAGTAGAATCTTTCAGACTTCAGAATAGAGGAGGAAAAGGACTCAAGGGCGTGACTACAAAGGACGAGGATTTTCCGAAATCAATACTTACTTGCTTCAGTAAGGACAGGTTACTCATATTTACGAATCATGGAAGGGTGTACGGACTTAGGGCATGGGAAACCCCTTCTGCAAGCAGATACGGAAGAGGGACTCACATTAGGAATCTATTAGCAGGGATAAGAGACGAAGAGAAAGTGATATCTATCCTACCAATGAATAAGCAACTCATTGATAATCCAGATGGTCATTACCTAATATTCTCAACTCTGAATGGAAGGATCAAAAGAAGTCAATTATCAGAATATGTCAAGATAAATAGAAATGGAAAATATGCAATAAAATTTGCAGAAGGCGCCTCTGATTCGCTTGTTTCCGTGAGATCGGCTACTGAAGAGGATCATGTTGTACTGGTTTCTGCCAAGGGCAATGCATGTAGGTTTATGCCCGCCGAAGTAAGGAAAAGAGTTGATCCTTCTACTGGAGAGGAGCAAACTACTCAGTTAGTCAGAGTACAGGGTAGAGTCAGCCAAGGCGTATCTGGGATGAAACTCAGTAAAGGTGACCGAGTCATTGGAATGATAGTTACTGATGACTTCGAAACTAGTGTGCTTACGGTATCTAAGCACGGTATGGCTAAGAGGAGTAGACTTGGTTCGGGCGAGATGATTGCAGTGACTGATGAGGCAACAGGAGGCCCCGTGATTGATGAGAGTGGTGAGGCCATAGTCGAAAGAGATGGTTACAGGAGAACAAATAGGGGGACAAAAGGAGTCAAAACTATGGCTCTTGACGAAGATGATGAGATTGTAGCAGTCAGGCAGATACCGGACCTCAATGATCAATTATTCATGTTGACCTCGAAGGGAATGATGATTAGAATGTCTTCTATTCAGACAAAGGAAACCCTTGGCAAGGTCACAAAGGGGACCAGAATAATGGAATTGAGGAAGCCAGATAAAAAGGGATATTCAGATGAGGTCATATTTGTAGCGAGATTGCCCTCTTCACTGGTTGATATCAGAGCCTCTGAAGAAGAAGAGTGAGACCGCTCGGCTTAAGCGGAGACCTATGGTCGCCAGAGCGCTGCGGCAGTCGCATAGCCTGGCCATTGCGCTGGATTGCTAATCCAGTGGTGTTTCACCTCGGGAGTTCGAATCTCCCCTGCCGCGCCATTAATTCTGGGCATGAGTTATTTCCTGATGCGGTTACGGGAGTCTGTGGCGTCTATCGCAGATTTGACTATCGTCATTTTTCTGATATTTTCAATAGCTCTGATACTGATCCTCAGGAGGCATTTCGCGATGTCCCCCTCAAATGAAAGATCGTGGGTCAATGATAATGAAAGGCTGGCCACTATTGAATATGAAGGAGATATGGCATTATTCAGAAATGTCCGTGATTTCAATTGGAGAACTACCAAGGATTACGATGAACGATGGATAGATGTGAAAGTGGACCCGAGTAAGGTGACGAAGATATGGTTTGTACTCGAATACTTTAGCCCTGAAAGAAGGGAGATGGCCCATACTATACTGAGCTACGAATTTGAAGATGGTAGAAGACTAGCTTGCTCAATCGAGGTTAGAAAGAAGAAAGGAGTCTCTTATGACCCTTTGAAAGGCATTTTCAGAACTTATGAGTTAATCTATGTCTGGGGAACTGAGCGTGATATAATCGGAGTGAGGTCTCGATGCAGACTGAAATCTAAGACGCATCTTTTCGAAGGGGTGGTTCTTGGACCGGGAAACGAAAGGAGGATGCTGGAGTCTTACATAAGAAGGACGAACAAGTTGGCAGAAAAGCCAGAGTGGTACAACACACTCACGAACACCTGTACCACAAACATAGTCAATCATGTAAACGAGGTTTACCCAGGAAGAGTCCCTTGGGCAATAGGGGTAATAATGCCGGGATTGAGTCCAAAAATGCTTCTTCGAAATAATCTAGTTAAGACTACTGGAGGATTACATGAAACCATGCATTTGAGCGTCATAGATGAGGTATCTAGAGAGTGGGATTCTTCTGTTGACTTCGGAGATTGGATTAGAAGCAGAGATACGAGGATTCAACATGAATGAGCTATACGTGGGCTCATGAGGGAATTCGATGGTACCGATCTGACCGGTTCTTTTGACTGGTTAATACCTCCTTCAAAGAGCCATATGATTAGATGGCTCGCTCTTGGATCTCAGAGTCATGAAGAGACCAATATTTCATTTGAAGGAGTGCCAGGAGCGGACTGTTTCTCGATGGCAAATTGTTTGGCAACAATGGGCTCTAAAATCGATTTTGGAGAAGGAGATTGGCTAATCGAAGGTTTAGGAGATGGACTGTATGTGCCTGATCATGTTCTGAATTGTGGAAATTCTGGAACCACGGCTAGCGTGGTCTCGGCGATGTCTGCTTGTTTGGAAGGCGATACCTTAATAGATGGAGATAGTTCACTTAGAAGGAGGACTTCTGTAGGACTCTGTGAGGCTCTATCTCAACTTGGTTGCGAGATAAGTAGTAATTCTATACCTAGGACAATATCGGGAAGGATTAGCTCTAAAGATGCATCTCTTGATTGGAGTGGAACAAGTCAGGGTTTGACTGCCATGGCCCTGGCATCTCCCAGCCTACCACATGAAATTACTCTCAAAATGAAGGGGTCACCTGTTAGCCAAGGATATTGGGAACTGACTAAGAAAATATGCTCAATGTCAGGGAAAGATATCGGCATCGATAGGGACGAAATACGGCTAGGCCCATGGGAAGTTTGTACACCCTCATTCATTGAAGTATCCGCTGAGGAAAGCTTGATACCGATGGCTACTCTTTTCTCTAGAATTCATGGAGTTGAGATTAGAAAAAATAAGGTCGATGAGATTGTCGGATTGAAGAAAGCTATCGATATGTTAACTCGCGGTTCAGAGATTCTAGATTTAACGCATGCATCCGATATTATCACCCCCTCTGCCGCAATAATGGCAATTGGAACTGGTGGGAGAATCACAGGATGTGCACATGCCAGGGGGAAGGAAAGTGATCGGATATCCAAGACAGTAGAGATGCTTGGTTCATTCGGAATAAAATCAATGGAAAGTAGTGATGGCATTATTGTCCCGGGAGGACAGGAACCATCCCGTCCTGACGACCCTGTACTGACTTATTCCGATCATAGAATGGCAATGACCGCGATGATAATAGCTTCGAAGACCGGTGGGTGTGTGGAAGGGGATGATTGTGTGAGTGCCACTGATCCCGGATTTACAAAACGCATCCAAAGCATCTGCGAGAGTGCTTGACTCCCGGGGGCCCGATAGTGGAATCAAAAACCGAGGAGTTTAGGACGCACCTCCTACTATTGTTGGCGGCCATCATTTGGGGCTCTACTTGGGCCGCTGGCAGATTTCTTAGTTACGGTACCGATGACAGTAATTCCGCTACCCTCGAGCCAGCTACTTCAGCATGGCTAAGATATGCATTTGCAGTTGTGGTGTTCTTCATCTGGTATTTAGCGAATAGGCCCAGAGGGGGCTTCAGATTCATCCCTCCGGACGTAGAATCATGGAGATTATCGATTTGGCTAGGTATTTTCGGGACTATGTGTTATCAATTATTTTTCATGCATGGAATGTCTTGGACGGCGGCGGGAGATGCTTCCCTGATAGTTTCTCTAAATCCTGTTTTTACTGTTCTCTTGGCAGCTCCCATGCTACATCAGAAAATTACTGGTAGAATGTCCCTAGGTCTTCTCACTGGGATTACTGGGGTTGTTGTTGTTATCGGATGGAGTCCAAACTCAGATATTCCGTTTAATCACCGATTAATAGGAGATTTGATGATTCTGATGGCAGCTTTATCCTGGGCCACGACTACTAATTTAACCAAGATTTTGCTATCACGAAAAAGTGATGTTTCTCCTCTTGAGATAGTAGTCTGGTACTCATTCATTGGGTGGATTCTACTAACTCCTTGGATGGTTTTCGAAATCTGGTCTTTCGGAATACCCGCCCCCAGCTCTGCCGAATGGGCAACTGTTGCATATCTTGGAATAATTTCAACTGTTCTTGCTTACGTATTATTTGCGAGAGGAATAGAGGTAATTGGACCAACGGCCGCTTCTTCCTATGTTTTCCTCGTTCCTGTTTTTGGAGTAATAGGGGGTTGGGCATTATTAGATGAGAAGATTGGCGCATCCATGATAGTTGGATTCATTCTAATTGTTGTAGGAGTTAGAGAGGTCCAGAAACAGAGTGAACGTGTTTCGAATGGTTGAGAAGCTCTCGCTACTTTGTCCTCACGATTAAATATGGGGGGTTGGTCGCCCGCCAGAGAGGTGAGTATGTGGCACGCAAACCAGCGAAGATGTACCGTCAAGTAAAGGGGCAGTCATTTACTCGCAGAGAGTACACCGGAGGAGTGCCAAACAATCGTATTCTCAGGTACTTCATGGGGAATAGGAAGGCTGCTGAGGCAGGAGATTTTCCAATAGTTGTTGAGCTTACATCAGATAATGCGTGTCAAATCAGAGATAGTGCTCTTGAGTCGGCTAGACAGGTAGCTAATGCTACAATAAGAAATTCAGCTGGTGTCGATGGATATGCCCTCAGGATTCATGTTTACCCGCATCAAATTCTACGAGAAAATAAGCAGGCCACTGGTGCAGGTGCTGATCGTGTTTCCCAGGGAATGAGGCAGGCGTTCGGGAAGAATGTAGGAACTGCAGCGAGAGTATTGAGGGGACAGACTATTGTGTCCATCCATTTGAATCCAGAAAATTATGATGCGGCTAGGGATGCCCTTCGTAAAGCGAGCTGTAAGTTCCCCACTCCTTGTTCCCAGAGAGTTGTCAGGGGAGCCGAGCACTTGAAGGGCAAAGTCTGAGGTTGGTGGGCAATGGAGCCCGGCGACCCCCTTACTGTACTTCAGGATTCACTGAGGGGCGCTCCGATAATTTGGAAAGGAGAATATCCCTACTTCATACATCCAATTTCAGATGGGATACCGAGGATGGATGCTAATGTTCTTCGTGCCACAAGAGACCTAATCATCTCGATGGTCGATTGGTCGGAAATAGACCTCATAGTCAGTGTTGAGGCCATGGGATTACCATTATTGGCTGCAGTTGGTGAGGCCTCAGGAAAACCTACTGTTGTCATTAGAAAGAGGTCTTATGGAATGAAAGGGGAAGTGGAAGTTAATGTTTCCACGGGATATTCAGAATCCACCACATATATCAACGATATCAAACCTGGGGAAAGGATACTAATTGTAGATGATGTAATTTCTACTGGAGGCACATTGGAGCCCATCCTTGAAGCGATAGAGGGAATTGGTGCGAAGCTACAAGACATCATTATTGCTATCGAAAAGGGAAATGGCCGTGAGAGGCTTTCAATAGAGAGGCCCGAGTGGCCCATTAGAACTCTGGCTAGAATTGACATAGTAGATGGAAGAGTCGAGATACTTGAGTGATTACCTATGGACCTTGACAGACATGATTTTCAACTTGACGATTTAGTTGAAAGAATAAAATCAAATGATCATAAATTAATTGCTTTACAGGTTCCCGAGGGCTTGAAAATGCAGGCTCTAGAAATGATGGATACAATAGAAACTGAAACATCGGCCAGAGTTATTCTTTCGGCGGACCCCTGTTATGGAGCGTGTGACTTAGTTCATGATAAGATGCAAAATTTTGGTATTGACTTGGTAGCTCACATGGGGCATTCACAGATGAAT
Organism: Euryarchaeota archaeon UBA121; assembly: GCA_002499865.1. Lineage (GTDB taxonomy): Archaea > Thermoplasmatota > Poseidoniia > Poseidoniales > Thalassarchaeaceae > MGIIb-O5. The sequence continues at coordinate 35,126 of DANL01000081.1, read as the reverse complement.
ATTGATTCTGGCATGCCAACACAATTCATTCCAGTCACCTATGATGGAAACCCTGAGATTGCGCCAGTCATGCCATATCTCACTGCCCATCGTGAAATAGCCATCAGCAGGATGAATGATGACTCCGGTCCTGTCTTATCTGAGTTAGAAGCGCTTGATCGATTTGAGGACATGGTTGGAAGAGTAGCCCCCCTCACAGATACGAAACTTGGACTTGTGGGGAGTATTCAGCACCTACACCTTTTACCTACGTTCAAGAAGCACTTTGAGGATGCGGGATTTGATGTTACGATTCCAGTCGGAGGAGCTAGACTATCATTTCCCGGGCAGGTCCTTGGATGCAACTATTCTGGCGACGATCCTACGGTCGGACACTACATTTTCCTAGGCAGTGGTGATTTTCACCCAATAGGCCTAGTCCTACATACTGGAAAACCACTAGCCATGCTGGACCCTTACACGGGTGAGGCAAGAGAAATGGGTAGAGAAAGGATTGAGAGAATACTAAGGCAACGTTCAGGGTTAATTATGTCTTCAATGGACAAGGACAGGTTCGGCATCATAATAGGATCTAAACCTGGACAAATGAGGAGAAACCTTGCCCTGAGGATGAAAAGGAAGTTAGAAAAACATGGAAAGAAAGGATTTCTACTTGCAATAGAACACGTTGGGCCCGAATTGATAGACTTCTATCCTGTTGATGTGTTTGTAAATACCGCATGTCCAAGAATAGCAATAGATGATGCAGTTAAGTACGGTAAGCCAATGATTACTCCCTATGAGCTAGAAGTTTGTTTGGGTGAGAAAAAGTGGGAAAATGGGTATAAATTTGACCAAATACACTGATTTGGAAAATTATCCGTAGACATAATTCGTACTTGATTGTCATCCTGTCCCGAATATGTCTAATAACGATGTTAACACGAGGAGACTGATGGCCGACTACCTAGACAATATCGGAGCTGGCAAGATACTTGTCGACAGAGGGCCACTTTCATTCGATTGGACTCCCCCAAATCTTGTTGGAAGAGACAGGGAACTAGGGCTTTTGGCCTCGATGTTCATGGGAATAGGGAGCGATGGAGTGAGTGGTCGCGCGGTGGTTATTGGGCATGTTGGGACAGGAAAAACCGTGCTAACTAGAAGATTTGGAGAGGATTTAATCAGAGAGTTGGATGGAGTTAGAAAGATGACTCTATCTCATGTTAATTGTCGTAATCATCCCTCTACGAATCAGGTCTTACAACAGATTGCACTATCTTTGGACTCCCGGCATCCTGAGAGAGGTTTTAGCTCTGGAGAAATTATTCAGTCCATAAGAAGGAATATTCGGTCCAGGGGACTCCATATGATATTGGTATTGGACGAGGTTGATGTCCTCATCAGGAGAGATAATAGCGATTTGATCTACAAACTACTACGAATCGATGAAGGACAGGGCGGGCAAGGAACTATCTCCCTGGTTCTAGTTAGTCAGGACCTGACACTGATGGGCATGATGGAGCCAGCAATAATCTCGAGGTTAGGGGAGAGTAACGTACTGAAGCTGGAGCCATATGATTATGATGGCCTGATTGGAATTTCTAAACAGAGATATGAGGCATCTTGTAGATCCGGTTCAGTGAGCGATGATATTCTCGAGAAGATAGGGAGATTTGCTGAGGGCACTGGCGATGCTAGGCTAGCTATCGAGCTTCTTGAGGCCGCAGTAAGGAGGGCGGAGATGGATGGAAGGGGAGAGGTAACGTTGGATGATGTAATGCCGAGCACGATAAGGCCTGCTTCTGTAGAGCCGAGCCAAGTTGACTCCCTTAGTGCTCATCAGAAGCTTGTACTTCTTGGGATTTGCAGAAGATTACGTAAGGAAGAGGAGATATCAAGTGGAGATGCTAGGAAGTTGTATGAAGTGATCTGTGAGGAATTTGGAGTAAAGCCACGGAGTTATACGACATTCTGGAAACATCTCAAAGCACTAGAAAAGGAAGGTTTGTTGGAAGCCCGATCAACTAATACTTCAGTCGGCAGGGGCAGAACTACATACATTACAATGACCAATACAGCGCCCGCAACAATAGGAAGTAGAATTGAGGAAGAGTTCACGAAGCGGTGAAGGGGGTTTGCCATTACTTCCGAACCGCTCTTATAGGGGCCTCATGTCGGATTGCCGTCCAAGGTGTAAATATGGCAGGCGAACAGTCATTCAAGGCAGTCGTTAACGATACGAATCCAAAATATGGAGGGCGTGCCTTCTCGGTTGAAATAACAGGTTCAAATTACAATCATTTCTTAGGAAAGAAGATAGGCGATTCGGTAGATGGGATGTTTATCGGGGAAGGTGACCAATCACTAACTGGATACCGCCTGGAAATCACAGGAGGATCCGATCTAACAGGAAGGCCTATGCGCCCGGATCTTGATGGCAGTGGAGTAAAATCAGTACTAATCACCGCTGGGATAGGTTACAAGGGAGATAAGAAGGTCAACAAGAAGGGCAAGACCTACCGCTACAAGTATGACGGGCTAAGAAGGAGGAGGAACCTTCGTGGTAACGTAATAGGGCAGGAAACTAGACAGATTAACCTGAAGATAGTTGAGGCTGGGAAAAGGCCACTTGGCGTCATATTTGGCATTGAAGAAGAAGTTCCTGCGGATCAGTCCTCTGATGAAGAGGAGTGAATAGTAGGAGATGGTCTAGCTGGCGAGTGATCTACCTAGTCAGCCGGAAGTTAACATTGGAATGGTCGGGCACGTAGACCATGGAAAGACTACTCTCACACAAGCTCTTTCTGGTACTTGGACAGATACTCATTCCGAAGAGAGGAAGCGTGGCATCAGCATAAAACTTGGATATGCAGATACTGCATTTTACAAGAATAAGGAAGGAGAATACTATGCCAGAGGAAAAAATCCAGATGGAGGAGCAGACTCTGAAGATGAGCTTCTAAGAGTTATTTCATTTGTGGATGCGCCGGGACACGAGACCCTGATGGCGGTCATGATCTCAGGTGCCGCTATAATGGATGGTGCTTTACTATTGGTGGCCGCTAATGAGAAATGTCCACAAGCGCAAACGAGAGAGCATTTGGCCGCATTACAGATTGCAGGTATACAAAACATAGTCGTAGTACAGAACAAGGTCGATCTCGTTAGTAAAGAGCGTGCAATCGAGTCTTACCAAGAAATACTGTCCTTCATTGAAGGTACAATAGCAGAGGGATCTCCGATAGTTCCTGTTTCAGCGCATCATGATGTTAATCTTGACATGTTGATTCAGGCAATAGAGGATACGATTCCTAGTCCTTCCCTAGACTCCACGGACAAGGGTCTGATGTATGTAGCACGTTCTTTCGATGTCAATAGGCCCGGTTCGAGACCGAATAAACTGAGAGGGGGGATAATAGGAGGGAGTATTGTCGAAGGATCTTTTAGTGTTGGAGACTCTATATTAATCGCTCCCGGAAGAAGGATTTCAGAGGGAAATAAAACTAGATGGGAGCCTTTGAAGACCACTATAGAAAATATCCAAGCTGGTGGACTAGATCTTGAATCAGCCCATGCTGGTGGACTTTGTGGAATTGCTACCCCTATGGACCCGATGTCAACGAAGGCAGATGATCTCTCAGGACAAGTGATGGCAAAGGAAGGGGAGCTACCTCCTGTCTGGGAATCTTTGGATCTTAAATTGGAGCTTTTAGATAAGATGGTCTCAGGAGGAGAAGGCGAAGAGGGAATGGTGAAGCCACTACAAACAAATGAGATGCTGATGGTAAACTCTGCTACGGCCACCAGTGTTGGAACTGTATCGTCCTCCAAGAAGGGAGAGGCTAAGCTCGCACTGAGATTGCCAATATGTGCGAAGAAAGGAAGCAGGATCACATTATCTAGAAGGGTGGGCGCCCGATGGAGACTGATAGGCCATGGAACTATCAAAGGGTGATTAATTGGCGGGAGTTCTCGTCGATACTTGTGGCTGGATTGCATTGGTCAAGGCTGGACTAAACCTAGATTCTGCAATGTCCAATGTCATTGGAAAGCCGGATCTGATAGTAATTGATAGTGTCTGGAAAGAGCTGAATGACATATCTAGGGGCAAGAGAGGGCTTCTCCTTGGACTCTTGAAGAGTCGCTCAGATATGATGGATGATCCTCCCGGGGAGAAGCATACCGATATGATGCTAATACACCTTTCAAAAATGAATAACTGGCCGGTACTCACAGTCGATACTAGATTGAAGGAAAAACTATCTGAGTCTGGTTGCTCCTATATCGAAGTTGTATCAGATAGAATGCTACGCCTTGTTGATTAAGGCAGAGTGAACAGAACATCATCGCCATGCCCATCCATTAAGCCGATTCTTACTGCCGCATCAATCCATGCGTGAGAGTAGTTTATTGCTCCGAATGCTCGGATTAAGTCCCCATTCTCAAGGAAGTATTTTGCATCTGAGAAGTAGTCATCACACATCCTCATCATAGAGTCCAATCTTTCTAAGTCCGCCTTGCTAAGCTTATTTGGTGTGGCCTTCTTCCTTGCTTGAAGAGTGATTGAGATATATTTCTTCACTCTTTCTTCGGTAATTAATACGTTTTCATCCATATTATGCCTCCACTAGTTTCTGTGCCGCTTCTGTGATTTTGAATAGTCTCTTTCTTCCTTGCTTCCTGACAGAAAGGTATCCGGACTTGTAAAGACCATTGTATATCTGAGAAAGGCGAGGCCTTCCTACCTCAAGTCTGGCCTGGAGTTCTGCATCCGAGGGAGAAATCTCTCTCTTGGAAGCCATTGATATCACTAGCATTTCAGCTTCATTGAGGTATGTAATCCTCTCTTCATCAAGAGGATTGTCTGGCTCCCATGAAGTAGTTGGACGGAAGTTTTTCCTAGGAGATTTTTCAGTTTTATTTTCAATAGTATCAATTGGTTGAACGGGAGCGTCTTCAATACCAAATGGAGTATCAATAATCTCAGTTTCAGGATTTTCGAAAACAGGCAAGGAAGAGGCCATTGAAGGTTCCACTGACCAGTGTGCTGAATCAGTAGAAATGACACTAGAGGTTTCTTTTTCTGGGAGTTGCGGATCTTCGGCTTCCCACTCTGGCTCTATATTACTAATGTTAGGAATATTGTTTTCCGGTTGATTGCTTTCAATGTCTATCTGGCGCCCCTCCCAGAGATGTGAAATTTCAGATACTGATTCTATGATTGGGGTATCTTCTTCTTCATTGGGCTGTTGGCTCTGAGCTAATTTTGATCTCTGGGCGAGACCATTGAATCCACTTCCTGAATTAAACATTGGAGGCTCTGTACCCGGTTGCATGTAGACAAAATCGTCCAATGTACCTTGCTCAGTATTACTTTCTACAGTTATTTCTTCTACATCATTATCTGAGTCATCTTCCCATAAGTCGTCCGGTTCTTCAGAGAAATCCTCCCTATTTACTTGGCTTTCACCTGTTTCTGTTTGGAAATTTATGTGGTATTCTTCAAGATCATCACTAGGAAGGATATCTCCTTGATCTTCGATGTATTTAGTGACTTCTTGGATTGATTCGTCACTATCGGAATTAGTCGATTGAAATCTGAAATCTCGGTTTTCGGAAGGATCTTCTACAGATAATTGGCTATCTTCTTCAGCGATATGGCCCTGAGATTCATCCGAGAATAAAAATTGCTTTTTCGCATCTTCTTCATTTCCATAACTGGGTTCATGAGTAATTTTCCAACGCATTAGTCTCTCTAGTGCCCCGTGTGCACCGACATCCCTTCTCTCATCGATGAGATCCCTCAGAAGTCGAATGACATCTCTAGGGTTTCCAGAAGTAGATTCATGAATCCTTGATAGCAAAATATCATCAATAATCCATTTCTCTCTAGCCTTTCTAGATACGAGTCGGTTAGATAACTCTTGGATTTGCTCTTTAGATAGATGTGTCGTATATTCTGGCCTGTCATAAAGCTCAAGAGTCTCTTCATCAATAGAAGATAGTTGAGAGGGCGTCAGTACTATGATGACTAGTGCCCTCAGTCTTTGAAGAATGGGAGATATTGAATTCAATAACATAGAGATTTCTATATTTGACGGATAGTCAAGAGATATCACAGGGAGAGATCCAGAACTCTCCTCTAGATTGGAGACTAAGTCATCTATCATTTTCTGATTTGAACCCGATGAACTAAACCCACAGAAGTGAATTGCTAACTCATGAATTATTGCATTCACGGGATCATTTGTAGGCCAATATTGGCCAATGAAACTTCTTCTCGTCTGTGAAGCTAAAGTTCTCACAACAGATGAACGGCCCGAACCCCTCTCTCCAACAAGTAGCAACATCCTTGGGGATTGTGAGATAATATGCTCTCTCCAAGAAGCGATTAGTCTATCCCTTCCGACCAGGTACTCAGCCCTGCCACTCTCGATTGGCCTCAGATCGAAGGGGTTGCCCCTCAACAAGGGCAATCCAAGATTCTCGGATACATCGCCTGCCACGATGTTGGTGAATAGTCAAGAGTACATAACATTAACGTTTACTAACAGATAGCAAAGTTATTATTAACGTATATTTACGTATTTTTAGATACTAAATTTTCAATAGTTTAGATTAGTGAGTCGAATATTTATTACTTATATTAACGTGTTACTAACGCTTTAATTATGCGTTAACAAAGCGTTAATGGTCAAATTAACGCTTTATTTCAATGAAAATATGATAGCTGGATCGGATGATTTGGTCGGCTAAGTGATATTATGTGAGATATTCAAGCGAAATGTACAGAAGGGTGTTTTCGCCGACAAGGTACGATAACATGCCAGTGGATAGCAGTCGATTGAAAGGATTCTACAAACTATCTGTCTCAGAGAGGAGGAGCTTGCTCTCAGAGATTGCAGGACTTGAGGACGATATGATAGAGGCCTGGGCCTCTAATGGGGAGCTTTCAGAAGAAGTTGCAGATAGGATGATAGAGAATGTAATTGGCACATACTCGTTACCGATTGGAGTGGCTACAAACTTCATTATTGATGGCGAGCATTATCTGATACCATTCGTTGTGGAAGAAGCGAGTGTGGTAGCGGCTGCTTCCAACATGGCTAAGAGATGCCATTCCAATGGGGGTTTTGTTTCAGATAATGATGCTCCCGTAATGATAGGTCAAATTCAGGTTGTTGGATGTGAGAATCCAGACTTGGCAAAAGATGCCATACTCTCATCCAAGAACGAGTTGATTGATGCTTGTAACGAAGTTGATCCGATCCTTGTAAAATTTGGGGGAGGGTGCAGGGACGTAGAAGTTCGAGTAATAGAGACGGAATCTGGGCCGATGGTTATTGTGCATATTCTAGTTGATTGTAGGGATGCGATGGGAGCCAATGCGGTCAATACCATGGCAGAGACAATAGCTCAAAGAATTGAGGAGTTGAGTTCTGGAACTGTAATACTCCGTATAATCAGTAATCTAGCAGTACATAGACTAGCCAAGGTAAGTGCAATATTCACTCCCGAAGAGATGTCAGATGATGGCAAAGATTCGGAGAATGGCTCCAATGTTATTGATGGAGTGATTCAGGCGTATCACTTTGCCGCCGCCGACCCATTTAGGGCAACCACTCACAATAAGGGAATTATGAATGCAATTTCACCTATTGCTATAGCGTGCGGACAGGACTGGAGAGCCATAGAATCAGGAGCTCACTCGTATGCCTCCTTTGGAAGAGAATATTCCTCAATGACTCACTGGGAAAAAGACTCCGATGGCAATCTAGTTGGTTCGATTGAGATTCCAATGGCTGTGGGATTGGTAGGAGGTGCCGTTAGAATCCATCCTGGCGCACAAGCAAATGTTGCATTATTGGGACTGCGTACCGCTAATGATCTGGCCAAGGTAATGGCGGCAGCGGGACTGGCACAGAACCTTGGTGCTTTGAGGGCACTCGCCACTGTTGGAATACAGGCTGGCCATATGAAATTACATCTGATGAATATGGTAGCTGCCGCGGGTGCGAAAGATCACGAGGTCGAGAAGGTTGCCACCATGGTTAGAGAAAGTGGTGAAAGGATTACAATGGCGGCCGTAGAAAATGCTCTTTCTTCTCTCAGAGAGCAGTGATCACAGTCTACGATGAGGTTGGTTACGCGGGATATACTTGGGCCTGTAAATCGGAGTCCCTCTGCCTTCTCTAGCATTTCTCTCATCTAGTATCTGGGCACATATCCCAGCAACTCTAGCCCAACCAAAGAAAGTGGTGTAATAGTCAGGCTTTCTGAAACCCACTGAATGAAGCAGTGTACCGCTTCCAAGATCTACATTGGGATATGGATTACTTATTTTTGGAATCCTCTCCTTAAGGATATCAGGAGTTATTTTTCTTAGTACCTTTACGGTCTTGTAAAGATCTTCATCGGGACAGATTTCCTCTCCTAGCCCTATCAGAAGTCTAGCTCTTGGATCTTCGGCCCTTAGAACGCCATGCCCAAAACCGTATATTGGCCTCCTAGCATCAATTTCTGCATTAACAAATGATGAAACCTCGTTCTCGTCAGATGTTCCAATTCTCTGAATAAACTCCAATACTGCTTGATTCGCTCTTCCATGAAGGGGTCCGGAAAGAGCGTTCATAGCGCTAGAAAGAGCAGAATAGATAGATGCTCTTCCTGATGCTACGGCTTTACCGGTGAATGTGGAAAGATTGCCCCCTCCATGATCCATATGGAGGATGAAAAAGAATCTCAGAACACGATTCATTCTATCTGCCTCTTCGCCCTCTATTCCTAGCATATGGACAAAATTCTCCACCAGTCCTAGCTCTGGTTTACGAGGCCTGAGTTGTTCCTTCTTACCTCCCCTAAGCAGGAAAACTCGGGCCATTAATTCAGGCATTCTAGCGATTAGATTCATTGAATCCGACCGGATGTCTCCTGTGGCTTCAGCAGTCCCGAGTGCCATTATCCCTATTGCTAGCCAATCCATTGGATGGCCACTTCCGGGAGTTAGTGATTCTAGCACCCTCAATGCCCCGGTTGGAAGTGATTCGCCCCTAAGGGCAAGTTCTGCCCTGAACTTCTCCGATTGCTCTGGAGATGGTAGCTCTTTGAAAAGCATGAGATAAATGACATCCTCTTCTTCGAGATTTACTAGATCTTCTACTGGGTAGCCAACATAGTGAACTCCCTCTATTGGATCGACATATGAAGTCTGACAGGTGCCAACAGGGATACCCCTAAGGCCAGTATCTAGATTAGACTCAAGGACATTGAATAGAGTCTCTTCGCCTTCCATGCACACACCTAGGCCATTGGGATTAGTGAAGGAGTCATAATCCCTCCGCATATATTTGCTTCTCTGAATCTTAATTAGGAGGTCAGATATTTTCCTAGTGAGCTATTTTGATTGGGAAACACCCCAATGGTGATAATTGGGAGTTGTTGGCGGAGGGCCGTGGAAGGGTGGCAAAATGTGGTTGAATCCATGGATTCTGAGCATAGGCATATGCTAAGAGGGGGTTCTGTAAGCAATTTCTTCCTAAGAGATTCTCTGACTCTATGCCATCCCATCTTTGTCGGAGGGCTCTACGGCCTTATGATTTCAATTGCGCTTCTACCTCCAATGACGTATGGTGGTCTTTCCATGGGTGAAGGGTATTCTCAAATTGGGAGAGATTGGCTCTTCCAGATGCTTGTAATTGTCTCAATAACTTCAATATTAGGTGCTTTCTCAATTCTAGTTTCAACGATTGTAAAGAGGCCCCCTGCAAGGCTTCTTTATCTTAGGAAGGTTCTTTTTGCTCTTCCATTCATTGGACTAACTATACTATCGGCCTCAATTATTGATAATCAGTATGAGATTATTCTAGATAGATTGGGTTGGTTCGCATATATTCTTCCAGGGCCACTTTGGATTCATCTATCGTATGCCCCCAGATGGAGAATTATTGATAGGATAGACAGAGGAATCGAGCCATTCGAAGGAATGAAAATGACTGTATATGGAGATAACAAGACATTGAATCCAGAATCTGACTTTGATTTACAAGAAGTAATAGATATCATCTGATTTTCTTAGTAGTGGAAATCTCCCTCTAATCTGGCGATAGATTCCCTTATTTTGGGAGGTATATTATGAGGCATCCCCGAAGTATAATCCAATAGAACACAAACTACACTTCCTGTGGCCGCGGATTTTCCTTTATTGCTTAGACTTTCTATTTTATATTTCATATCGAATGATGAGTTTCCAATTCTAGAAACCGAAGTACTTACTGTAACCACGTCTGGGAATACTATTGGTAATTCGTAGTCTATTTCTATCCTGGCAAGAATTGGTCCGATATTCGAATCTTCATAGAGATTCATCATTCCAATCTCTGAGAAATAGATCATTCTAACGGTCTCCATCCATTTTGCAAAAACTGAATGATTGACATGTCCGAGAGCATCCATATCCCCCCAGTTTACTTTTATTTCCGTAGAAATAGGCCAAATATTACTTTCATTTTCAATGCGATCCACAGACATCATACACTCTCCTAAATCAATCTTAATTTCTTACCACATCTTTCGAACTCTGATAGGACTATGTCCAAATCTTCACGAGTGAGTCCTGATGACATTTGAGTCCTGACTCTCGCTTTATCCCTCGAGACCATTGGGAATACTATGGCCCCTACAAGTATCCCACTCTCGCCAAGCATACTAGAGAGTTCTTTAGCGACTTTGCTTTCTCCACACATCACTGGAATTATCGGAGTCTCCGAACGACCCGTATCAAATCCCATCGATTGTAATTGTATTCTGAAATAATTGGTATTTTCCCATAGTTTCCTTACATGCTGAGGTTCCTCCATCAAAACTTCAACAGCGGCCTTCTGGGCGGCGGCTACTCCAGGTGGTTGGCTTCCAGAAAGAAGCCACGATCTACTATGGTTAAGCGCATAACTTCTCACCAGATCGGAACCCGCCAATATTCCTCCTTGAACTCCCATAGCCTTAGAATACGAGCCAATTTCAAAGTCGACACGCCCTTGGAGTCCGAAATGTGCGACTATCCCTTTGCCGTCTCCGAGTACTCCCTCGCCATGACAATCATCAACCATTATCATAGCACCATATTCCTCTGCTATTTGTGTAATTTCATCTAGTGGAGCTATGTCTCCATCCATGCTGAAAACACCATCAGTAATGATTAGCTTCCTCTCTGCATTCTTATTATCTTTGAGAGTTCTTTCCAGGGCCTCAACATCATTGTGAGGATATACTGCTCTGCTTGCCTTGGTCAGCCTTACTCCATCAATTATGGAGCCATGATTCAGTTCATCAGAGATGATAATATCTTCTTTGCCTCTGACGAGAGACGGTATCAGGCCCACATTTGCTGTATATCCAGCTGAGTAAATTAGAGATGATTCGACTTCCTTGAATTCTGCAGCCTTTTTCTCGGCTTCTATGTGGATATCAAGAGTTCCGGCTATTGCCCTGACAGAACCTGATCCGGCCCCGTATTTTCTCGTAGCCTCAATAGCCGCCTCGACTATTCTTGGATGAGTTGTTAGATTGAGATAATTATTTGCCGATAGCATGATCATATCTTTTCCCTCTACCCTACAATGAGAAGTACTCGCAGATTCTAATACAGGAGGATTCCAATCCAAATCCTGTTTTTTCAATTGATTTAGTCTCTCTGACATCCAAGACATGTCGGCCGCCATGTCACTCCATTAAGCAGGAGGTACATTGCTCCATCGGAGCGAGTTATTCATTTCCCATAGGCCTATCCGGTTGTATGGAGGGGAGTTCAGTGGAGGTGACTTTGCTTGGAATCGCACAGGATGGAGGGTTTCCCCAAGTAGGGTGTTTGAAGGGTTGTTGCGAAGAGGCTAGGCGCTCACCCAAGCTCTCTAAAATGCCAGTTTCGTTGGGATTACAAGGACTAGATGGATCATGTCACATAATTGAGGCGAGCAGGATGATGGCAGGACAATTTGACTTATGGAATTCCGTTGGTACTCCAGATTGGCCCCCCTCTAGTGTTTCATTGACGCATGCTCATCTTGGACACACGGATGGATTGGGATTGTTTGGACGTGAAGTAATGGGGTCCTCGGGAATAATTCTTCACTGTAGCTCCTCCATGGGGGAACTTCTAGATTCAACACCTTCGTGGTCAATAATGATTGAACAAGGAGTGATTATTCCAAACTATTGGAGCCCGATGGAGCCCTTTGAACCGACTCCGGGTTGTGGATTTACGTTAACAGCAATTCCAGTTCCCCATAGATCTGAACTATCGGACAATCATGCTTTGATAATCAGAGGCGATAAAAAAAGTCTACTTTTCATGCCAGATCAGGATTCATGGCGAGAAACTCTGGGAGAAGAGTTGGAAATTCTGGATTGGCTTGAGGATCTGGAGGTAGACATAGCATTGATAGATGGGACATTCTGGAATTATGATGAGATATCAAGCAGAGATGTTAGTGAAATTCCTCATCCCACTGTAACGGAAACCTTAGGATTACTAGGAAATAGAAAACAAGGAGACCCCGAAATTTCATTCATTCATTTCAACCATACAAATCCTCTATTGAGGGAAGAGAGTGATGAGTTTAGGTATTTATCAGAGATGGGATGGGGTATTTCCAAGCAAGGCACAGTGTATCATCTGTGAACTGAAGCTGAACCTTATGAGGGAGATGTATTAGGAAGTGATGTGTTACTACACGGTGCGGTGTCAAGTGGCCTTGGAAGGGCTCATGTTTTCATGGCTCAACCACATTACCAAGAGCAATTCAAAGAAGTACTAGGTTCCAGTGCTTGGCCTGGCACATTGAATGTGGATCTTGAAAGCGAGAGCTTGGACCCATACAGGAAATTGAGAGTTGCTTCGGGACTGGACGAAGGAAACGATGTTGTCGGGCTTGAGCCAATTAGAATTCAAGGCTTTGAGAGAGATGGTAGATCGTTTGGGGGGGCCACGGCTTTTCATGCTAGCATCTCTATCGATTCTGAAACATGGTCAAAATGTGCCTTGCTTATCCCTGACTTAACTAGGCATACCAAAACTGCTGAAATTATCTCTAACTCATTCCTCAGAGAGAGCCTTCCCTGTAATGATGGTGAAGAAGTTTGGATTAGGATAGACCGATTTCTCTAATCCATTCTGAATTAACCAATGTCGACATTTCCAAATTACACAATCCCATCCAATTCTTATGCCCCCTGAGTGAAGACGGTGGCTTTGAGAATATTCTAGTATCGGGGACAGATCCCATTCCAATTCCATCCAGTGCCGAATGATTTATTTCCCAAAGAATCAAACCCCTAGGGCTCCCCATTCCCATATCAACTGGAATATTTGGATTTTCAATAGATTTAGCTAGGAAGTCTAGATCATATTCTCCCGATACGACCCCTGTGATGGCGGAGGCCATTCTTCTGACTTGATTCCACAGAAATGATTTGGCAACCACGCAAATTCCTATGGGTCTGTTTTCACTATCTAGCCAGGGGTCACAACTAATTACAGTCCTAGTCGGCTCTTTTCCTTCTTCAAGCCTACAGAGATTGGTGAAGTCATGAGTCCCTACAAAAATCTGACATGCATTGGTTAGGATATCGATATCAACATCTTCGGGCCACGTTTTGATAACTTCGCATCTATAGTAGTACTTCCTTGAAATTACTGGACGTGTCGGAGTAGTTGAAGGAACTTTTTTTGCGGCCCAGACTACCAAATCATCGGGGAGGCGGTCGTTCAGAGCCCTGATTACTCTCGATCCATTAACAGATGAGATTACTGACTCAGGTAGATCTATGGTGGCCAGGTTCATCCTCACGCTGACCCCTGCATCCGTCCTACTGGAGAGTCGTAGACATCCCTCCCTCCACCATCCTATCTCTTTCAGTGACTCCTTCAGAGTACCTTGGACGGTTCTTACATCAGGTTGGATTTGGGAGCCGTGAAATAGACTTCCATGATACCCGATGGCGACTAGAAAACAGTCGCTGGTCAGTTGATCTTCCCCCCTATTCCTCTGGAACTAGGTACTCCATCGCCTCATCTACTGACGAAAAGCCGAGACCTAGCATTGCGAACTCCAAAGCAATTGGGATAAATTGCCGAGCATTCGGATTGCTCCTGTCATAATTTGTCTTCATATCTACCAATTCGATCAACGCCTTGGCGGCCTCATACAAGTGGAAAGAGACGTCTACGTCGTCTAACTCATCACCTAGGGACTTCAGCTTCCTGAATTCACGGACTGCCATTGGCATTCTGTCGAACTCGAGGAGGGCATTGGCATAGGAGGCGAGGTAGTCAGGGTTCTTCGGGTCCATGGATGACGCTTTTCTGAAATAGGCCGCTATCTGGCCCTCGTTAATCCTATCATTCCCTTTATCATCCAGATTTCCATTGGCCTGAATCTCAAAAAGAGCTGCTTCTGCCCAGCCATGGAAACCTGCTGGATCGTCAGGATTGGCGTTTGAAAATGCCTCGAAAATTTCCATCGCCCCCATGAAATCTCCTTTTGTGATTAGTTGGGCTGCTTGAGTTACTGTGTCTTCCATCGGTCTCCCTCGGGCTTAATCGGCGGCCTTGCAGTTAAGAACGGTGCGGAAGACCGTTATGAATTGTCTATCAACTCGTTGATTAATGCGTAAACAGACATAGGTTCTTTGATACAGTAAAGACATTCACTTGGATCTTGAGAAGAGGGATTGTTTTTTCTCTGAATGAAAATCCAGCTTAATGGATTTAACAGACTTGATTGTTTAACCGAGTCATTGTCATCAGGCATATTTGATTGTATTCCGTCAGTAATCACATGTATATTTCCGAAACCAAATATTCTCCCGATGATTGAAGGCTCAACCTTTAGATTCTCAACCTTCTCGAATGGGATTCCAACCACACTAGAGTCGAAGTAAAGGAACTTTTTCCTAATATGGACCCTCTTGTCTGTGATGGCATATTGGAATGCATTACTGTAATGTGCAGTCATGGCCACGGCAGAGATGGAAGAAAGTGCACCTAGAATGAGATAATACCAATCTTTCCAAACTGGTATGTGCTCCCCAATAAAATGATCAAATCCATGATATCCGATGAAGATTAAAATTGAGTTTATGATTGTTGTAATGTACCATAATAAAGGAATTGACCCATTAATGAGTAACCACGATGTCGTCCATCCGCCTGATGTGGAAGTATTGAGATAGTGATTTATTTTGGCGACCAGTAGCATCATTATTGCAAACCCTAAAACGCCCGAAATATCTATGATTGCTTTAGCTAAACCAACTACCAAATTCAAATTAGCCTCTCCCTCGATAACAGTATCATATTTAGCGGCCCAGTAGAATACTAAATGGATTACAAATACTAATCCGGCTAGAGCATATTTGCCAGACATGGACATAAAGGCCGGACTGCCATGCCATATTGGGGCCTCTGAGTCGGAAATCTCTGGGAACCTTTCTCTTACTTCTTCAAGGTCCAATTTTGATCTGAAGCTGGAAATTATTTCACTCATAACGACACCTAATGAAGAACTCCCCATGCGTGTTCTGCATTTCCATGAATCCATTCATAGTCCTGCTCTGTCCTAATACCCTCAGAATCCTCAAATTTTATCGAAAGAACCTCCAATGGATATTCATTGTAGGTTAGGTGACTGACCCACGAAGCCCTAGTTGGTTGATCAAAAATCCATCTTGCTCTACTAACTGCCCTAACTCTGATAGTAGCGCTTGAGTCGTCATTCCAGACTTTGACTCTAAATTCCGGGAGAATATTGCCCTTATCGTCCACTAATGCTTCTTCAGAGCTTTGCTTGCAAAGCTCAACAGTGCAGTTATCGAAATTTTGAGTCTTTCCAGTCTTTCTATCTTGGAAAACACCGGTGCCAATATTTGGAGACCGGAAGAAATCCCTCAACCTCCAAGGCTTGTCGTCTCTCGCCGACCACATAGGGGTGACGTGTGGCATAAACCAATCAAGATATGATCCATCATTGAAGTGTAACATCCCCCAAAACCATGGAAAGGAAGGTGCTTGAACAGAAACCTTCTGGAAATAGCCCGTTCCATCCATAACCTCACCATCAACAACTAACCTGCACTTTGTGGCCTGTAATCTGAGGATATCATATCCCATGCCCAAGAAGTACTCATTATTCTTGTAGGTTAATTCACTGGGAGGCCCCCACCAAGGAGTGAGTTCGGCTTCAAACTTACTAGGTGCGCCTCTGGTCACTGCCTTTTCATCGCTTGAGAGATTTATCCAGAATGACTTGTTGCCGGGCGCCATTCCTATTGACATATCTTGAGGAATCAATGGGATTACTGCTCCTGCTCCTTCTCCTTTACCCTCTCCTGGCCACAGAGGATGTGTGTCTGAAATACTGGCCATTCTACATTCTCTCATAACCAGAGGCTCAAACATCTTCTCCCCATCAAACCACCAAGCACAGACCATTCCGGGTATGACATGCCCCCCGTGCTCGTCTACAAACATCCTGCCTCCGGGCTTCCACCAGTGCCCACTCACCCTTATTGCAGGAGTTTCTTTTGTTGACCATAATATCATCAATTGCTTGGATCTACCGGGCCTTTCAGGATCTGGAATCAATATGAGTGCCCACCACCACCACCATGATAGTCGACGAATAGGGGGCATGACATCAAGCCTCCACAGGGATGAGAAGTCGCCCTTGAAATGAGTATTCTTTTGTGGCATGTTATCACATTATCTCTCTCTTGCTGAAAACTGCACTACCGATGCCTATCATGGAAACAGAGACTCCAATAAGCATGATTACCGAAGTGAGGATACCTAAATATGCATTACTAGAATTTAGCGTATGTACCGGAGGTGACCAAATCCATTCTAGTCCAGTCTGTAGACCAAAAGCTGATGACATCTGAGAAAATTGAAGAGTATCGGGCCAAGAAACCATAACTATTGAGTCGATTAGCTGCAGACCCCAGTGAGATACAGAAAGTGTGGCGATCGAAGAGCTGGGAGAAATAAGAGTAGTGAATCCCATAGCAAATTCCCACACACCAATCACAATACATAGGTATACTCCGTACTTCGGCAAGAGTAGCCCTATTGTGTTGAACAGAGACCCATACGCCGCCAAAACAAGTATTGTGGCGATTGCGATTCCAAGCCAAACGGGAAGATCCCCTACTCTGATCAGGCTTTCCCCTGGTCCTATTACCGATGTGATTAATCCCATAACCAAAGACAAAACTAGAACAAAAACTGAGACGACCGCCAGATATCCTAGAACACGATAAAGTATGAACTCCCCCCTGTGAATTGGCTTGGATAGTAGATAGTGTAATGTTCCCCTCTCAGTCTCGTCTCGGACTAATCCCAAAGAAAGGAAGAGAGGCAGGAATAGGCCTAGGAGTAGGACGAATGCTATCTTTCCTGTCGCTATTACAAAGGTCCTATGGCTGGCTTCTCCCGCATAATTTTCGTCGACTGGATCTTCATCCACGGAAGAATCGGCACTGATAGAAATGACCTCTCCAGTTTGTGAGTCAATAATCCAAATAACATCACATTGAATTCCATTTCCATTTGCATCTGGTCTATGCGGCTCTTCCCACCACATGAATTCCCCCGAGCCATCTAATTGAGTAAACCACTCCGTCCTAAGGCAGTCCCCATCATCGTCCATTCCCTGGCTTCCTGAAGAACCGTCCCAATCGATATCGTCCTCATCTATGTACATCTCCTTGGGATCTTTCGGGACGACAAATATTCCAGTGACATAGCCATAGGTTAGGTAGTAATCCAGGGGGACCGTGATATTTCCTTCTGCATTGAACTTCCCATTAGTGGCATATGTTCCGTCTTCTAGTTGACATGCTGTCGCGAAATCGGGGATCCAATCTACAAATAATTCCCCGCGGGTGTCTGGACAATCTGTGACATCTTCCCAGTCGATGATATAGTCCCATTGCCCTCCCTTGTAATCGGCGTCTATCCAAGTAGCATCAAGGAGAGAGACTCCCTCCCATGTCTTATTTCCTGAAATTTCTCTATTTTCATCGTTCCAGTCTATTTCTCCCTCGTAGATGTATGTTCCTGACCCTGGGTACTCTTCTCCGTTCCAGTCACTAGTTCCATATTTTCTCTCCTGGCCGAGGGGATATCCATCTCTATCTTGATCTACACTGTCTCCATCGTTATCTATTGATTCGAATCCATCTCTTATTGAGTCGATATAGAAAGCAAGAAGTAGGACCATCAGGATTGTTCCCAATGCTAAAACTACCCAAGTAGATATTTTATGTCTGAGTTGCCTGATAGTTAACTCAATCACAGCGCCTGCCTTCCTATCCAGTCTGGTCCAAACCGTTTCTGAAAGATCTCTTCCCTGTACGTCCAATCATCCACCCCCTACAAGATACCCGAGTAGTGAGTCTAGGTTATCATCAGGGTTCTCAACTGCAGTGACCCTAATTCCAGATTCAATAATTGCGCTAGGAAGAATCTCATGAGCAGCAGACAGGTCTCCTGTCTGAATTTCCAGGAATCCATCCTCAGGAAACCTAACGCCGTATATCGGCTTTCTTGTGATTAGTTCCTTGGCCAAATCTCTAGGGGATTCCGTTTCAAGTAGAATTCTGTGAGGGTGTTTATCGAGAAGTCCCCTAATGGCATGTAGATTACCAAGAGCGAGTAGCCTGCCATTATGCAGAATCACAATCTGCTCTGTAATTCTCTCGATTTCCTCAAGGATATGACTGGAAACAATTACAGTTTTACCACGATTTCCTAGTTCTCTGATGACGCTCATAATGCTGGTTCTGGCGAGAGGGTCGCAACCATGTAAGGGCTCATCTAGAATTATCAGATCCGGATCGTGAACTAGTGCATGGGCAATTTTCACTCTCTGCCTCATGCCCTTACTATATTTGCCAACTTCTTTGTGGCGAACATCACTCAAGCCAACGAATTCCAAGACATGCTCGGCCCTTTCCCTAGCTTCGTCCCTAGTCATTCCATGCAGTCTTGCCATAGTCATAAGGAAATCCAATCCAGTCATCCACTCATACAATGGCTCAGTTTCGCTAACGTAACCTACTCTTCTGAAAGGAGACGTACTCTCCCACGGATCAGTGCCGAACAATCTCACTGATCCTTGGCTTGGCTTGAGTCTACCAAGAAGTAGTTTGAATAGTGTTGATTTACCTGCGCCATTGGGCCCTAAAACACCTGTGACTCCACCATCTATTGCTAGAGAAACATCATTGAGGCCTATCACTTCACCGTACCACTTAGAAGCAGATTCAATCATCACAGCTGGGGCCTTTGCAGTCATTCTCTAGTCACCTCCAGAGAACTAACCCTACTAGTGAGTAAAGCCAGTGATAAGGAATTGATTAGTAAAATTGAGACGATTGAAAAGGCGAGAGGATAGTCATAATTGGACTCTATTCCAACTAGCCACTGTCCTATGTGGGCCAGACCATCATAAGGGCTCAATAGATAGAGTATCGATGATTCGAAGGTAGACTCGATAAGGAAAGCGACCATCTTTGTCCCGTAGATAACTGCCAGAAATGCTACTGCGGCGAAGAATCTACTTTGACTGATACTGGAAAGTGCTAGGCCAATAGAAGTATAAGTTAGAACCAAAAGGATTCCTGCTAATAGCCCTCCCATGAAGATGGGGAAGGTATCAATCAGAAATGCCCAACCCTCTCCGTTCAGGACTATTGCACTGGTATAGTATACCATGTAAGAGAAAACAATCACAAAGCCCAGTACGACTGCGCTACTGAGATATTTCATAGCCGTGTAGTCAATCCTATTGACCGGTCTAGAGAAGTATATAGCACTCGTTCCGTTTCTACGATCATCTGAAATCATACCTCCAACAACAAGTGCGGTAAGTAGTGGCCACATGCAAAGATTACGCGGGAAGAATCCCAGTACTTGGCCCCACAAGTTATACCTGTTTATCCCCCACATTCTCGAAAGGATCTCCCCGAAACCTCCTTGCCCCCCCAATGATGCCAAAAATAGCATTGCTACTGGAGAAAGAGAGAATAGGAATACTATGAGGATAGTAAGTCTGACAATAGGATGATAGTACCTGTGTCCCTTGCTTGAAAATAAACCGTAAACGTGGTGTCGGAAAATCGCATAGTTCCTGACCCACCTCGGTCCTAAAGAGCCCCTCCATGGACGATATGTCTGTTCGTATATTGAGCCTTTAACTTCGGCTTTCTTTGCTACTGAAGCCTTTGCCTCATCATCTCCGTCTCCAGATCCAAATGCCGATTCCATCCTGGTCGTACCACCAGAGATATCGAGTTCAGGAGTCATAGCCCTTCCCCTGTATGGCCGGAAGTCATCAATTCTCCTGTTTCCCTCACTTCTTCACCTAGCTTATCCATTATCAGAAGGAAAATATCCTCTAAATCTGGCTCATATTCTGTCATCTTCCTAACTTGAACTCCTGCTTTGGCTGCTGATGACAGAATCTCAGTGTATGTGTCATCATCGACCTTAGTGACCCTCATATTTCTCCCCATCCTCCTGACAGAAAGTCCTCTTGAGGATAGTTCACTTTCCATCTGAGAAGCCCCTCCCCAGACTGATATTTCTATTTCCTTCTCCACTTGTTTAACCATGTCGTCTATACTCCTGTGGACGACTATCTTGCCTTTGTGGATCATCACAATCCTATCACATACGGTTTCTACATCGTCCATTACATGACTACTCATCAGTACTGATCTTCCACCTTCCATTACAGTTTTTCTCAGAGTCTGTAGCATGAATTCCCTGGCCCTCTGATCTAATCCATTAGTTGGCTCATCGCAAATCAGAATCTCAGGGTCATGTATTAGTGCGCAGGCTAATTTAGCAGCCTGTTTCATACCCGTGCTAAAAGTCTCGATTTTTCTGTATCTCTGATCTTTGAGGCCTACATATTGCAGTACTTCGTGTGCTCTCTGGGTAGCGGCGTCTGGGTTCATCCCCAATAACTCACCAGAATACCTAACTTGATCAATCGCAGTAAGACCGGGATCCAGGGAGTCATATTCAGGCATATATCCAATCTTTGAACGTATCAATTCCCCTTCAGTCCTTATGTCGTGCCCCAATACTCTTCCAGATCCAGAGGTTGTCTTTATGAGTCCTAGTAGGCACTTGAAAAATGTTGATTTGCCCGCTCCATTTGGACCTAGAATTCCTATAGCACCATGCGGGATTTCTAGATTGATATCATCTAGGGCTAGGTGAGGGCCATACATTTTCTTCATTGAGCGTGCTGTAATCAGCATCTCATCAACCGCATCAGGGACCATGTATAGCACCCGACTCCCGTAGGGAGTCAATAGGTCCTCTGGAAGGCAACACTTGAATTAATCCCCGAAAATATCAATCAGAGCTAGTTGATTTTTGAGGCTTCATCTTTGAGGCACCCATCTCTAACTTTAACTGCGATTCCCTTCTTGAAAGTAGCCATCTCTAATGTCGTTGAAGTAGGAACTCCATGAGCCACCAAAACTCCTTCTTGAGAGACCACTACACATGGTTGCCCTGGAGTGGTATGCGGATCAGCACCAATTATGTAGCCGTGCATTACGTTACGTCCATCGCCGACGAAAGGTATCGCGTCTTCGGAAATCATCACTCTTGGAACGCCCGGATAGTCTTGCTCCTCAGAGGAGTTTTCTTCATCAAATAAATCTGGGATTCCAGGGTTGAGTGAATAGAGAACTCTTGCTCCTTCAGAAGTCAAGGAAATTCCTCCGTCCTTCAGTCTTGGAGAGAGGACATGTTTCCCATTGAAACTAACATTCACCATCCTATCGGTATTGGATCTTCTTACTTCCATTATCTCCGATACTTCGCAGAGTTTCTTTGGGTGAACTCCACAGAAAACTGATACTTTGTCGACAATCGAACATCTGTCTAGCCATGTCCTTATTTTACTAATTTCTTCGGAAGATTCTTCTAAAATCTTTGGTGATGAAGTTTTGATAGGAATTTCCTCTAGCCCAAGATATGAAAGATCTCCGTAGGAATTGCTCTGATCGAATTCAACAGACCAGATAGAGTCAGGACCATCCAAGTGACAGAAAGGGGAGACGTCTTCGAAGGAATAGGGCACTGGCCCCAGAGGCGTAGCTACCAGAACTACTGTCTTGGGATTCTCAATTAGATTCTCGACTATTGAGCCGAGAGAGCTTTCCCTCCAGGGAGGCGGAGAATTATGGATTATCAGGACTCTTTCTGGAGGCCCATAGCTACCATCCCACCAAGATCCGGGTAGACGCCACCTCAGTGATATCAAGGCCAGAAGATGGAGGATGTGTGGTCTGAAACCTATATCTTCAGAAAGTGGCTCTCCCCCTTTCCTAATGGGATTTGTAGATGCCATGAGCTCTAGAAGTGTTGAGCCGGCTTCTGAATCTTCAAGCTCTTCGAGTTGGTCCAAAACCCATTCGAAAGCTTCCCTGAGCCTAGGCGAGGCATGGCTTCTTACCTCTGCCAGTTTCCAGATGCTTCCATCCCTAATGGCCTCCCTACACCTAGCTAGTTCGACCTGAGTAACCTCTAGATTATGGTGTGCTAGAATCTCTGATCTTCTTTCTTTGGACATTTCCATAACCATTTTTGGAGTCTTTCCAAAGAGCGCAGAAGATGTAACTGGCCATTCATTCAAACCTTGTATCTTTACTGTTCCCTCAGGAGTAAGTATTCTATCGTCACGAGCGAATAGTGCATATGCGGCACTATCGAAGAAATCTACTCCTAAGGCCACAGATAGTGGGAAGAGAAGTGGATGTCCACAACCAAACATGTGTATTGGCTTATCGGGGGGTATTTGCGATCTCGCGGCCAATATAATTCCGAATAACTCCAGATATCTCTGCTGTTCCATCAGAGGAACAATGCCCCCTATTGGATGAACTGCAAATGTCTTTCCTGAATCTTGGATTTGACTCATTAATCTCGCAGATTGAGCTCTTAAATCGTGATGAAGTCCTCCTTGGATTGGCCCATTTAGTAAGATGTCTTCTCTTGCTTCCAGTAGAGATATATCTGCCCTGTTGAAAGTCTCATCAACTGCATGTTGAATTTGATCCCTACTCATATCGGGTCTTCCGAAAACATCCAACATAGTCCCCACATCAACTCCGATTTCTCTTTGGAATGAAACAATCTCTTCTGGCGAAACCTCAACATCTCCATAGACATACGACTGGAACGTTCCTGAGTCTGTTACTATTGCTCCGGGAAAATCCAATAATTTGTGAATTCCATCTGATTTAGCGGGAACGCTAAGCTTCTCGTGCTTCCAAATCACATAGGAATTTGTTATTAGAGCTTCAATGCCGTACTTATCCCACATTTCTCTGGGTTCGATGGTCCGTAAATTCGGGTTAACCACAGGAAGTAACATTGGAGTGGTAACTACTCCATGACGAGTATGGAATTTCCCAATTCTAGCGGCGCCATCTCTATTGGTTATCTCGAACTTGCCCCAGTCTTGGGGCCGGCAGGGTTCCGGTTCCCGATTCAAGTCCATGGCCTTGGGTATGAGTTTCCGTCATCAACCCTCGCTAAATCTGGACATCACATACATGCTGACTTTTCCATTGATTAGTTCCATTCTAACTTCGTCCCCGGTGTTGATTTCCTGAATCGGATCGTTCTCAAAACTATGTGCATAGGGAGTCCCTAAGAGAGACGCGGCCGGGAGAGTCAGAGGGCATACATCCCGATTAATGATTGCCAATGGACCCATTCCTGTGTAAATTAGTCCCATTAACACGAATGGGGCAACAGTGGATCCTGATCCCTTAGGATATATCAGTACCTTATCTGCGATTTGGATACCGTCAAGAGGGTGCCCTGGCTCCTCGATTACTCCCGTATCTCTGTTGACATATCCTAGATATGTAATCGGTACGTCCGTAACGAGGGCCTTTCCTGTGACTGACCATTCATCCTGACTGGGTATTCCGCGACCTTCTGTAGAAAAATCGCCCTTAGCAACATATTTGGAAGATTTTGACTTCTTGACTTTCCCTGTGGAAAGTGTGGGCCTTACACCGGTGATCAATGAAGGGTCAAATGCATGAGATACACAGTCTTCGATTTTAGCCACGCTTGTGGGCATCTTGTTCAGTCCACTAGTTAGATAATGCTCTGCCTTTAACGAGTTTGTTAGTAAGTGATTGTATCGAGAACGGTTGTAGGGAGTGACCTCGGGACAAGTGTCCCTCAGAACCAATGCGCCTCCCTCTTCCAGAATATCCAGCGTTCCATCCGCCTCTATCATGTCGTAATTATGAGCGCTCATGAAGACCCAGAGTCTCTGATCTGGTATCTTCTCACCTAATTCCATCCTCGAACGCATGAATGCGGCGGTTGCCCTGGCTTCTCCAACACTGGCCTGTGGACATCCAATAACTACCAAATCTACCTTGCCCTTGGGAGATAAATCACGATACCTTTCAGACAAATCTGATTCTTTGAAGTTCAATATTCCTTCGTATGATTGAACCGTTGGTGGATCGGGGGTTAGCCCGTCTGCCCATAGCATTGGACATCCATAATTAGCCGCCGCCGCAGTTAGTGCCTTTTTCATCTCGAATGTTGCATCGGGGAGTCCACTAATCCTAGGCATAGGGCCCCATGGAAGATTCCATTCGGGTTTGATTTGTTTTCCTATCCAATCGCCTAGTATACTCCAGTCAGTTATATCTTCCATCTCACACTCAACTTTAACGAAAATATTGGGGGTTCTATTTTCATCTATATGCAATCCCCATTTGGGCGCCCAACCGGTCAAGGCTGTTGCCAAGGCGGAAAGTCCCGATTCCCTGTTTGTCACCAGTGAAGTGTAGGAATTGGAGAAGCAAACTGCATTTGATTCGGCCCATGAGCCGATACCATTCGCATCTTCTATTCCCCTATCATAGGGAGTGCATGAGAGGGTGGCCTCTATTCCAAGTTCTGAATATGAGTGTACGATTTCGAATTGTTGCTCAAGAAAATCTGGATAGTCTATTCCCATCTCCTCCAACTTCTCATTATCACAACCTGCAGAATTCAGAGTTGTTGGTATAGTTACCTTTCCCAAAGGATCACCTGATAAATCTGCCAAGAACCTCCTTAGTCCGTGTCCACCGGTGATCACGCTGACTCCAGAGACGTGTGCATTACTGACCCTGACGAATTCACTGGCCCCCGCAGTTGAAGCCAAATCCACGACCAACCTAGCTGCCTTCTGCTTGGTGGTGCCATGTTGGCCACTGAGCATTGAGTTCAATTCTAGAGGGACGTCCACGTATGGTCACACGATGGAAGCACCTTCAAGATTAGGTGTAAATGAGAAAATTGATTATGAAAAGATGATATTTCTGCTATGGTGGAGAACTCCATATTATCTACTCATCTAGTCTGACAAGTTTAGATATGGCGTGGAGAGCTCATTCGAGAAGATTATGAAATCTTTTTTGAGCGGGACAAATAAACTACAAACTTAATGGCGGTGCGAAACATATGGCAGATGAAAAGAACGAGCCTAAGGCTACATCAGGAGTTCAAGATACACTGGTCCCAGAAAGAGTCGTGGACGGCTTGCCAACCATGTACTGCTTTGAGACGTGTCCTTTCTGCTTCAAGGTCAAAGCATTACTAGGTAGCAGGGGGATAGAGTACTCAAAGGTGGAAGTAGATCCGACATTCAAGACACAGTTGAAATGGTCGGAATGGAGTGCAGTACCTGTTTTTGTCGATATTGATGGGACCCAAGTTAACGATTCCAATTACATTTTACACTACATTGACAGTAAAGATGGCAGTGGTTTCCCACGAGCGGGAGAAGACCCTGAACAGGACGAATGGATGGATTTCTCCAATCTAATTCTTGGAAAATCTATCGTTGCCGTGATATACAAGTCATACAGGACATCCCTACAAGCCTTAGATTATGTAACTAAAATTGACAATTTCTCATTTGGTACTAGATTGGTGAATAAATGGGTAGGTGGAATCATAATGAGGATGGTAGGAAAGTCCAGAGCCAAGATGTTCGACCTTCCTCCTAGAAAAAACCTAGAGTTTCAGTTAGATCACATGTCCAGTGGGATTAAGGGTGACTTTTTCGGCGGGAAAAATCCCAACGGAGCTGACTTTGCAAACTTTGGAATTTTGAGATCAATGGAGGGATTGTATGGCTTTGATATCGTCGAGAGTCACTCTACAGTTTGGCCATGGTACCAAAGGATGAAACTCTCCTCAGGAATATGACCTATTTTTCTGAGAGCTTAGACTCGATCTTTGTTAGAATATCCCTAATTTCAATCAGAACATCACTAGATTCGGTTGTTGATGTAGGCTGATGAGAGGGAGCGGTTACCAATGAGTCCCTCTGTCTGAGGACGAGGTCACGGAACTCGTTGGCATTCTTCACTCCCGTGAGTATAAATGGGGCCGCCCCAGCAGTCTCGAACTGCATCCTAACGACTCCGAAGGCACTGAGGATGGGGCCCTCGTGAATTGAGACATCAGTTAGCTTGTCCAGAGCGATATTCTGCTGCTTCTTGAACATCCAACCCATGCGCATGTTGAGCGAGCGTTCTGTGAGGGCCCCACTCATGTGTTCGTACTGCTTCTGGTGTACAAGCCACCCGAACGGAATCCAGATAGGCATTAGTATAATTCCGACCACTGAGAATAGAAGTCCCAAGTTTGCAGACATCCACCAATAAATGATAATCTTCCTATCAAACTCGACAGCCATCATCTGGCCACTATCGGCATAGCTGGTTTGTGTTTGAGAGAGTTCGTCCATGAAATAACCGGGGCATGACCTATAATTGAAGTCAACGGTCACTTCTCTTGAATACTGGAATCGGCTTCATCTTGTGAGAATTGGCCTTATTGAGTTCGATGTATCTTGCCATTACCTGTCTCTGCCTTTCACTGGGCTCCGCTTCTGAAGGGGTCTCAATCTCCCTCATAGCCCACTCTAGTTCCTCATAGGTAGCTCCTATTTGTTCCTCATCGGTCCTGCCATCCGCCCATAGTCCATCGGTTGGTGCCGCGTCTTGAATTTCTTGGATTACTCCTAAAGCGTCGGCGAGTGCGTAAACTTCTGACTTGTAGAGATCGGCGATGGGAGAGATATCTACTCCTCCATCACCATACTTGGTGAAGAATCCGACTCCAAAATCTTCAACCTTGTTTCCCGTACCCACAACAATACCATTTATGGCTTCAATACCAGCGAAATTGTACAAGGCGGCCATCCTAAGTCTGGCCCTAGAATTTGCCATACTATGATTTGTGAAGTTGTCTCCAAAAGCACTACTAAATGAGTCAAATGTTTCAGACAAATCGATAGTCTCGGATCTTACATTATCCCAATTTTTTGTCAGCCATGACAAATGCTTGTTGGAAAGGTCAAATTGATCCTCGATCTGATGAATAGGCATATTTAGAGCAAGTGTATTGAGTCCGGTTTTGGCACATAGGGTGGAAGTTACAGCTGAATCTATCCCCCCAGAAACTCCCACCACTAGGGTTGTTATCCCGTTACTTTTGGCATAGTCCAATATCCATTCAGTAATCTGTTCACCTAGTCTTTCCCATTCCTGCACGATAAATCACCTAATGACAAGCTACTCCATACTTCTTGAGTCTCCAGTAGTTGTAGGGCCACGGTGTAAGGAATCCTGCGACCAACATCGGAACTATTACCCACAAAGTCAGCTTGGCCCCACCGGTCAGAACGACATCAACAATATTCATCGCCGCTTCCATTGAAATCATCGAAATTAGAGACATTCCAATAGCGACTCTGAACGCTTCGTTCAATGCCATCTGTGCAGATAGGATGAATGTCTCAAGAGCGATAGAAGTCATGATTCCATTGAACATCGCAAGTAGCATAATCGACATTGTAGACCATCCAAGAGCATCAAAATAAGGAATAAATTGGAATGCAGCGATGGTTCCGAAGTCTCCGATGCTACAACCGACCAAACACCATTTCGTGTTATGGGCAGACTGCCTCCACACAGGACCGTCTGTCCAGTTGAATGGTTCGGACTCTCCGTCTACAAGATAGCCAGACTTCTGAATTGCGAGTTTTATTTCCTCAAAAGTAGCTCCCGAGTGAGTAATGACGGCCGTTCCCGTTACATGAGATACATCTGCAGATGAAACTGAAGCTAGTGAATTTAGAGCTGAAGACACATTTGATGAGCACCCATCACAGGTCATACCTCCGACATTGATTGTCAGCGTCTCTGTCATATCGTGGCGTTGATGAAGGCATTATTGAACCCTGCTAGTGAGATATGTCCAAATCTGGTAACGAGTCATATTCAATACGACGCCTTTGCTCGCGACGTCATGGTAGTGCCCGAGCCTGCGGGTGAGTTTGATCCGGTTGCCCTGGAGAGCTCCTTGATGGATACTTGGAGAGTCGAGGGGACTTTTGCCAAATCTATTGAGGCAAGGAGGAGGCATGGATCCGCTTTCACATTTCTTGAAGGACCGCCCACTGCAAATGGAAAACCGGGAATCCATCATGTAATTTCGAGGCTTTTCAAAGACATGGTATGCAGATGGAAGACAATGCAAGGACACGTGGTTGAAAGAAAGGCAGGATGGGACACTCATGGCTTGCCAGTAGAGATTGAGGTCCAGAAGCAACTAAACCTAATGTCCAACGAAGAGATTGAAGCTTATGGCATGAAGGAATTCAATGAGAAATGCAAGGAGAGCGTATGGACTTACGAAGAGACATGGAGAGAAATGACAGAGAGGATGGGTTTCTGGGTCGACCTTGATGACCCTTATGTGACTCTGCATGACCAATACATAGAGTCGGCATGGTGGTCATTGAAGCAGATGTTCGATAAGGGCCTTCTATTCAGAGGCCACAAGGTCCTACCATACTGCCCTCAAACAGGAACTAGCTACTCCAGTCACGAGGTTTCCCTAGGGTACAAAGAGGTTACCGAGCCTGCCGTATTCGTAAAATTCAAGCTGCTGGAGGATGAAGCATCTGTATTGGCTTGGACTACTACTCCTTGGACACTTCCGGGAAATGTAGGTCTTGCCGTTGGCCCGGATCTAACCTACTGCAGAGTCAAGGTAACCTCTGGCCCATCTGATTCTTGGGAAGGCAGAGGAGGAGCAGAGGTTGGTGAAGAATTGATTCTTGCCAAAGACCTAATTGGCAATGTACTGAGAAACCACATGGAGATTTTAGAAGAGTTTCCCGGTTCAGAAATAATTGGAAAATCATACAAGCCACTTTTCCCGGGAGCCATTGATGGAGAGGGGCATCCATCTGCATGGACCATAGTGGGGGCGGACTTTGTCACTACCACTGATGGAACCGGGGTCGTGCATACCGCGGTTATGTATGGCGAGGACGACTACAGTCTTGGTATGGAGGTCGGATTTCCAGCGCAACATACCGTAGGGATGGATGGTAAATTTATCCAAGGAACCCACAATGATATTGATGGCAAATACGTCAAAGAGTGTGATGATATTATCATTGATCTACTGGAGAATCAGGGGCTACTTTACAGAGAGCACTCTTACACTCACGATTATCCTCACTGTTGGAGGACCGATCATCCGTTGTTGTACTATGCAATGGATAGCTGGTTCGTTAGAATGACTGCAGTAAAAGAGCAGATAATTCAATACAACTCAGAAGTGGAATGGGCACCTGAGTGGACAGGGGCCAAAAGAATGGGAGAATGGCTATCCAATATCAAGGACTGGGCAATCAGCAGGGAAAGATACTGGGGAACCCCTCTTCCAGTCTGGATTTGCAAGGAGTGCGGGAGTGAACATTGTGTTGGGAGTATAGAAGAGCTCTCAGAAATGAAGACTGAATCCTCGGAAATGCCACCAGAACTACACAGACCCTATGTTGATGAGATTGCCCTCTCTTGCCCGCAAGTAGAATGCGATGGCGAGATGATTAGAGAGCCCTATGTAATGGATTGCTGGTTTGACTCTGGTTGTGCGTCTTTCGCTCAATGGCACTACCCCTTCGAAAATGAGGATAAATTTGATGGCTCATTCCCAGTCGATTACATCTGTGAAGCAGTAGATCAAACCAGGGGTTGGTTCTATTCCTTGATGGCGGTTTCCACTACAGTTTTTGATAGCATCTGCTATCGAAGATGCCTTTCTCTGGGCCACATTCTCGATAAAGATGGGAAGAAGATGAGTAAGTCAAAGGGAAATGTGGTGAATCCCTGGGACCACTTCAACAAGGAAGGTGC
Source organism: Euryarchaeota archaeon UBA121 (assembly GCA_002499865.1). Taxonomy (GTDB): domain Archaea; phylum Thermoplasmatota; class Poseidoniia; order Poseidoniales; family Thalassarchaeaceae; genus MGIIb-O5. The sequence goes on along the minus strand of DANL01000081.1, from coordinate 4,820 downwards.
TGATTCAATCAGATGGTATATGACAACTCAGAGTGCCCCTTGGTCGCCCACGAACTTTGATCCGAATGGAGTGAGAGAATCTTATGCAAAGATGTTTTTGACATTGTGGAATGTATACAAATTCCATGCTGATTACGCCTCGCTTGATGGATTTGATCCTGAGAATGGGGACACATTTGTCCCACTGGAAGAGAGAAGCCATCTTGACAGATGGATTTTATCGAAGGCTTCATCGATGGCGCAGGAATATCATGATAAATTCGTTCGATGGGACTTTCATAAAGCTGGAAGAGAGCTTGAGGTATTCGTAGTGAATGATCTTTCAAACTGGTATGTCAGAAGGTCGCGAAGAAGGTTATGGAATGAAGTGGATAGTATGGACAAGCATTCTTGTCAGAACACACTGCATGAAGTTCTCCTGATAGTTTGTAGGCTTATGGCTCCAGTCTCTCCTTTCGTATCTGACGCGATACATAGAGGGCTGACTGGATCGTCTGTTCACTTGGCGGATTGGCCTGTTGGTTCTGATATTATCGAGAGTGCCCTTCCTCCCGTTGATCCTTTGATAGAGATGGAAATGGAGTTAGTCAGGTCAATTGCTGAAGCGGGCAGGAGAGTAAGAGTAGATGCTGGGAGGAGGCAGAGGCTTCCATGTAGATCTGGATGGATAGTAGGCGGTCCTGACCTCTCGAGCTTCCATGAAATTCTTTCGGAGGAGCTTAATGTTGAGGAAATCAGCGTTATAGACGACTTGGATACTTTCCAGAAGATCGAAATTGTGCCTAATAGGAAGGCTCTTGGAGCAAAGTGTAGAGCTGATCTTCCGAAAGTTCTCTCGGAGTTACAAATGATTGACCCAGAGACATTACTACTTGAGATTGAGGCTGGAATTGCTGCTGTCGGAGGATACGAAATCAATAGTAGTGATATTGACATAAAGAGAGTTGAAAGAGAAGGTTTTGCTGCTGAGACACTCTCTGGCGATTATGGTGACGTATCCTTAGTACTTGATATGGAAATTGATGACGAGCTCTTATCCAAGGGACTTTCAAGAGACATTATCAGAAGGATTCAGGCAAAAAGAAAGGACTTGGACCTGGACATTGAAGCGAAAATAAATCTCAATGTGTGGGTAGATGGTGCTGAGGTTTCTGATTCAGATTGGGATCGTGTAATAACGGAAACTCGTGCAGAGAGTGCAACTCTGAATGTTGGCGATGTCGCTAAGGAATGTATTAGTTTTGAAGTGGACGGAGTTAGAGTATATGCACATATAGAAGAGTCCGGTAACTAGGTCCCTCCCCAATATGAATTAGTCTAGAGAACCTGATTTTTCGCCAGATATTCTGGAGGTAGAAGTAGTTCTAGTGAGAATAGAGGATCTGGATCAGTTGAATCTTGGTATGCAATGAATGAGCCCCCATCGGGAAGTATCCCCATACTAGCGAAGTCAAATCTTATGTCATTACCAGCTCCAGATGTTGAGTCGAGATCGCCTTGCCCGATATATGTCCTTGAGTCTGGAACCATACTCTCAGAGAAGCCCCTTACATGCCAAGCTACATCGACATCGGGCCCCAAGGAGCTCTGATACCTCACATTGAGAACGAATAAGTCGTGCACTCCATTGGAGTGAAATTCCCACTCTTCCAATCCAGTGGCCTCTATTGAGAGGTCATAGGACTGGTTCTCCCATGTCTCCCCACCATCCCAAGAGAGCAAATGAGTGAGGTTAGAATTACTAGCAGTGACGCAATGTAAAGCCGTTGATGAGTCAAAGGCACAATATTGAGAGGGTAGAGAATTTCCACCTACAGTAACCCCCGTCCACCAATTCAGCGAGGTATCGAGAAACGCATCCCTGCCATCAATGAAGTAGTCTGGGAAGTACAGCCCTCCTGAGGGAACTGGGAAAGCCCTCATCTCTTTATGGGGCTTAGTGAAATCCCACTCAGGGCCCAATTCAGAAGGATTTAGGTCTACTTCCATTATATCCAAACCAGCATCTCTATCTGGGAAACCGAAGTATTCGTAATTTAGTCCATCAGTAGAAATCTGACCTCCTACGTTCTGTACTTGATGCCAGAAGTTGGAAATTACAAGGCTGGCCCACGGGCCATTACCGTATAGTCCGCCGTTAATCGGACCTATTACCTCGACTTGCCACGAGCGATCATAGAAAGGCTCCGGGGTTCTATTGAAACACCAACTCCACTCTTTGTCTTCGGCATCATAGAAGAATGCATAGAATTGATCGGCACCACTCGCACTCGGATATGGGAACCATCCCATGGAAATAATATCCCCATTGGTCGCCTGAACTATACTTCCCTCTCCCAGTCCCTCCTGACCCGGTACTGTTGGCTTGGGTTCCATGCACCCCAGTTGAGAGAATATTGAGGGCCGATACTCCTGCCATGTATGCCCCCTATCTTCGGACCAAGTGGGGTACTCCCCTCCAAAATTCATTATCCAACCCTCCTTAGTAGCGGCGAGGTAATGCTCACAACAATTGCCTCCCTCAACATTTCCAAAAACTGCCCATTTGTTACCAGTCTCGTCCCAGATTTCATCTGAGAATGGTTCTCCGATTGTGAAATTTCTCACGCAAGGAGTGCTGAAACAGGAGTCTGTGTGACTCATTGGATCGTCGATAAATTCCATTTCTCCATACCATTCTGGATAAGGTACACTCAGATTCTCTATAATTGCATCATGTATACATCCAGACAGGGAAACGGAGGAGAACATGATAGCAACGAGTGTGACACAAGTTGCCCTAATGCCAGACATGTATCTGGGCGGAAATAGTGCTATTTCGCACTTCGCCCTCAATGCTCCTGAATAGTTGGGTTGAAGTCATATCGTTCCATCGGGATATCATGCGCGCCGGGTCAGTTGTCGTGGCTTCCTTGATGATTCTAGTTGTATCATCGCCTATTATCACTACTTCAGCGCAAGGGGCCGGGGATTCGGTCATTATCAACGAAATATACGTATCTCCAAATAGCGAGGAGTATGGAGGGATAGATTGGAATGGGGATGGGGAAATTGGAAGGTTCTCTAATCAGTTCCTAGAATTGCATAACCCCACTGATTCTGCAATAGACATAGGGGGATGGTGGATAGATGATTTGGAGAACGGCGGTTCGCCAATGTGTAGCATAGCTTGGGGGACTGTGATTGAGCCGGGTGCCTATGTTGTATTCTACAGGGCACAGACCAATATTGAGTTTGACTACTGGGAGGGCGATACGGTTACAATTAGCGATGGCGAGGGTTTGGAGATAGACTCTGTAAGTTATCCCCCGGAAGACTCTGACTTTGGGACCCCATATGGCTATGGGAGCGACGGAGGTTGGGCAAAGCTATCCGATTCCACCCCCACACCAGGAGGAGCTAATGATCAAGAATGGGTCGGTGTTAACCACCTAATGGGGAACTGCTACCCACCAGAGGACCATATTCACAGAGGAGAGTATATTCTAGAAGGCCGAGTAGTAACTATGGAATCTCAGACTGATGTTATCGATGATGGCAGGATACTCATACGAGATGGAGTCATTGAGGAGGTTTGGAGTTCGTCAGAACCAACTCCAAGTTCAGCCGAGGGAGTAGTTTCAATACCTACTAGTGGCACGATTTATCCGGGATTCATAGACCCTCATAACCACGCTCATTACAACATCATACCACTATGGGACCATGGGACCGATGGTTGGCAGAACAGGTATCAATGGCAGGCTGACGACGCATATCGCGATGCCAAGGATGTGGGTTGTTCTACATCTGATTCATCAACTATGAGATTCGCAGAATTGAGGGCTATTGCAGGTGGCAATACTGCTATTCAAGGTAGCTCAACCTCAAACAAGGATACTTTCCAAACAATGCTAGCTAGGAATATTGAGTACTACAACTTCGGAAAGGACCAAATCCATACCAAGGTGACAGAAATTGAGTCTGACTATGAAGGAAATCATATCAAGCAAGGTAACTCAAATGGCAATCTGGATGCATGGTTCATACATTTGGCAGAGGGTATTGATGAGTCCAGTAGATCGGAGTTTGATGTCTTGGTTCAGAATGACTTGCTCGTTGAGGAGATAGTCATCATCCACGGAACAGGACTGACTCAACCTGAGTTATCTGCTCTGGGCGATATAGGAGGTAGTCTCGCTTGGTCACCGACCTCGAATCTCCTACTATACGGGGAGACGACTGATGTCTACACTGCCAAATCAGAGGGAGTGAATATCATGATTGGACCTGACTGGAGCCCATCTGGGTCTAAGAGCTCTATGCACGAACTGAAGATTGCTGATTGGTGGGACAGGAATGTTCTCGGAGATATTTTCTCTGATTATGAGTTGGTTCAGACAATTACTACCAATGTAGTTGATGCCATTGGATGGTCAGATCACACTGGTAGAATCCAGAGTGGCCTTGCTGCGGACTTAGTTGTCTTAGATACATTTGAAGCCGACCCATATAGGAACGTGATTGAAGCGATAGACCCCGATGTCAGATTGGTAGTCGTTGGAGGCCTGCCAGTATTCGGCGATGTGGACATCATGCAGGCATTGGATGATGAAGTCGAAATAATACAGGGAGATGGATTCAGAAAGGCTATTGATATTACCTATGATGGAGTTCCCGAGGCTCAGCAGACCTTCTCAGAAATGATGGAATATCTTAGCGGGTGCAACGAAGGAAAGGACGTCCCCATTGAATATTTATTCACCATGGGAGATGACCGTTATTTCGATGTTCTGAATAGGACTCCTTCGTTCCAGAATGGAAGGAGCATAGATTTGTGG
>DANL01000034.1:7799-16109 GCA_002499865.1 Euryarchaeota archaeon UBA121 | reverse complement strand
CCCCTTCTCGCTAGCCATATTATGACTATGGTGAAAACGCCTATCATTGCCAGCTCTAGGGCCACGAAGGCTCCCTTGGAAGCCCCCTCTTCTCCAAAGGCTCTGGCTTCAGGAATGTTGTATATCGGCTGTACACTAAGTCCTATCAGGATTGTTGATACAAACATGAATGCCATACCCGTCATAGAGGCCCACTGGCCCCTCATTGCATCTAGTACGCCGGTGGCGCCCCCCTCTGACATGTCATACACGAACTTCAAGGGCCATATCACCTTGACCCGCACGCGCCCACAGTCTTTTGGTGCAGGAAAGTCCCATGCGAAGTCGTGAATGGCTTGATCAGAGAGTCAATTTAGGTATCAAATTAGGACTGGATAACTGTAAGGAAATTCTGTCTAGACTAGATAATCCACAGTACTCATTTCCTTCGATACACGTCGCTGGTACCAATGGAAAGGGCTCACTCTGTGCACAATTATCTTCTATGTCATCGGCAAACGGAGTTAAGACAGGATTGTTTACTTCACCTCATCTTATCTTCCTGGAAGAGAGGATTAGAATTGATGGCAGACCGATAGAAACAGAACAATTCGATGACGCGATAGAGAAGGTGCGTATTGCTTCCGAAGAGCATCCACCATGCTCTCCCACATTTTTTGAAACGACATTTCTGGCTGCTATGGTGGCGTTCAGAGAATGTGGAGTTCAGAGGGCCATAATAGAAACAGGAATGGGCGGGAGATTGGATGCAACAATCCTAGTAGAAGCTGATTTGGCTATTTTGACTACAATCTCTATGGACCACTCAGAATATCTAGGTCAGACTATTGGTGAAATAGCGTCTGAGAAAGTTGCAATCCACCGACATGGAAGTCCACTAATCGCAATCAAGCCTCAAGATATGGGCGTTCAAAGAATAATTAGTGAGAAGGCTGGAGAAGATTTGGTATGGGTCACATTAGAAAAAGAACAGACCAAGTGGGACGCATATTCGGCAATTACATCAATAGTTGCAGATAACCTTGGTTGGCCCGTCACAGAACATGAATGTGTTTGGCCGGGCAGATCCCCTAATTTTGGTGCTTCGTGGATTGAGGGTATTGATCTAAAATTCAGTGCTGCACATAACCCTGAGAGTATTGAAAACGACATTGAAGAAACAGAAGAAGTCGAAGTAATACTGTTTGCGATGATAGAGAAGAAAGAGATTCAGGACTCGATCAAATCTTTAGCTGACGCTATCAGAGTTAAGAATACTAAACCAAAGCTCATCTTCACAGAGGTCAACAATGGAAGGAAACCATCAGTTAGGGCGGATTTACTCAGAGAAATGCTACACTCACATTATCCAGACCTCATGTCCTCCAGATGCATAGTTGACTCACATGAGGCATTTCGTGAGGGCGTCATGACTGCACGTCATGGACATGGAAATCTACTGGTCATCGGGAGCATATACCTTATCGGAGAAATCATGTCAGAGATTATTTCCAGTAGAGGACTTGACGCTATTGATACAATGACTATCCACTAAGAAGCCAAGTACAATGACCTCTCCTCGGTATACATCAAATGTCCGAGAAGAGTGAACCTAGGCCTGAGATCAAGGTGGTTGTAGAGTCGAAAGATACAGCCTCGAAGGTGATCCTGATAGCTTTGGTAATCGTCCTATCAGGCGTACTGATGGCTCTACTAACCACAGAAGCTGGAGAAAATATCCTTGGTTCGGCTAACGACTCATCAGGAAACTGCGGTGACGGAATAGACAATGATAATGGCGGGCAGGCCGACGAAGATGACCCTGATTGTTACAATAATCCAGAGCTATGGGAGGGATATGATGAGGACAGATCAGAGGCGAACCGAGATAACGACCCACCCGGTGGGAGATAGTGGTGATTACATGGGGGACAAGTGGGATGAGAGATTCTTGGAGCTCGCCAGTCATATTTCTTTGTGGAGCAAAGACCCTTCCACGAAGGTGGGTTGCGTGGTCGTAGGTGACGATAGGGAGATTAGATCTACTGGATTCAATGGATTCCCCAGGGGAATAAAGGATGATGAAACCAGACTGTCAGATCGTTCTCAGAAGTACCCCTTGATATGTCATGCCGAAGAGAATGCCATAATGCACGCTGCTAGAGTCGGTGTTTCTCTCAAGGGAACGACTGCTTATGTTACATGGCCACCTTGCTCTAGATGTACCAGGTCACTGATTCAAGCGGGAATAAATGAAGTAGTTTTTCCTAAGGTATTGGAAATTCCAGAAAGGTGGCAAGAGGACTTCTCTATAGCGATGTCAATGATGTCGGAAGCGAATATCACTGTCAGACAGGTTTAGTTATCCTATGCCACAAATCATCTAGATCAGAGTATAGATCATCCAGCTCACCATCGTTCACTATTACCATGTCTGCCATCTCTGCTGTAGCATTTAGGGCCTGCCCCGCATCATCTTGAGCGACCTCTTCAGACTTCTCCTGAGCAAGGAAAGTCTCTTTCATGTCTGGATCTCCTGTCCTTCCCCGACTCTGTGACCTGCTCCATCTGGAGTCCACGCCAGCTCTTATTTCAATCAGAATGAAATCACTCCTTTGTCTCAATACTTCGACCTCCCCCGGAGTTCTAATTGAGTCTATCACAGCGTCTTCTCCGTCTAGGTTAGCTAGAAGCATTTCTGCGAGTACTCCAGCCCCTCCTCTACGCCGAAGCTCCCTGCCTCCTTCTATTAGAGAATCTCTACTCTCAGGGATGCCCTGTTCGGACAACCAGTTTCTTATGGAATCAGAGCACGATGTAGTCCTTACTCCTTTTGAGGAAAACCAGTTTACCACTGTAGTTTTCCCCGAGGCGTTTCGCCCAGTGAGCCCCACAAGCATGTGATTGGGAAGGCATATCAGAGATAGGGGTTTCTAGCGCCAGAATGGTCTTGTCCTCGCATATTGTAACTCTGCGTTGTGAATTGCTCTGAGTAATCTAACTCTATCACCAGGCGGTCCTCTCAGTATTCTAGTTGCAGTATCCTCCCCCACGCCTCTTCCCATTAGGCATAATATGGCATCTTGACCATGTGTTTTTACAAGCTCAGCATTTCTCTGTACCCTTCCAGAAATTTTCTCATCTGTACTCCCTATCCTTTCCACGAGCATCTTCTCCATTCTCTCAGGAGCACAAGCCTGCATGGTGCCCCCGCAGGATGAACAGGGTTCTACAATGCCTATCCTCTCTACTCTCCTCCTTCTTTTTCCTCCGCAGTTTAGACAAACGAGCACGGCCCTTTCGTTGAGTAGTCTAGTTTCCAACCTCTCTCGAATCTCAGTATCACTCCAAGCCGGAAGTAGTAAGTCCATTTCCGCTCTGGGAGATCTGCCCAGTCTTCCTGCCGGGGTTTGATGGACTCGAACATCACCATTCGTGATATCTCTAAGAAGGTCTTGAGTCCCCTGAATATCCATCCTCTCATGAAATAATTTCTCTAGTGACTCTTCGATAACTGGAGTCCCTCTGTATCTCTGCATTAGTCCTTCGAGATTTACTTTCCTTGGATCGGTACCTTTCTCTAGAATTCCCATTTTTCTAGCTACTTGGACGACTCTCCACCTTATCGCCCTTCCATTAGGTATCGTCATCCACATTATTGATGATATTGATGAGGGCGGAGTCTCAGAAAGAAGTTTAACAACTTCACTCGGGGTCAAGGAAGGAACCTGTAGAGAGACTCTGTATGGATCTATTGTCGATCTACCCATCTTGCCATCTTTCAATGAACCCATAGCCTGTAAGAAGTGTCCGAGAGTCTCATTTACTCTAGAGCCTCTACAAGTATTGACAATTATGGCGCCATCACTCTCCGAGACTGTTACAGTCTTGTCATCAGGAATTATGCCGGAGGAATCATAATGTTCTGCAACAGTACTAATCAGATGATCACGAGCCTCATCTGAAAGAGGGTAGTTAGACAAATCTCTTACCTCTCCGTCCATAGCACCTATGGCCACCGCGATAGATCTCCTTAGCATTCCAACTTCCATGGCTATTTCCATTGGCACTGGGGGTAACTCCCCAGACCAAACGGGAACCTCGCCAGAGTCTTTAATTGGAATTACCAGAATCTCTTCCTGATCAGGATCAGCATCAACTATCTGCCATGTTCTACCGGCCATTACGAATGTCCTGTTTCTTCTCTTCCCTCCGTCTTCTTCTCCTCCCAATGATAGAACAAATGCCTCATCTACAGAACCCAGGACACTTCTGCCAACTGCGTCTCTCACTCTGTAAGATAACTCATCGGGAATCATGGAAATATGATCTATCCTATTTCTACCAAGTCTACCGGAAGGCGAGAACCAGCCATTCTTCAATACGTCTGGAAGGCCATTAATCAATTGATTTCTCCATCTAATCTTATCAGTTTCAGAATGTTCAACTTCCCATGATGGTCTCTCTATCGGTGCATCACCATCTGTCCTTTCTGACAATTCCTGCCAAAGCCTTCCCGGCCAAGAAGTAACATCTGACTCAGAAGGATCCTCAACGAAGTTTACCATCCACCTGTCACTCAGTACCTTTAGCAGGGAGATACTATCCTTCCTTTCCCAATCTCTGAAAATAGAGCATCTCCCGATTATCTTCGTAGCCAAATCAATCGGAACAACGCCTCTCTCTATTGACATCTGTAGGAACTGATTCGCAGCGACTATCCCGGGATTATTCCTCCATTCCACCCCTTCAAGCTCTCCCGACATCGCTCTCCTCGCAATAACCGCACCTTCTGCAACCTCATCTGTCTCCCAAGCCAAAAGCTCACCTCTACCAGTCCCTCCAATGACATGCTCAGCTCTGCCCATTCTCTGAAGTAACCTATCAACAGCTCTCGGACTCTGCATTTGATGCACTCTTTTTATGCTTCCAATATCTATGCCCAGCTCAAGACTACTAGTGCAAACGATCGCATTCAGCTCGCCTTTCCTCAGCCCATCCTCCATCTCCTTCCTGGTTTCAGCAGCCAGACTTCCATGATGCACTCCTAGCAAAATATCTTCATTCATACTACGAAGCCTTTGAGAAACAGACTCAGCAGCATTACGTGAGTTTACGAAAACTAGAGCAGGATAGTCCTCAGAAAGAGACTGTGCGAGCCTCCTATGTGCCGCCACGGAGTGAGGGGAACTTGACCATACTATCGACTCGGCCTCATCAGATGGTGTTGGAACCTCTCTATGAACTCGAACCTCAGTAAATCTAGGCGATGGACCAATTATGGGAAGCGCCTCATCTGAAAGCCATTTTGCGGTCTCTAATGGATTTCCAACGGTAGCTGATAATCCAACTCTCTGGAATTTCTCGGAACAGTATTCAGCAATCCTCTCAAGGCCGACAAGTAGCTGTGCCCCCCTCTCCGAAGAAGCCAGCTCATGTACCTCATCTAAGATAACTGCATTCAAACCAGAAAGATGCCTCCTCAATCTACTTCCAAGTAGCATAATTTGAGCTGTTTCAGGAGTGGTTACTAGTAGATTAGGAGGATTCTTCGACTGCTTCGCTCTTTCTCGTTGTGATGTATCTCCATGCCTCAGGCCTACAGAAATTCCAAGTGGTTCTAGCATTTCTGCGAGCCTTCTGTCGATATCTCTGTTTAGAGCTCTTAATGGTGTGATATAGAGAATTGAGAGCCCGTCCCATTCCTCGGTGATGAATCTCGATGCGAGAGGCAGTATGGCGGCTTCTGTTTTCCCACTGCCCGTAGGTGAGACCAATACTCTATCATATCCAGATACTAAGTCTTCCATGGAGGACTCCTGTATAGAAGACAGAGACCAACCTCTAATCTCAATTAGCTTCCTGACTTTAGGGTGAAGATGATCCATACTTGTAACTCCGTATTTGTCAATTTATGACCATGAATAATTCATGGACGCGGAGGGATATCATCAGACCAGTGTTCCATACTATTGAGAGTTCTAGTAACATTCGTAACCTCGCCTTGCTCCCAATAATCTACACCTATGAAGGTTGGTCTATCTCCAACTTGTTCCCAGCACAACAACGCTCTATCCAACAGTGTACTGTATTCATTGACTTCTTCCGCCTTTGTAGCGTCAGATAAACCGAAAGTGCTCAACCAGTTGTTCATATGCCAAACAGGCTGACTAGAATCACCTCTGCCTAGGTTACAAGTCATCTCATCCTGATTAGATTCTCCATATGGAGTATCCCAGGTATGTTTCCAAGCTGGCAAAAGCTTCGAGAAATTATCTTCATATTCCATCTCAATGAAAACCACCACATCGGTCCCCGATAATGACAAGTCTCCGATAGATGGCCATGGACTACCTAATTCGTGAATGTAAGCCCTATCTAATATGCCAGTCTCATTTAGCAGATACTCTAGATGCTCCCCTGGAACTCGGTAATTCTGTATCAGAAGACTGACAATATCCCCCGTACTGTTATTATGAAGTGAATTAAGACTCCTTAGCCATTCAAAAGCATCAACACTACCAAACAAACATGGTGGAGTATTCGGTAAGGATAATGCATGACAAAATACCACATCCTCCCTTTCATTCTGCAATTCTGATGGATGATATGGATCCAACATGAACGCCCTGATGCCATCTTCCCATTGGCTTTGCAAACCTGTCAAATGGTTTATTCCAGCGATAATCCCATCTTCAGGGGTTGAAAATGAATTATGAGACTCTGCAAAGGTGAAATCATCATAAGTTCTCATACAATATTCAGTCATTCCATGACACGAGATGTAATCCTGATCATCCAGATAGTCGAAACCCCTGATTTGCTCCCAGTCATTGGGAAGCCCATCGCCATCAGCATCCTGATCTAGTGAATCACAAATCATATCTCCATCATAATCTGCAGGAACTGAGCTATTATCGAGAGGGTCAGTGGAGCAATCTATCTCTGTGAAATCTCCCCACATGTCACCATCGTCATCACTATCAAGAAGATCACAAATCAAGTCTCCATCGATATCAGATGGAACGCTACTGGAGATGAGTTGGTCTGTGCTACAATTCAGCTCGATGTCATTGTCCCATCCATCCCCATCAATATCCAAGTCTTCACTATCGGATATTCCATCTCCGTCTAGATCGGGGGGGCCTGAAGTGCATCCAGAAGTGAGGATAAGAATGACAGCTAACACCGGTACGACTCGCCTTTTCATCATACGTCCATGACACGGTCTTCTCATGAACCAATCGGAGAGAGATAATGAAATTAGATGAACGCACATGGGAAGTAACTAATCGTATGTGCCAAGTCGAGTACTTCAATGGCTCGCGGAAGGAGTAGGAAGGGTTTCTTCACCAGATGGTGGGAATCGAAGAAAGATATCCAGTTCCAGATAGTCACGTATACCACAATACTGTCTACTGCTTCTGTTTTGTGGGGCTTCATATTCATATTCATGCTCGGGGGTGCATCCGATCCAGAACACCAAGAATTCATGCTACCATTCAGCTGGCTCTGTTTGGCTATTGGATCATTAACGTCCATTTATGCTGTCCCAGAGTTCAGCTTCTATTGGTCACAGAGGAATATTTTGGAAGACATTCTCTCATTGGATGCAAGGACTGAGATTATCAGGAGAAGGAAGGAAGCCGAAGAAGCGGCTGAAATACTTGGGCCTAAATACCAATCGAGGCTGATGGGACTTTACGATGACTTCCAAATAAGAGGGGGAAAGAGATTCAAGGTTGTTTCCCTGCCTCCACTGAATAGTCGCAGTGTGGTAACGCCTCCTACAAAAGAAAAAAATGAGTATGAATGGTGGGGAACAGAGAACTCACGACTATCTGATCGACTCCCCGGATTGCCACTTCTTAGGACTAAGAAGGCCAATAGAGCGATTATCGTTTCATGTGCATCCGTTGTTACCCTATTATCTCTCAACTCGATCCTTGGGATATCTATGGGGCTAGATGGTATTAACCATAGGACCATCGACCTTTCAGCATACATCCTCTCAATGGGAAATACCACCTTTGCCCCTCCTCATTTAGATTCAGTGAGTTTGCTACTAATGGCCTTCTTTGCTATATTATTGAATTTCACTAGGCCTCTCAAGAATTATTACGAGGAGGAGTGAAATGTCTAATGCACTAGCTAGGGAAATATTTCTTGCAGTAGGGCTAGTGGCATTACTGCTTGGCTCTATGTTTCTGTCTACAGGAACCTTCCCTCCGATGGTCGTAGTAGAATCTGGTTCAATGATGCACGATGACGAGGGGCAAATAGGCGCAATAGACCCCGGAGATCTAGTTCTGGTAATCAATCCAGAAAGGA
>DANL01000034.1:0-7532 GCA_002499865.1 Euryarchaeota archaeon UBA121 | reverse complement strand
AGAAAATTGGGTACCTTCACATGACGGATATCTGACTACTGGCGATAATGAGGATAGTAACGGCTGCAGAATAGACCAATTATCGGCAACGGGACAAGATGGAAGGAACGGCCTACTTGATGAGAACAACAACCCTGTAACCGCAGTCAAGGATGAGTGGGTTATTGGAATTGCCTCAACAGAGATTCCTTGGATTGGCGCTGCAAAGCTATTTTTCTCCCCTCCTCCTTCTGCATCCTACGTTACTGATAAGACTTGGACAATGCTGATACTCGTCATATCCTCGATTTTAGTAGCTCCCAGTGTTGTTGAAGCATTCCAGAGTAAGCAATCAACCGAAGAGGAATAATCACACAACCAGCATCAGAATTGGGATTACTACTACAACGAGCATAACTATCGTAGTGAGCCCACTGATTGACCCTGCTAGCTTCTCCACTCTCAGTGGGTTGCTGCCTCTCATAAATATAGACAGAATAGAATGCGTCCCATCCTTCACCATGTGCCCTCCATCGAATGGAATTATTGGCAGTAGATTTAGGAATCCCAGTAGGAAATTAACCCAAATCAACCAGAAAATGAAGTCAAATAGGGATAGCACTGTTCCCGTACCCAATGGGGACAGGATGAAATCATCATCCACCTCCAACATCATCCTCTCATGGATGTTCATAGTCTGCCCATCGTAGGACATCGGCGTCCCAAGCATCGAAAGAGGAGTTAGAGTAACTATCACAATCTTTTCCAGACTAGAATACCTATCATCGAAAATGACTGAAAATTGATCCGTTTGGAAAGTACCAGATCTTGGATAGCTAACGCCCAGAAAAGCCTCACCTTCTTCAATTCCGTAGGAATCTAGTACCTCATTAGTCTCGGATAAACATTCCAGATCTCCCTCGCATTGATCTAGATAGTACTGCCTCTTGTCTCCCAATGTTACTGGAACTTCAGAACTAATCCCCCAATCTCCCTCTTCTGCAGAATATGGGATGACAGTGAAAATAATGACATCACCAGCTTCTAGTGAATCCATCTGATGAGAGAAAGAATCGTAGTCTGGAACCTCAATTCCATCAACATGAGTGATTATGTCATATGGCATAATCCCCGCTTCATCGGCACCACCCTCGTCAATAATTGCGATAGCGTGGATGCCAGGATTGGATGCCACAAAACCAGTCGATACAAATCCTAGGATAACTAGGAAAATAAAGGTAGCAACCAGATTAATTGCCGGACCTGCAGCAAAGAGGCGCAACCTCTCTCTTCTTGGGGCCATAATCATGTCCATATGTTCAGGCTCCGCGAATGCGCCCACTGGAATAGGTCCTGCAACAAGCAGGCCGAAACTCTTCACCTCCATTCCATGAGCTCTAGCCTGAATTCCGTGGCTATACTCATGGATGAGCAGTGTAAACACAAGAGCTAGTGCAGGCCACCAGAATGGGACAAAGCTAGTGACTCCCGGGATAAATAGAATATCCGTAGCCGGTAAGGATCCCTGAGGAGGAGAATTCATAGATGATACAAATGCAAAAATCATCAAGAAAACTACAGCGAACATGACCAGGAAACACAACCAAATTGAAAACTCACCGAAAAATCTCCAAAATTTCCTATTCTTGGAAATGTATTCCAGAAAAACTCTGCCTCTTGAAGTTCTTATCATCAAAACAATCCCAAGAACTCTTTCAAGATTCCACATTTCTAGATAACCATAATCTTCCAAGTAAAGTAGGGATAAATACCATCCAGAAAGGGCAACAACAGCCCAAAGTGGAAGTATTCCATATATGAGAAGAATAGACAAAATCAATATTGGATAGATGGAGATCTTGACTCCCGCTTCTCCATCCATATGCATGACAATACTCCCTTCCTATTCAACTTGCGTCCTACAAAAACCCACATTAATGACAATCTATACGCATACCCATGTCGGACAATTTACATGGAGATTCTTCTGCTCGCAATTACTCTAGGGAATTGGACTCACTAAGAAGAGAACGAGACAGCATTAAGAGAATTTTATCTCAGGCAAATCTAGAAGAATTGAGTAATGAATTAGAGAAACTCAACGTCTCAATTACCGAGATTGAAAGAGAGTTTGCCGGTAACTAGTTAGAAATTATAGTTTCCATGCCCGGTATAATTGAATTACTGGGAAAGCCATCAACAGATGTCCTCGCACCGTCAGATTTGCAAACTATGGACAAGAATCTATGCAGAGGCATTCCTTTGTCCCAGTCAAGGAATTCTTTACCATTCCTAGTGAGCGGAAGTGAAGGAATACTACGAGATAAATGACGAAGCTTGCCACTCAGTCCATCTACCTCGACTTTCATTATTCTCCAACTGTCCCCTCTTACTCCCTTGAGTCTGTAGGCATAAAGGGGAAGAAGGCCACATCTATTCCCGACATCTCTCAATGCCTCTAGCTGATCAAAAGTTCTACCTGAAAGATACAGTTTTTTGGATTTTGATGATTTGACCTCAATGGGGAAGCAAATATCTCCTCTCAGAGCTAGTAAATCCCCTGTTCCCTCTGATCCGCTACCCGGAGCTCTGACTACTAAGAATGGTCTATTTGTTACTTTCATGGCCTGTGTTCGCTCTATCTCAGAACATGATCTTGTTACTGCCCTAACTCCTTTGATCTCTCCAGCTAGCACCGAACGAAGCTCCCTCTCATACGCGCTACCTATGCTTCCCATGCAACTATCGTATTCTCAGGGTTAATGAGGACATTGGTCCATCGCTACTTTATCTTGCCCTTTCGGAAATCTCTCGTCCTATCTACACCTGGAAACTGATCCTCGCTCTCACGATACACTGTCTTCATATTATTTAGGAAATTGACTTCATCAGTTACAATCAGAACCATCCTGACTCCCGGATCCTCTTCCCTGTCCATCCAATCAAGGATTATCTCCATGGTCATACGGGCCCCTTCTCTGTGAGGATAAGCGAAAACATCCATCCCAAGTGGGGGCGTGACCAATGTCTCACGAGATTTAATCTTTGAAATCTCCTCGAACATCGCATTATACGAATTAACTAGTAGCTCCCTCCTGAAGTTATCTTGATTTGGCCTTCGACAGTCCGGACCTACAACG
Organism: Euryarchaeota archaeon UBA121; assembly: GCA_002499865.1. Classification (GTDB taxonomy): domain Archaea; phylum Thermoplasmatota; class Poseidoniia; order Poseidoniales; family Thalassarchaeaceae; genus MGIIb-O5. Next base: position 4,413 of record DANL01000034.1, on the reverse strand, counting down.
TGAACAAGATGTTCTGCGGGCAGATTGAAACCCGGAGTAGTGACAGCTTCACCGACTCCACATGGTTGCTTGCCCTCTTTTCTTCTCTCCACGGCGATTTCTGTGCACCTAGCTCTTAACTCCTCACCGGCAGCTAATTGCATCTTCTCATCAAGTCCCTCTCTTCCTGCTAATCTATTATTGGCGGGAATGACCATCACATCCCCCTCCACTCTGATGATATTACCAAACTGGACTCTTACCTGCCCATGGCGGCACTCTCTCACGATTATTGTCTCCGCCATATCATGACAAGGAGGGTCATCTGATAAGTAACCATCGACAAGAATCAGGATTCATAATCGATGCATTCATTCGATAATACCTACTAGGAGGGGCATGTCCTCCGGGTACGTGCTCGTGAATGTTGAGCCAGGAAGCGAGTCAGACGTGCATAAAGTCGCATTGTCATTAGATTGTGTAACTGATGCGAATTTGCTTTTTGGAGACTATGATCTGATTGTGAAAATAGAGGCTTCCAGTATGGGAGAAATTGCTCGACATGTCGTAGAATCCATCAGAGCAATACCGGGTGTGGCCAATACTAAGACTCTCGCGTGTGCAGAAATGTAACTCTCGTGAATATGAAAAACCCCTCAATGAGGCTCAGTAACTGTTTTTTTACCCAATAACTTCATTATCTCAGTAAATCACCAAACAAGCGGAGGTATACTGAAAATGTCAGGAAAGAAGTACTTCGTACTAATGGATAATGGAAATGACACAAGCCAGGTGTTTGTCAATAGTCAACCAAGAGGAGCCGCACTAAAAGCGGCCCGAAGGGGAATCACAAACATCAATTTGAGAGAGCGGGGCACCAATAGAGTGCATTGCTTCGAAGGCTGGAGGACTCTTGAATCCAAAGGCGAAGGCAGTCCAGCTTATCTTCCAGCTAAGATCTGGAAGGCTAATGTCAAGAAGACCGGAATTAAGCGTCTTTAGGATTTAAAGAAGCTAGAACAATCTAGTCCCAATGCGAACCGTCTCAGTTGCCTAGCTTCTGAGGCCGAGCTTTTTGCCAATTATTGCAATTGGATCATAGAATTCCGAAACCACCCTTTCTTTGAGGGGGATTATTGCATTCTCTCTAATGTTTATTCCAGCGGGGCACACTGCAGAACAACACCCTGTGATATTGCAATAATCAATGCCAAAATCTTCCTTAATCTCAGGTATTCTACTTTTGGTGTCTAAAGGATGCATTTCAAGGCTAGCCAGCCTAACAAAAAATCTTGGCCCGGCGAATTCATCAAATTTCTGATGCTCCCTCATTACATGACATGTATTTACACACAACATACACTCTATACACGATCTGAACTCTTGAATCCTATCTGCTTCATGCTGATAATATTCCCAATCCACCTTTTCAGATCCGCTTATTGGCTCAATTCTTCTATCTGTTTGATATGCCCATGTCGTGTCACTAACTAAATCCCGAATCAGAGGAAAAGTCTGCATCGGCCTGATTACCACTGGCTCCCCCTCAGGAGTTTCTTCAAGGATATCATCCATTCTGGTCATACACATTAGTCTAGATTTACCATTAACTTCAGCGCTACAGGAACCACACTTGCCTGCTTTACAGTTCCATCTGCAAGCAAGATCCGGAGCAAATTCAGCCTGTATTGTGTGTATGGCATCCAAAACAACCATCCCTTCATCAAGATCAATAGTATATTCGACCATCTTGCCAAAAGGATCCCCGTCCTGATCTGGTATTCCTCGAAATACACTAAAAGTAACTGGTTGCATCTTCATTCCTCCTCATGTAAATCATCTGAATCCAAGAGGATTTTCAAATCCTCTGGAATAGGAGGGTATGACTCGAATTGTATTTCCATCTCACCCTTTTCATTCATTGATATCACACTGTTGACCTTTCCCCAGCGAGCATGGTCAGGACTCGGAAAGTCATCTCTGGTATGTCCTCCCCTGCTCTCCTCCCTCTTCAAAGCGGCTAGTGTACACATTCTACTGACATCTATCATTGCCTTTATTTCAAGTGATTGATGCCATCCTGGGTTGTACGATTTACCACTTCCGCCAAATACTGTTTCTGAACGCAATTCAAGGTCATCCAATTCTTTTAATGCCTCTTCTAACTGAGATTTCGTTCTAATAATTCCGACCTTATTCTGCATCATAGTCCTTAGGTCGGAAACCACTGCAGCGGGGTTTTCTCCTTCTTTCCGATCGAGTGGCTCTAGAGTTTCAGCAATCACTTCGCTAATCTCATCTTCAGGAATTTCCTCAAACTGATTTATGTGCTTAGATGATGTTGAGGCGTGTTCTCCAGCGATTTTTCCAAAAACAATTAGATCAGACAAAGAGTTCCCTCCTAGGCGGTTCGCACCATGGAGTCCTGTTGCCGCCTCCCCCGCAGCGAATAGTCCTTTGATGCAAGTCTCTTGAGTCTCATGGTCGACTTTCACCCCTCCCATTACGTAATGAGCAGTTGGCCCGACTTCCATACGTTCTTTGGTTATATCAACGGCCGCTAGCTCTTTGAACTGGTGATACATTCCCGGTAGCTTCTTTTTTACTTCCTCTTCGTCTCTCCAAGATATATCAAGATAAGCACCTCCATGCTCAGAGGCTCTTCCAGCATCTCTTTCACTATTGATGGCCTTTGCAACTACGTCTCTGGTTAATAACTCGGGGGGCCTTCTCTTAGTTGCCAGTTTTCCAGAGATGACCTCATCAACCCATTCCAGGGCTTCCTTCTCTGTATCTGCAAACTCATCTTTGTACATCTCTGGTACATACTGGAACATGAACCTCTCTCCTTCTGAATTCCTAAGCATCCCCCCTTCTCCCCTAACACCTTCAGTAACAAGAATACCTTTGACTGATTTAGGCCAAATCATTCCTGTGGGGTGGAACTGAATGAACTCCATATCTCCCATTTGAGCACCTGCCCAGTACGCTAGTGCAAAACCTTCACCAGTATATTCCCATGACCCGGAGCAAACCTCCCAACATCTAGTGGCACCGCCCGTAGCCAGAATTATTGATTTGGCCTTGAAAACATGGAATGAACCATCGTTTCTACTATACGAAAAGCATCCGATCACCTTTCCATCTTTCTTGAATAGCTTCCTTACTGTAAACTCCATGAAAACATCCATCCCCATGTGAATGCCTCTTTGTTGAAGAGTCCTGATTAATTCTAATCCTGTTGCATCTCCTATGTGTGCCAAGCGTGGGTATGTGTGGCCTCCAAAGTTCCTCTGACTTGTTAGTCCCTTGGGCGTTCTATCGAATACTGCGCCCCACTGCTCAAGCTCTCTTATTCTATCAGGTGCTTGCTGAGCATGAATTCTAGCCATCCTCCAATCATTCAGATATTTGCCCCCTTTCATTGTATCACGAAAGTGGGTCTTCCATGAATCTCGCTCATCTTTGTTAGCCAAAGCCGCCGCCGCTCCTCCCTCGGCCATCACTGTATGCGCCTTTCCTAACATTGACTTGGAGATAATTGCAACACTGACTCCCGATGAGCTCGCTTCGATGGCCGCTCTTAATCCGGCTCCACCAGCTCCTATTACTACTACATCATACTCGTGAGTTGTGTAATTTTCATCCATATTACCACTCCAATAGTATTTGATCGCTAAGCACGTTTTCAGCTACAGCGAGAACAAACAAGTCTCCAAGGAAAACCATAGCAAGACTTGTCCAGAACCAAAATGAATGATGAACGTTTACCTTACTTATCGTCCTGTAGAGAGAACCAAAAACCCCTGATATCCCTCCTCTCCACTTATTCATGCCTCCTCCGAATAGATGCCTAAATGCATGACACGATGTAACGTACATCAGAAGGAGGAATGATTCGATACCAAGAATCAAAGTTCCGATAGAAATAGCCCTTGAGCCGTCAGAAAATTTAGTTGTTAGGATGACGTCATAGAATTTCACAGAGAGAATCAGGATCGCGAGGTAAAGCATGTACCTGTGAATATTATTCAGTATGAAGAGCCCCCTCTCGCCTTTGTATCCAACTGCATAGTTCAACTCTGGTTTTGCAATCATACAACCTGTCGGATTTTGGAAAAATGTCCTGTGGTAGACTCTTCTCATGTAATAGCAGGTCCCTCTGAATCCAAATGGGATCCACAGAATCAACATTGCTGAATTCATCCATCCGGGATGATTTGTAATGTGTAGCAAATGTAGAACGTCAGGAGAAAATATTGGCGACGTTACCCTGTGATCATCGTAATGTATACTTCCGTCCCATACTACAACTCTGAGTGCCGTGTAAATTAGCGCAATAGTGAGTGCAACGGCCATCCATACTGGCTCCGTCCACCAATAGTCTATCCTGTCAGTTCTCCCGAAGCCTCTCTTCAGAGGAAGCTTAACATT
>DANL01000051.1 GCA_002499865.1 Euryarchaeota archaeon UBA121 | reverse complement strand
CTTAGGACGCACTTCGGCCCCGACTCCCTTGTGACGGCCGGAAATGCATCCGGTGTAGTCGATGGGGCCGCTGCAATTGTTGTCAAGTCGGGTGCGAGAGCCAAGTCAGACGGGGATGTGCCACTTTCACGAATAGTATCATGGGGAATTGTAGGGTTGGATCCTAAAATAATGGCTCATGGACCTGTTCCAAGTAGTAATCTGGCTCTCCAGAAAGCCGGTCTGAAAGTTGAAGATATTGATCTTTGGGAGATTAACGAGGCCTTTGCCGGACAGTGCGTAGCCTGTATCAAGGACCTTGGTATCGATCCATCGAAAGTAAATGTTAACGGAGGAGCGGTTGGACTTGGACATCCTCTAGCGGCCACTGGAACTAGGCTACTATTGACTCTCTCTCTAGAGCTCAGGAGAAGAGGCGGAAGGTACGGCATAGCAACTGCATGCATAGGGGGAGGTCAAGGTATTGCAGTTGTTATTGAGGCGATCTGATTTTTTACTAATGATAGGGGTTCAAAATGGTAGCGACAAAAAAGCGTAGCTTGGCCAAGACCATTACGTGGAGAGTTATAGCTACCACAGATACTTTCATTCTAGCTTGGATATTCACCTCTGATGAGATAATTGCAATGTCAATAGCAGGGTTTGAGGTAGTGACTAAGTTGATACTTTACTATGCGCATGAAAGAGGATGGAGCTCCCTTGAATGGGGCCAAAATGACTAGCCAAAGAGTTGCATAAAAATGGCCCCACCGGCCAGCCACGCACCCAAAGACGAGCCCAAGTTACCCATGAATGTGACCATCAGAACCTTTCCAACCCGGTTTCTCCATAATAGTGAGAAATCATCCATAACGAGAAACTCTTGTGCGTCGCCCCCTGTTGGTCCGTCTACCTTAATCTGAGCATATCCGGCGAACCATCCAGCAGCGAGCGCCGGGTTGAGAGAGGTAATTGGTGAAGCCAAAGCCCCAGCTAAAATAGACAAAGGATGACCTCTGACTATCAATACCCCCAGTCCGGCAAGTACCGCATTGAGTATCAACCATGTCTCCGCAGTCTGCCATATTTCTTCCATATCTCCATTGTATGCCATGTAGCCAATTGATCCAAACAGGAAAAGCGGTACTGCCACCATTATTACCTTGGGCCAAATCTTCTTCGGCGGTTCTGTACTGAGTTCAGCCAGTCTAGAAGTAATGTCCATCGGTGGATTATTGAGGTTATTGATAATCCCTTCCAGATGCCCGGCACCAACCACTGCCAGTACCTTTCCATTCCCACTAATTTGTTGGATCCTTCCGGCCAGGAAAGCATCTCTCTCATCAATAAGGACCCCTCCCGCACCTGGTGCAACATCTCTAGCATCCTCCATCATCTTACTCAGCATATCGGAGTCCCCTAAGATTTCATCAATGGACGGCTCCTCCTCTTCCTCTTCCTCATCTAAGAGAAGGGCATTGAGGACTCTCCACTTCTCAATAATTCCCATCCCCCTCCAAGCTCTTCTAAGAGTGACCACTACATCTCTGTCGATCATTTCAACAGGAATATTAGATTTCTCAGCACTTTGTACTGCTTCAAGAAGCTCAGCTCCGGGCTTCTCCCCAGTGGTCAGCCCCATTTTTCTCTGTTGAGCGGCTAAGGCCGATTGTAGAAGAATCATTGGAGATTTTCCTTCTTTGATTATCTTCAATAAATCTTCAGAGTCTAGGGATTCTGGTTCTTTGAGTGATGAAAGTCTAGATTTGCATAGTTCAACAGCAACGATATCTGGTTCATATTCAGAAATCTCCTTCCTGACCATCTCTACAGATTTACTACTGACATGCGCAGTGCCTACTAGTCTAAGATTAGGGGAGAAGTCAACAATATTATTCGTATCCATCGTCAAGACTTCACCTCAGGGAGTTGATTGTGGAAAACAGGTCCTCATGCTCTGCGACATCATGGACCCTGATAATATCAACACCATAGCTATGTGCTTTTGAAGCGACTCCAAGACTGCCTGCAAGCCTATCCTCCGTAGAATCTCTTCCGAGAAGGTCGGCAAACATACTTTTTCTGCTAACTCCCCACATAAGGCCCATGTCTTGCTCGGGCAGAACCTCTCTTCCTGATGATAACAAAGATAGATTATGTTGCAGGAGCTTCCCGAATCCAATTCCCGGATCGATTAAAATCATAGAATTATCTACTCCTAGGAGATTTAGTTTAGAAGTAGATTCTGCCAAACTCTTCCTGACTTCAGAGACTACATCGGAGTATTGTGGATTTTTTTGCATATTTTCAGGAATCCCTTTCATGTGCATCAGACAAATAGGACATCCGTATTCAACTATGACACTCGCCATATCGGGATCTCCAAGAGATGAAACATCATTAATCATATCAGCACCAGCCTCTAAAGACGCTAATGCCACTGTCGATCTCCTAGTATCTATTGATATTCCAATATCAGGTAACTCGTCCCTAATGGACCTAACCACAGGTACTACTCGGGACTCTTCCTCTCTAGGAGGGACTGCTCTGGATCCCGGCCTTGTCGACTCCCCTCCTATATCTATCCAATCTGCACCATTCTC
>DANL01000002.1:17688-35101 GCA_002499865.1 Euryarchaeota archaeon UBA121 | reverse complement strand
GCCTTCCCGCAACTATGACTACTCCCTTAATTATCGTCAATTTCAAGACATATCAGGGCGCTCAAGGCCTATCTGCAGAGAAACTGGCACTAACCATGGAGTCAATAGACACCAATGCCAGACTAGTGGCGGCCGTTTCAGCTCTGGATATCTCCAAGGTAGTTGATGCGGCTCCGGATCTAGAGGTCTGGTGCCAGCACCTGGATCCAATAGGTTTCGGCTCCAATACAGGGTGGCTCCATCCGGAGACTGCTATTTCCAGAGGTGCTAAGGGGACCTTGATAAATCATGCAGAGCACAAGGTTAGCCTCGAGCATGTTGCCATGCTATTGGATCAAGTCCCAGAAGACTTCGAGGTATGTGCTTGCGCAGCCGATATTGACGAAGCCAAGTCTCTGTCCGCATTGGTGCCTAACTACGTAGCGGTGGAACCTCCCGAGCTAATCGGGGGGGACGTCTCAGTCACATCTGCAGATCCTCAAATTGTATCTGACACGGCTTCAGCAGTTAGGGAAGCCAGTGAAGAGGTCAGGGTCTTATGTGGTGCAGGAATCAAGTCCGGACTCGATGTTTCGAGAGCCATCGAACTCGGTGTTAGTGGAGTTCTGCTGGCCAGTGGTGTGACTAAGTCTCCAAACCCAAAAGAAGCGCTCGAGGATCTAGTCTCTCTTATCTGAGGGGTTACTGAAAGTGGTGACCAGATAGCCTATGACGGCCAATAACAGTAAATATGCAGTGAAGTTTAGTTCAGCCAAACTCTGTATTGTAAATGCTAGAATGTAGTGTATTGACATTACTCCCAGAAGGACCATATGAATAATATGAGAACCATTCAATCTTGGATCAATGAAGTCGTAGAAGTAGATGCCCGATCTTCTTGCATTGAATGCCGAAAATAGGACGTAAGCACAACAGAATATGACTGGATATGGAATATGCCAAAGACTCAATGAAATATCAGAAACCGCCATTTCAACGAGGATGAAAATTACATTCCCATTGTGCATAAGCTGACTGTCCCACTTGAAATAATGAGTGATATTATCCCCTCTCTTATTGGCTTCAGGTATCAGCATGTAGGTTACGGTAACTGTCACTAGAAATGCCGATGCTATTGCAGAGGAGAAAAGTGCGGGTACTAACCAGACCGCCCATTCTCCCAATTCCCAACCGTAGTGAACTGACCAAGAGGAGTATGACGATACAGCAAAGTAGACTCCCATTAATGTGAAGCTCCACATTGTAAATGCAGACATTCTCGTAGTTCCAGTAATCTTCTTCGGACCATATGATTTTGTCTCATAATCTAGAAGGTTGTAGGTCATGCCTTTTGGATCCAGAACTATTGATGCGATAGTGGAGAAGCAAACTAGGGATACGGTCGCCCTGAAAACGGCAATCCCTGGAGTGGAAATTTTTTCAGAAGAGGATATGCTAGAAATTGAATTATCAGAGAAATTATCTCCCATGTAGATCAAAAGTAAGGATAGAGCGAGTACTATCCCGACCAGTGAGAAAGTGGTCCACGAACGATCAATATCAGAGTACTCCCTGACTCCCGCCATAAAGTTCCATTGATACACCAGATATCAATTATGCGCCTGATTGTTTGTTTACATCACAATGACTTTCCATAAATCAATCATGATCTAATCAATGCAACCCAAACAATGCCTTCTGATGCCAGCCACTATCTCACGAGACTATTTTATCAATTCCAGTTGACAGAATTACTTATGGGGAAAAACGAGTTGATTACTAACAGAATCGAAAAAGACGATTTCTAGCGAAAAACAACTACTGCTTCGCTCTTTTACGAGCGGCCTTTCTCCTTCTCAGCTTCTTCTTACGCCACTTCCAGCGCTGCTGCCCTCGCTTCTTCCAAGCGCGGGAACCCCTCTTCATGGGCCCGGCCGACCTACTGCCCGTATATGAGCGATTCGTGAGACAAGCCAAATAATGGCGGGCGATACAGGATTCGAACCCGTGTCACCGGCTTAGAAGGCCGGGATGATATCCAGACTACACTAATCGCCCGTACTGTCGCGCACGCACCAATTAGATGAACCCTACTTTCCAGATTTTGAGAAAGGCCTAGCGCACTTGGGGCATCTTACAGGCTTTGTTACCCTCTTTCTCTCCCAAGAATGACCGCAATTTCCACAAATCCACTGCCTTTCAGGCAGACTCGTCAGTACCTCTTCCCTGATTCCTCTCAACACTGGTGAATCTCTCAATCGTGGGGCCGGTGCAACTTCTGCAACAATGTCCGAGTGAGCCCCATCATGATCTAGAAATCCAGCAGCATGAAGTAGCTCGTGTGAAAGTGTGTGTAGGTAGAGTGCATCATCGCCCTTCAAAATTGGATTAATCCCAATGGAGACTTTACCAGGGGGCAAACCCAGTCTTTTCCTCCTGTATATCTCATGATGGTCGCATTCAAATCTTGTAATGCCCAAACGAGAGTCGCCCTCGTCCAGCCATTTCGTATCTAGTTCGAGATCTATGAATCTTAGGAACGGTGCGTCCTTTCCTACCAGCGCAGCTCTGATGTCATCAAGCAACTTTTTCGGAATCTCCGGTTCTCCAACCATGCTGAGTCTGTATGCTCCTCTTGTCCATTCTCCTTAAATGGACCTAGTTAGTCGCCTGCTTATTGGGCGTGTGGCGCAGCTTGGAAGCGCGCTTCCTTGGCATGGAAGAGGCCCCGAGTTCAAATCTCGGCACGTCCACCATTCTAGCTAACCACTGAATCAAATATGTTCATATCACTGAACATTCGCTAATCTGATTCAGAAATATTGAGTTAATTTATCAATAATATGGAATATAAATATAGAATAATTATCAAACGTTCATTAATTACTATTAAATATGAATATATTCTTAGAAATTGATAATTTTACTGCACATACCTTCAATTAATAAACCGTCTATTTTTCCAGCAGTGATATGGCAACTAAGTCAAAATTGGAGTACATCTGGCTAGATGGATACGAACCGACACAGAGCATGAGAAGCAAGACGATGATTAGAAATGATTTCGGGGGAACAGTAGCAGAATGTCCAATGTGGTCATTCGACGGCTCGTCAACCCAACAGGCTGAAGGCGGGGATTCTGATTGCCTTCTGAAGCCAGTATTCATCTGCCCCGATCCAGACAGAATCAACGGATATCTCGTAATGTGTGAGGTCCTCAATGCCGATGGGACTCCCCATTCCTCGAATGGTAGAGCAACAATAATAGGAGACGATGATGACTTTTGGTTCGGCTATGAGCAGGAGTACTTCCTCTGGGATCCAGAAACCAATCTGCCTCTAGGCTTCCCACGGGATCAAACGCCACAAGGACAATTCTATTGCTCGGTAGGAGGAAAGAATACCTTTGGAAGAGACATCATAGAGGCGCACTTGGACATGTGTCTGGAAGCGGGCTTGAACGTTGAGGGAATAAACGCAGAAGTTGCGGTCGGACAGTGGGAGTACCAGATTTTTGCCAAAGGCGCCAAAGAGGCGGGAGATCAGATATGGGTATCCAGGTACCTAGCTGAAAGGAATGCAGAGAAGTACGGACTCTCTATCGAATGGCATCCAAAGCCACTAGGGGCCACAGATTGGAATGGTTCGGGAATGCATGTCAACTTCAGCGATGGAAGGATGAGGGACGAAGGCGGAGAAGAGCTCATGAGTCAGATCTGCGAGGAGTTCGGTAAGAACATCAAGAAGCACATAGACGTCTATGGGGCACATAATGAACAAAGACTAACCGGGCTACATGAGACACAATCAATCCATGAGTTCTCTTACGGTGTCTCCGACAGGGGGGCATCGATTAGGATTCCAATAGGTACCATAGAAGATGGCTGGAAGGGAAGATTGGAAGATAGAAGGCCATCCTCAAACGGCGACCCATACAAAATAGGCGCGGTAGTCATTACCACTACTAAGGAATCTTACTGAGAAAGTAGTCTCACTACTTCGTCCGCACATCCCCATGAAAGGGTCACACCCGCTCCTCCATGGCCGTAGTTGTGAACGACCAACCTTCCCGAGATATTCTCAACTTCGAGCCTTACCTCTTTCCTGGAAGGGCGCAAGCCAACGGAAACGCCCACTACCTTACTTCTGTCAAGATCAGGCCAGAGCGACTCACATTTACGCAATATCAGTTCAGTATCCTCGTCTCTAATATCCTCATCCCAGTCTCCTCTCTGAGCCGTGCCTCCGAGAACTGTAACATCCCTTCTAGGAATCGTATAAATCAGAGATTCAGGACGCTGATCAAACCTTCCGAATCCGGGATCTTGCGTGGTGTACACAATTTGTCCCCTCACAGGCTCCAAGCTATGGTCGTCACACAGCTCCTTCCCGCCAAGGCCACAGCAATTCACCACATACTGCCCAGGCAACTCTGTGATCTGCTGAACGTGTCTCGTAATCATCTCCCCTCCAAGTTCGATGAATCGGCGTTCTAGCCAGGGCATATACAGATGCATTTCTATGACCGGAGCCTCAATCTCCCAGCCAAATGAGTATCCAGGAGCAATCTCACCTTTCTCAAGAATCCTGAAGTGAGGAATATCATTACTCCACCCAGGAGGTTCGCATTCCTGCTCTAAGTACTCCTTTCCCAATCGCATTGTTATGCATGACACCCCCTCTTCCTCACTCAATCTGACTAGCTCATCAAAAGTCTCTGCTGACCATCTGTTGGTCTTTTTCAGAGGCTCCACTAAGAACGGATACCACCAAGCAGCAGCAGTATCTGAAACTGTATTAGGAGACGAGTACCGTGAAAAAATCTTCACCTCGTACCCCGCTTCCAGAAGTCTAATTCCCGTACTGAGTCCAGATACACCCGCACCAATCACGGACACATCTGCCATCGAGCCCCTTGTTCCCACACAACTTCGTCGGTGAATAACCTCATGAGTATACCGCTAGTGGAACCGTTATGCCGAAGATTAGGAGGCCATCAAAAGGTTGGTGGCGTCCGAAAAGATACAAGAAAATCTTCAGGAGGCAGACGAAACTTAATCCTAGCGAGAAGGGACTCCCTCCCTGTCCTTCGTGCGGGGAGTGGAGCATGCAAAGGGATAGCGTCAGAAACGAACTTTTCTGTGGCCTGTGTGGAACAGTAGTGTGATTCGCCAAGTCAATATGTGATGCCTCTTACGAGATATGTCGCAGTGATGAGGAACCGCACCGGGTGCACTAGGCATCAAGAGTGATGGGCGATCTGAGCGACACTAAAGGTAAGTGACAATTAATGCCATTGTATTCCACATTGCATGTGCAACAATTCCCGGGATTAAGCTACCCGTCCTAATTCTGATCCAACCATAAATCACGCCTCCTATTGTGGCCATTCCAATGATGTATGGCTCAAGATGAACTAGCCCGAAGAGTAATGAGCTAAGCAAAATAGCAGGCCATTTCCCATGAATACGGTTGATCGAGTCTAGAATGTATCCCCTGAATAGAAGCTCTTCGTATATTGGGGTCAGGATACAAATTGAAATGAAACTTAGAACTAAGGCGGAACTGGATGATTCCCAAGACGTACCGCCCGGAAGTTCTGGTATTGAAGGTTCACCGAACATGGCTACAAACATCACTCCGTAAATCAGTACCAGGATATTGTCTACAATCATAGCAAACACCGGTACGGCCAATCCAACTGTCAAGCCCCTCTTCAACGTTCCAAAACGAATTAATTCCCTAGTCCTTTCAAGACTTCCATCTACGTAAATGAACAACAGTGTCATCGGGATCAAAATTATTCCAATGACAATCGATCCTATCGAGAAAGCCGGACCTTCTCCAACTCCTGCAATCATCAAAAGGATGAATATGGCCAATCCTCCAATGAATAGAACTGCCATCCAAGATACAAGAAATGACAAAATAACCGCCCAGGAGGTTATTTTACTGTTGCTGACTCCTTCTGATGAGTAGTCAATGAACGGCTCAGGAGGAAAAACCGGTTTCATGGTGAAGAAATTAATGAATGCCCTCTGAGGCACACTCCCTTCTCCTCGCATGACATGTGGGAATAGGTCGCATTATTCACATATTCCCCAATAGGCAGTCCCGCCTCTCAATCTAGGGAATCATTCTTGACCAGTGGACCTCCGAAGTCGTACGGTTGTATCATGGTCGATATCTCTGATGACCAGATGATTTCGCTGGTTCTGGTGGCCTGTTTAATGATAATCAGCAAGGCAAGGGATATGCTTGACAATGGCGGCATTGTAGCCGCACTAACCGTCGGACTTACTGTTTCACTGGCAGGTCACTGGACATGGCTAGTGATCCTAATGTCCTTCCTAGCGCTAGGCTCCAGTGCTACTAAATGGAAGTTTGAGGAGAAGATGGCAATATCTCTTGCCGAGGCTAATGAGGGACTAAGAGGGTGGCGGAACGTTCTGGCCAATGGCGCCGCTCCGATGGCAGTATCCATCATTCACTGGCAACTACCGGGTACTGGTTGGGACTATCTAGCCCTGTCTTCATGTGTCGCAGTGGCCTGCTCAGATACCCTCGCATCAGAAATAGGGTCACTCGATACTAGAACTAGGAGCATCATCAATCTCCAAGCCGTGCCTCAAGGAACCAATGGCGGGATGTCCCCTACGGGCACATTGGCCGCCGTGGCAGGAGCACTTTCAATAGCTCTAGTTTCGGCCCTTTTCTCTTCTCAGCAGGAATATGAGATATCACTACTGACCTTGATTATCGTGGTGTCATCAATCGGTTGGTTGGGTTGTCAGATAGACTCACTATTGGGGGCACTATTGGAGAACGATGGATATGTGGGAAAGCACACAGTGAATCTACTAGCAACCTCCTCTGGAGCGGTACTCGCAGTTCTGTTTACCAATCAGTTCCTGTAGGAACTGTTAGCCGTTGGGTTTGAACACCACCCCCTGTAGCGAGGGTCATGTCAGATGGCGTGCCCAACTCGAGGGTTATGATTCCTCTGGCATTATTCATGCTTTCAATAATGATGTGTTCTCCTCTGGTATCAAGTCAGTCTACAACAGGGCCCGAGGGGCCAGGAGAAAGCTGGGAACTCCCCACCGAGCACAATCTTTTCCTAAAGGGGGATCTAAGCGACCCCTTCCTAGATAGGAATTGGTCCAAGCTTACAGGCGAGCCCTTGGGCAGAGCAGAGTTCACCAAGTCTAGCTCTGCCCTTTCACCCAATCTGATTGATATCCAATCGGCACCTCTCTCAGAGTCACTGAGATTTGAAGGAAACGTCACAGTGAAACTTTTTGCATCTCTGGAGACCACAAATGATGCCTGCCGACTCTCCAATGTACTTCCCGGTTCTGCTGGTTCAGAGACGTCATTCATTGTTTGGCTTAGCATGGGATCAAACCCTGTTTTGACTCAGGTTTCATCAAACTCTCTTGCAATGGAGGAATCTTTCGGTATGGCCCATGAGTTCACAGTACAGGCTAATGATGTAAACGTCTCATTATCATCAGGGGACATGATTTCATTGAGAGTAGACGTGCAACATGAATGCATTCAAGGAGGCGTTCTTTGGTGGGGTTCATATGATGCAGGCTCGAGAATAATCCTCGATGGGGACATCTTAGATCCTTCATTAGAAGTGAAGATAGACTCCAATAGGATGGCTAGGGTACAGTTCACTCCACTTTCTCCTTGGGGGGAGTCAGACTTTGACTGGCAGGTTATGGAGATAGTAGGCCCTATGGACTGGGACGAAATGGTCCACGGTAATGGCGACGAAGATCAGAGATTAGATCACTTTGAGATTCCTCATACTACGATGGTAGGGGAGGCAAACCGGTCTGTTAGGGCATGGTCAGCAGACAAGCCCCTGTCCCCTGGAAAATATATGGTTGATGGATGCTTCGTCCTTACTGATCAGGAGCCAAGTAGTACCTGTCATTCGATCGGGATGCTGAGATTCGAGGTTCTTGAAGATCCCGAGCCCCTCCTAGGAAGCTCATGGGCCGTCTTCATGATTCCCCTGTCTATGATATTGTGGATATTCTTCTCAATTCGCGAAGCAACACTTCCCCTGATGGCTTACTTGGTTATCATCCTCCTTGCTATTTCAGTACTGGGGCCGGCTTCACAACTGCCGAACATAGATCCAGAGTCCGAGGGAGGAAGGGGAGCTGCTCCCTCATTCGTTTTATTGTCCCATAGCTCCGATCAGGTCTCTGTATCCCTAGCAGATCTCATGGATGGTTCTGATGCCGTGGTAGTAGGTTTGTTCCAATCTGGATCTCCATATGCAGAGCATCAGAGAGGGGACTTCGAGTCAGCCAAAATAATTCTAGACTATGACGTCAAGTTCGTCCAGATAGCAACTGGAGGGGAACTTTCAGCAGTAAATCTAGATGGACATGCGCTTTCTATCAACGAATCATGGCCATTACTCATGGACGAACCAGACTCCAGTATAGGCTTAGCATTTCCAAGCGGGCCAACAGATGCAGTGATAGTTATTGATCCAGCTGGCTTCATCTCATCTTGGAGTCCCGGAACAATGGCTCCGAACGAGATTAGTGATGCCGTCGAATCGGGCCTCAAAGGATCTGGAAATGGCCCTTATGACTTAATCTCGATGATAATATCTACGGCACTAATACCGCTAGCTATCCTAGGACTTCCTACCACGAACAGGAGAGAGGATGAACCCGGAAAGGGAATGAATCCATTCCTGGGGGTAATCATGACTACTGCGGCGGCCTCTCTAGGATTCGCAATCTGGGCTATTCCTGTGTCTGTAATGGCGTCTCTTGGGTTCTCTTCGTCGTGGCTTCTGATTGAGATTGCTCTGTCCATAGTACTAATCTATCATGGACTTTCGACTCTACTAAGAGGGTCGATTCTTGAGATAGAGAAACTATCTCCCATTGCATACTCAAAGTTGCCGACTGCTTACAGGGAATGGAGGGGGCAAAGTGACTTCACTAGGGACGCATATCTGGGACTCTGGCTAGCATGGCTTTCATGGCTCAGAATGCCATACCTAATCCCACAAGGAATAGGATCTATTGCAAGATCAGGGCTACTTGGGACTTTTTCATCTGTGCTAGTACTGATTATATTCCTTATATCAGCTGGAATAACAGTATCAATTATTCGAGCTATAGCCTCCTCGTTTGGAAAGACATCATTCCTCCTTGGTCAGATGAGCAAGGGCATCAGACCCAGGGCATGGGGACTAGCCTCATCGATGATGGGACTCTGGATGCTAACAAGCCTGGTCGTACTGATATTGCAAGTGGGCGTATGAGCCATTTCTTGAGCCGTCGTGACCGAGAGCATCATAAGAGCGGGGCCCTACGGAAGGTCACTCCTACGGGGGTATAGTATAACCTGGTAGTACCGCGGGCTCCAGTTGCACGGGAATGACGACGAGTGGGTATCTGATGGATCTGATGACCAACTGGAGCACCGACCCGTCGCAACCCGAGAGCGTGCGCTTGCCGGGTGCACGCTAAAGTGGGAGACACCCGCTGATCTGGGTTCAAATCCCAGTGCCCCCACCATCAAATCACCCAATCTTTGATTTTAATCGACTCCCAGAGGCGTTTAGTTGATGGATGATTACTGTCTGGCAAGGGGAGATGGGACGTAGTTCAACCGCAGTTTCTCTGGTCATCATTCTGCTATCGCCATTGGTGGGGAGCATAGCGGCACCTGGAATGGATGAAGCAGAAACAGTAGATAGGCCAGAAGACGTTCAAAGAATTGAGTCAGGGCACATGGATAGCGTCCCCCGTCAAGGTCCTATTTGGTGGGACTCTGATACCTATTGGTGGACACATACATCCTTGGATAGAGACAAGAATGGGATTCATGATTCACTACAATCTGCAGAAGGTACCGTAAATATCGGTCTTTCATATTCGAGACCAGTCTTGAAAAGCGATATTGATTTCCTTACCTCACTAGGCTATTCTGTAAATGTTGAACTTCCAACTGTAAACGCACTACTGCTGGGAGATGTCAACTCCTCCCATATCTGGAATCTGGCTGATGTCGAAGGGGTCGTAATGGTGGAGAGATATGGCTCACTGAAATTCTTTGGAGATATTCAAACACCTGCCGTCAAAGCAAGAAACTCAACTGAGTATCCCATTGGAGCATGGGACCTGGGAGTTACTGGCAGTGGGATGAATATAGCCATGGTAGATACAGGAGTAGACAACGAACACCCAGGCCTAAGTGGAAAATTTGTGGCCGGTTACGATGCCGTATGTTTCGTACACTCCGATCCACAATGCATCTTGGCAGGTGGAAGACAGGATGACGGTTCGTTCGACCCTGACGACGGCAACCAGCATGGCACTGCTTGCATGGGTATGGCCAGTGCTAGCGGTATTGATGCCGATGGGACACAGACAGATTTCTATGGTTCCGCACCAGACTCTATGCTAGTTGATGTTAGAATTGGCACGGATGTCGGTGCCGGGCCATTCGAGAATTATGCATTAGAACAGGAATTCTACGAATCTGCAATGAATGGACTACAATGGATTATTGACCATAGGGATGATGCGTGGCCCGGCGTCCCAGAAGAAAATCACGGCATAGACATAATCTCTCTATCTTGGGGAATCACTAGTCATGAAGATGGGGGTTCAGATGGTACCGATATGCATAGTAGAATTCTCGATGAGGCTATGGAACTAGGGGTGGCCGTATCAAACGCTGCCGGAAATGATGGCGAAAATAATGACGGCCTCTCTGGAATGAGCGCATCCTCTCTCTCTATCACAGTCGCCTCAACTGATGATAAGAATACTATTGATAGAGATGATGATACTATTGCCAGCTACTCTTCAAGAGGGCCAAGGAAGGATAACGGAGATCAGAACCCCTTGAATGAGCTAATCCCCGAGATTAGCGCCCCGGGCACGAATATCGTCCAAGCCGAGGGATGTGTTTCAAGTGGAGGGTGCAATAATTTCGTAGGAGGTGACGCCTCGGACAATACATACACTGGAAGAGGTAGTGGAACATCTTACGCAGCCCCTGCGGTTACCGGAATTGTCGCCCTCATATGGGAGGCCAATGAGAATCTAACCCCTCTACAGATCAAGGAGATTCTCAAGCATACATCCGAAAGACGGGGTGAGCCAAGCGCGCCGGAAATTGACCCATATTGGAATCGTGAATTTGGCTATGGTATGGTAGATGCATTAGCCGCCGTGGAACTAGCTTTATTTCTCCGAGAAAGTGGACAGACGGAATCTATTCAGGAGACCATTCAAAATCACCTCCTCAACGTCACGGCGCCCTCTGAAAATGGAGGGATTCTGAATATGACGGGACATGCATGGGGGCAAGATGGCGTCATTGATCGCGTGGAATTCAGAATTGATGGCGGTCAGTGGTCAGAGGCGACTTACTCTGATGCCCCGTCAGAAATAGGGGCACTGACTCCATTCGATTGGCATGTGATACTTGACACTAAGGGAATGTCATCAGGAGAGCATTCTGTAGAGGTTCACGCCGTCTCAGGTCTATCTTACTCACTCCCAGTTTTCTTTGAATTCAACGTGACCAAATTATCGTCTGATTCCATGTCCGTATCTCCCGTATTGGTAGGTGTGATTATTCTAGTATCTGTGGGATGGGTATCCTCCATTGCCACCACCGGATCGTTTTCCCCATTTGCGGCGATCCGTATTGCCAATGATTTGCTCAGTAAGTCTGACGATGAACATAGCCAAGCCATAATGGATGCGGAGATAATTGAGTCTGACTCTGATAAATAGGGAGGCTATACTTCCGCCTTCTTCAAAGCCTAGGTCACCTCTCAAAGGCACATGGTGCGCTTCTCCGACCGCGCGAACAGCATCCGGCCAACCGGTGTGAGGCGCATGTTTGACATGGCTGGAGATGACACTATACAGTTCGGATTGGGGGAGCCAGACTTTCAACCTCCACAACTAGCCATAGATGCTTTTGACAAGGCTATGAGAGATGGAAGGAACAAGTATACCACCACAGCCGGACATCCTGAACTCAGGGCTAAAATTGCATCACTCTGGCACCATCTCGTGCCTGACCTTGATGAATCTAATATATGCATTACAATGAGCGGAACGAATGGACTTCTGGACATATTTCTGGCTTTGGTCAATCCAGGAGATAACGTTCTGATTCCAGAACCATATTTCCCCCTCTATCCTCCCGATGTAGAGATATGTGGAGGCTCTCCAAATTTTTATCCATGCAGATTTGAGAATGGTTTTGTTCCTACAATTGATGACTTAGAAGATAGAGTTAATGACTCCACAGTTGCCATTCTCTATAACTTCCCCAGTAATCCAACCGGAGGTAATGTGAATTCCGAGCAAAGGGACGAGCTGGTGGCATTTGCAATGAAGCACGACCTATGGATAATTACCGATGAGGTATATGACAGAATTGTATACGACGCCCCCCATGTTTCCTTCATCGGAGCTGGCTATGAAAAGGTGATCATGGTACAATCATTCTCCAAGACCTTCGCTATGACTGGGTGGAGAATAGGGTATCTTTTGTCGCCAGACAAAGAAGCTATGTCACAATTGACTAAAATGCAATATTATGTTACGGCTTGTAGTAATGATGCAATGCAACATGCGGTCCTCGAGGCTTTGGAGAAAGCTCCGGGGTATCCCGAGTCAATGTGTAAGGAATTCAAAGAAAGAAGGGATTTAATCTGTGAAAGATTGAATTCTATTCCCGGGGTATCTTGCCATGTTCCGACAGGTGCATTCTATGTTTTTCCAAAGGTAGACGTTCCGGGAATGTCTAGCGAGGACATCGCCATGGCATTACTAGAGGGGGGTGTTCTTTGCTCTCCGGGTACGGCATTCGGTTCGGCAGGAGAGGGTCACCTCAGATTCGCATATACCATTTCAAGAGAGGATATTTCCAGAGGAATGGACAGGGTGGAGAAAATCCTGATGGACTTGCGTGGGAATCTCTGAGGGTTCAACTTGATTTCCCTAGCTTCCCTTATGGCATCTGCTATACTCTCATGGTATGTACCCAGTTTTTTCACTCCAAGAGGGCCAGCAATTGAACTCTCCCTATGTGTCCTAATCCTAATTTTCGCTGGCTCCCAATTGTGGATTACAGGGCCTAATCCGATTATGTTTGGAATGGTCATTGGCTCGGGATGGTTCCTACTAAACCGAACATCGGATCTAGTCTTCCCCGTCCCTGCCGAATAATTCGAATGGTAGGTCAATCATCCCTCCCGGGGAGCTTTCCTCTCCACTCTCCATGTTGTCCAAAGAATCACCTCCATTTGTCAGTGAGGTAACCAAGTCATTGTCCGCTTCAGACTTGGGGGCCTCCAGCGATTCCATCTGCAGATTCTCCAGACGCTCTTCTGGCTCTAGCATCCAATCCGGAACGCCGTTAGAACCGCCAAGTACTGAAATCGACGTAAAAGTCGCCAATGGAAGAACAGAGATTGCTATCAGGAAATCAATAACGGCACTTTTCGGTATTTCTGCATCAGGCGAAATAAAGCCAAGAACCATAGCATCGATTTGTAGGTCATTCCAGTCTGCATAGTCAAGTTCTAGCCAGCCCAGAGATGCCTCAAGGAGCATTCTAGCAGCATACCAGAAAATGACAATCGGAAGAACCCAAGAGAAAATTGAGAATCTCCAAATCACTGTCCTTAGAACGGAAGCAAAACCGACCAGATGATTGGAAATAATTGGCTGAATCTTCATTGCCAGCCATAGGGATGCTAGATAGCCTGCCATGCCAAGTTCGAAAGCGCTTCCCGATTTTATTAGGGAGCTAGGAAATCCTTCGATAATTGCCAATGGAACCGCAATAAGTAGAATCTGCAACGGAACTGCAATTAGTTGTAGCCCTCCATGGACGGCAATCAAATCATATCCGTCCCTACTCACTCTCCGATCCACCAACCTAGCCATTTTTCCATATGGGCTGGAACTTACTGAGAGTCTTGACCTATCGACTAGCTCTGGATCTCCTTTTCTTGTTCTGAGTCCCAGGAAAGATGCCAAACCACCTCTTTTGATCACAAAGTAAGGTCTGAATCCCCCCAAAGATAAAGCTAGGAATAGTGAGAAAACTCCATACAAAACCCCAGAAACAACAATCCACTCAATTAGATTAGTCTTCACTGTAACAGAGAAACCCTCCCTATCAATTTCGAAAAGGTACCTAGTAGAGAATCCAAAAATAGGTATCAGTGTCACCTGCAACAGAACTAGTAACGACAGAGTCAGCCTATTCTTTAGTGACTGATCTTCACTCATGAATCAACGCATACGTAAGCCAACATAAGCTCTTCACTATCTGTACCAGTATTCTCGCGACTTATTCCACCTTATCACGAGACCCGACTGGGTTTATTCTCAGGTCGAACGCATTGTCCCAACCTTCATACATGTAGCTAATCCCCCAATTGTGTTAGTATGCGTATCCTTACTCCCCTGCTACTCTGTTCGTTGTTGCTGATAACCTCAATGGCTCCCGTGTTTGGGAATGGCATCCAGCTCGATTTGGATGACGAGTCCTCAGTACAATCCAGGTCCTCCCTGATTGACTTCGAAGTAACCTCAATCGAGTTCGGAACTGGTGCAAATCAGGCCATGCAATGGAGTCAACCAGATGGGAGTATCCAAGAATATGTCATCAAGGGACAGGATATACAGATAGAGGTCACATTCACTCAAGCTGGTACTTCTAGCCAGCCAGCTTATGCTGAGGCATCACTACAAATCTGGCACCCGGTAGGATTCATGATAGATGAGTTCACTTCCAACATGACTCTATCCGGTCAACAATCTGTGGTACAACAAATTACTTGGGTCCCAAATATGTCTCACAGTGTTCTTGATGATCAAGGCCTCTTAAGTGGGGGAATCCAACTTATGGGCATGGTAGATGGTGGCCTAGCAGATGATAACCAAGATAACAATCAGGAAACTAGATTGATGCCTGTTGCAATTTGGCATGACTCAATGGATAACGGATATTGTGGAGATACAGACGGAGATGGTGTAAATGACTGTCCAAATGTCCCTTATGCAAATGAACCAGTTTGGGTTGGAGGTGGCTATGAGTCAGATGGCTCATTATCTTCTGATCCGGATACATACGGTCATTGGAGGATGATTGATTCTGACGATTCTGCCGATGGGGATAAACATTGGAGAGTTGCAAGAGAGGATTCTGATTATGCGAGTAACAGGCATGATAGACTTTGGTGGGGATGGTTTACTCCTTTCCAGAATTGTGATGACCCAGGACACGGTCTTGGGTATGGAATACAGGACCTATCATTGTCTGAAAAGTATGGCTCAAGGTTCTGTAAGATGAATCTACGAGGATTTGACTATCTAACAATGCAGATGGTCACCTATGCTTGGGGAGAGATGGGACCAGGGGATTCTGTAAGCATTGAAGCAGATGCTTCTTCCTCTGTCGAATCATTCAATTATACAGGGCTCGGGCTTTCTCCTATCGACTATGACTGGTCAATGAGCGTCTGGAATATGACGGGATTGCACCAAACCGGCGAGTACAATCTTGCATTCAAATTCGATTCGGATAGCTCTCAAGCATCTGGAGGCATAGCAATCGACTCTTTCCTAATTTTTGCCATAGAGAGGGTTCCGCAGTATACAGTGGATGTTGATTGTGACGATCCTCTCCCTAACGCGTACTTAGTTGTGCCAGCCGAGGTTGAGTCCCTCTACTGCAGGATTACAAACAATGGATACGTCGATGTCACATTAAGGCTTTACACCGAAGTAACCAATCAATCTTGGATGTATGGCTATCCAATTAGGATTGACTCAAATAATCCTGTAGACCACGATAATTTCGTTGTTACAGACGTTGTCAAGGCTCTCGAAACCACTGATGTATGGTTCAATATCACCATTCCTGATGGCGCTATTGTCCAGGAGATGATGTGGTTTGTGGATATCAATGACGGCACTACAAACTCAACCAAGGCAACACTTGGACTGCCTGAAGTAAGAGGGATACCTCTTTCCGTTCAAGCTGCCTACTCCTGCAAGCTGGAACCTGAGACCCTAGCTTATCCCGATGCTACTATTCTGCCCGGGGAAAACGCTACAATTCCAATGAAGTTCAAAAATACAGGTAATCAAATCGCGACATGGAATCTGGGTGCATCTTTCGCAGATACTAGCTGGGGCCCAGAAAACGTAGAGTGGTATGATGCTGAAGGAGATTTAGTGACCAGCTTAGACTTAGCTATCAATGAGGAGCTGGATTTGTTTGCTAAGATTCTGACTCCCGAGCAAATTCCACCCGGGATATACCAAATCACATTGATCGCCAGTGGGAGGGCACCCGCCCAATTCATGTCTACGCCAATGATTGAGATTGAAGTTCCAGTTCAGTATGATATTGATGTTATGCCATTCGTGACACAGTTTGATGCTCCAGCAGATGGAGTATTCAGGTCAGTAGAGGTATTATTGGTTAACAATGGTAACTCTGAAGAGGCCTTCGACTTGTATCTGGATGCAAACTGGAGACTTGGGGCATCACTCAACACGGACAGAACTTTGGGAATTACGCCTTTTGGAGGCGACTCAACCTTTTTCCTGATGCTTCCAATGCCATACGGACTAGAGCCAGAGACTTACGAAATTAAGATAATTGCCAGGAGTGTATCTGATCCAACATTTGAACAGACTAAAAGGGTGTATCTAACAATCCCTGAGACTAATCTAGTTGAGGTGGAAGACTTAGACATGTTACAAGAAGTCTTCAGAGGAGGGGACGCACCAAGGACGGTAAACTGGGAAGTAACGAATAATGGCAACGTCGATGACGCGTTCTATATCGATTTTGATCACCTCTCCGATGTTTCCGCGGAGGCCATGAATCTGGTTTCGGACTCAAACGGACTCAGGACCCCATTTATCGCTTCAGGGGAGTCATACAATGTCACAGTTACTTACTCATTCGATGACGAAGCTTTCGGAGACAGGACAATCTCAATGATAGCCACCAGTAAGGCATCCCCTGCCGACTCTCCATCGGTATCGGGAACTGGCATTGCTGAATTCCACGTGGGAGACCAGGGTTGGATTGTTCTGTTGCCTCCAAATGATGTTACCATTTCGGAGCCAGACAACGATATTGAGCTCACATTCTCTGTCAAGAATGATCATCCTACTGACGCACAACTAGTTAGGACTGATGTAGATAGAGACTCCGATCTCTTCTTCAATATAGTAAATGCCAGAATCGAGCAAGAGGATAGGGATTTTGTTTTGGATGTAAATACAACTAGATTGATAGTTGTCACTCTCGAAGTCACCGACGAAAATCTTGACTCACTCTCAGATAACTCAATGACCTTCGAGCTGACCCTAGATGTTGATTC
>DANL01000002.1:6899-17353 GCA_002499865.1 Euryarchaeota archaeon UBA121 | reverse complement strand
AAGATATCCAGAACGGTCATGATAACTCTGCTCAGACCCGTCCCCATTGATGAGGGGCCAACTGCAGAAGAGGCGGCATGGTTTGGAGGAAACATCCTCTTTCTTCTAGCTGGCGTAGTCGTAGTACTGGCCGTACTTGCTGTGACTCTAAGGACAATGAGGTCTGCAACAGGCCCACTCGAGGAGATTTCATCGCTAGATGATTACGAGATGAGTGTCGCAGGAAGTGGTTGGACCTCCGGTGAACCTCCAATAGTCCCTCCTCTGCCTTCCTCAGATGAGGTTGCAAACTCAATGTATGGAGGTACTAAGGAAATATTCGAACAGCCCCCTCCACCAATTCCAGTTAAGCAGGAGGATGAAGAGGTCACGGAAGTAGAGCCTGATAACATTTCAGAGGAGGTCCCTCCGATTCCTGAAACCGGTCTTCCCGAGGGATGGACGATGGAGCAATGGGCTCACTATGGCAAGAGATGGCTAGATCAGCAAAACGACTAGTGACAGAAAACCACTAGTAAGTCCAGTGCGAGCCCTTATGACCCCCCCTTAGGTGGGCAGTCTCCAAGAATAAGGAGTCTAAGCAGATGTATGGCGGTCAGCAACCAATTTTCATATTAAAAGAGGGTACTGAGAGAACTAGTGGTAAGTCCGCTCAGAGCAACAATATTGCAGCGGCTAAGGCAGTGGCAGATGCAGTACGATCTACACTAGGGCCCAAGGGCATGGATAAGATGCTAGTTGATAGCATGGGCGATGTAGTAATCACCAATGACGGCGCTACAATCCTAAAGGAGATGGATATAGAACATCCAGCGGCCAAGATGATCATAGAAATTGCGAAAACACAAGAGCAACATTGCTATGATGGTACAACTAGCGCCGTGGTCATTGCAGGAGAACTGCTCAAGAGAAGTGAGGATTTAATCGAGCAGAATGTTCATCCTACTGTAATTTGTGAAGGATTCAGACTAGCATCTGAGAAGGCTTCCGATTTGATAGAATCACACGCTTTGAAGGTCAACGAGGAGATTCTCAAGGAAGTGGCCAAGACTGCACTAACAGGTAAAAGCGCTGGCGCCGTCAAGGACTTCCTAGCAGACATTAGTGTTGCAGCGGTTATTGCTGTTTCTCAGTCAGACTCAGAAGGAAATGTAGTTGATGTCGACGACATCAAGATTCAGAAGAAGCAAGGTGGCTCAATAAGGGACAGTTCTCTAATCGATGGAATCGTTTTGGACAAGGAGAGGGTGCATAGCGGAATGCCAAAATCAATCTCGCAAGCAAAAATAGCACTGATAAACTCGGCTATTGAAGTCAAGAAGACAGAGGTAGATGCAAAGATTCAGATCACCGATCCAAATATGCTTTCACAGTTCCTTGATGAAGAAGAGCAGTATCTCAAATCTTTAGTTCAGAAATTCCAGTCAGTGGGTGCTAATACCATAATTTGTCAGAAAGGAATAGACGATCTTGCCCAGCACTACATGTCCAAAGAAGGAATTTTCGCTATAAGAAGGGCCAAGAAGAGTGATATGGGAGCTCTCTCCAAGGCCACAGGCGCGAGAATTGTCACCAATATTGATGATCTGACTTCGGATGATTTAGGCTCTGCTGCAATTGTTGAGGAGAGGAAGATTGGCGATTCCGATATGGTATTCATAGAAGGATGCCCCGAGGCTAAGAGCGTCTCTGTGTTAATCAGAGGCGGAACCGAGCATGTTGTCGATGAGATAAAGAGAGCTTTTGACGATGCAGTAGGCGTTGTCGCCGTCGCTCACGAAGATGGATCAGTGCTGACCGGAGGAGGCTCAGTTCTAGCGGCAATTAGTAGAGACCTTAGGTCATATGCCGAAAGAATTGGAGGCAGGGAGCAGATGGCGGTGGAAGCATTTGCAGGAGCTCTCGAAGTAATACCCAGGACCCTATCTGAAAATGCGGGACTGGATCCTGTGAATACAATAATCGATCTAAGAAAAGCCCATTCTGAAGGTAAAAGCCACTTCGGAGTCAATGTGTACGAGGGCGGGGTCGCCGATATGAGCAAATCCCAAGTTCTTGAGCCGAGTAGGGTAGTCGAACAGGCTATTCAGAGTGCGTCCGAGACGGCTGTAATGATTCTAAGGATTGATGATGTCATTTCCAGTAGGGGAGCGTCTCCTGGGGGAGCGGGCGAATTCGATGGATTAGACATGTAGTCTTGATTTTCCGAGATTTAAGAAGTTCTTTCGAGAAGTATGAAGCATCATATTCAATAATCGGCGTCCACTGGAAACATTGTCCAGCCTACGGCTGGAGGTGATTGTGTGTCAGAAGACGTTGGTACCGCAGAGGTGGGTCTCGAAGACTTCCTGAATTCCGGCGATAGATCATTGGAGGTCTTATTCGGCTCTCAGTCAGGAAATGCAGAGGGACTAGCCTCGAAGATAGCTAAGATTGCCAAGTCTTACGGTCTTCAAGGTAGTGTGCACGATATGGACGGATTTGATTTCAACTCCCTGTCGTCAAAAAAGAGAGTAATCATCGTTTGCTCAACGTGGGGGGAGGGGGAGCAACCAGATAACGCAGAGGAGCTCTGGAAATTTGCTAACTCTGGTGCAGCTACTAGACTTGAAGGGACTCATTTTGCCGTCTGCGCTTTAGGGGACACTAGTTACGAACTATTTTGTGAATCTGGAAAGGAATGGGATGGACTATTCGAAAAGTTAGGTGCTACAAGAATAGTTGAACGTATAGACTGCGATGTAGATTACGACGCTCCAGCTTCTGAATGGACTCTAAAGGCTCTTCCCGCTCTCGCAGCCGTCGATAGTACAGGGCAGTTCTTCGAAGATATGGTCGAGGACATTGTACAATTTGCTAGCGGTTCTTCAGTCGGTGCTGGGGGCGAGGATGGCTTCACTGTCCCAGTAATAGAAGCCGAACCGATCCAAGTTGAGATTTCCATATTCAGATTCGATTCGTCAGATAATACGACTGGTAGAGATTCTTGGGTATGTTCGATACCAGGTCATCTTTCTGTTTTAGACGCCTTGAGGGCCATCAAAGAAACCCATGATGGGACTTTATCCTTCAGAGATGGGAACGATGATGACCCAACAACAGCTATCTCAGTCAATGGGAGGCTCGTAATTCCTGGAAGAGTTAGAATCGATAGTGTAGTGACATCTAGAGGAGACTCAATGAGACTAAGGATCGATCCAATACCCGGATCAGAAGTAATCAGGGATCTCATAGTTGATCATTGGGCCCTAGAAAGGAAGAGAGAGTCTTCTAGGCCATGGATGGTGGCCGCTACCAGAGAGGGAATCCAGACTCCACAAGGGGTCTTCGGCTCAATGAGTAAGTCCACTGCTCTCAGGATTCACTCTCTTGCTGACTATGATAGTGCCCCGCTTCTACACTCTAGTTCCGATGCCGTCCCTTATGCCAATGGCTTCCTAGGGCCTGCAGTCTTGGCAAGCACATGGGCCCGACGTAACGATCCTAGGACGGCTCCCGAGAGAGTAGTAGAGTTAGATGCTATTCTCGGTTCAAGCAACGGTATCAAGGCGGAAACTGACTTGGCTCCTATTTTCAGGAGAGACGGATACTCAAAATCAGTATCCGAGGGATTACTCGAGGCCAGAACTAGTGCGATTGAAAACGACTCATTCAATGGTAAGCTCGGTAAGCATGTTTGGTGGTACTGTTGGACGGTCAAGAGTAGTGGTAAGGTAAACGATACAGTACTCTACAGACAAGTTCTGGGGCCAATAGGGCTCCTTGGAAACCTATTCTCAGGCGTCACAGCAAGAATGGTTCTCGGATTCACTAGAACTGGAGGAAATGTCCTCAATAGTATTCTAGGAATGGTGGCCCCCCCAGCAGGAATAGGAAAAATGCCTAGACAATTCAATTCCTCTGTCGCCAATCACCATCAGGTCATTGCCATCTACAACGAAATGGACGGTAGGTTCTGATGCCTCTAAAATATGCCTATCACCCGGGAAATGTAGCTCATAGTGGCTCTCCGGAAGTAGCAGAAACTATGGATGCAGTTGCTAGAAATCTCGGCCTCGAACTTACTCCCTTGGAGGGTGCAACATCCTGCGGAGCGGGGATTATCAAGCAGGCTAATCAACGTCTTCAGTTAGCACTTAACGCCAGAACATTCGCAATGGCAGAGTCCCTAGGCCTAGAAATCCTTACTCCCTGTGCGGCAACAGCTGGAAATCTGAAACAGGATTTAGAAAAGCTACGTTCCGACAATATACTGATGAAGGAAATTAATGATGTCCTGATCAAAACATGTGGTATGGAATTCACAGGAAATACAGAAGTTCGCCATCTCTTGCACGTTCTAGTTGATGAAATAGGGCTCGATAAGGTCGAGAAACTGGCCGTCAATAAGTTCGACTTTAGGGTGGCATCCTATTACAGTCCCTATTTCCAAATGGAAGGAGCGTGTGGAGGGGATAGTGTAAATGATCCAGAATATTTCGAGCAACTGGTTGAATCTCTAGGAGGAAGGCCAATCGACTGGGAAGGCAGGGTCCTCAGTGTCGGCGCTCCAGGGATCTTCTCAGAGGAACCGACCGTACTAAGGCAATCAGCAGCAGTGATCTCTGAAGCCAAGGAAGAAGGAGCAGATATAATCGTCAGTGCATGTAATCTCTCTCACTCAATATTGGACATATATCAGGGAAAGGCCTCCAGGGCTACTGGAATCACCACTAATATCCCAGTGATACATCTGACCGAGCTACTCTCTTTCGCCTTCGGCAATCACAATACCAGATTCGCCCAACTCAGGACTAGGATAGCAGTAATTGGAGACTAGCTCCTCTAGAAATCATCAAGTCCGTACTGGCCACGAGGTCGTATTTTCTCAGATGGAAGATTCTTGGCCGATTTATCATCAATATCTGCAGGGGTCAAATCAGTTTTGGAAATCTGACTCCTTCTCTTCTCTCTCTCTGAAATTACAAATTCATTGGCCGGCAGTGAGAATCCGTCATCAATGACTGAAAAACCATCTAGGTTCGATAAGTCTGAGTGATGTACGCGAGGAAGACTTCTCCTTACTCGATGTACGGCCCTCTGCATATTCTCCTCTCTCCTCACTGCAGCGGCCTTGGCTCCTTCGTCTCTTGTGCCCTCAGCAATCAGAACGATGACCTCTCCAAGACGTCGTCTCCCAGTTCTGCCCCTTCTCTGTATTGTACGTATTTCACTAGAAACAGGTTCGTAGAAGATCACTAGATCGGCAGACGGTATATCGAGGCCCTCCTCTCCAATCGAGGTTGCCAAAAGCACATTCGCCTCGCCTTTTCTAAACTCATCGAGAACACTCACCTGATCTCTTGGTGAAAGGCCCTGTCTCCCGCCTCTGGCAGACTGTCCAACGAAACGTACTGCTTTCACACTATCTAGGCCCTCTAAAGAGGACTCTAACGACGCTATAGTGTCCCTGTAGTTGGCGAAAACAATCACTCTACTATTCGGATCCCGTCGTAATCGTTCTCTGATCATTCTTCTAACCGCGCCAATTTTAGAGTGTATCTCGTCCATCCCTTCTAGCTTATCTGAAAGGTCTCTGACACGGGGATCTCTGAGAAAATCTCTGACTGTTTTCTTATTTGAATCGTCACCATTCTCCAACCTATCCAAGTATTCTCTGGATGCTGATACTCCCTGGCTCATGAGACAATTGATAAGATGATGCAATCTCATAGCAATTGCAATCTGAGAGACTGACTGATACCCACTAACCTCTCCTCTCCCTATTGCAGACTTTGATCTGTCCATTGCACTGGATAGTCCTGCGAAACTAATCATTCCAGGTAAAATGTACCTTCCAAGGCGTCTCTGCCTGTCTACAATGCCCTGTTGCCAAATAATGAATGGTAGAGCCAGTTCTTTCATTTCCTCAGGGACTCTAACTGAAATTTCTCTTATCTCCAACTCAGATAGATATCCCTTAAGCATCTCCTCATCAGAATTTCTAATATGTATTCTAGTGGCTCCTGTCCTAGCACAAATTTCCCTCACAGTGTCTGGTCTGTGGCCGGGGCTAGCCGTCGCTCCAAGAATGTGAGGAGAGCTATTTGATGAGATGTAGTGATCACACGCCATTGCCATTGCATGATCCCCGGTACAGTGGTGCGCCTCATCAATAACTAGAAGTGAGAATTCCGATAGTTTCAGGACATCACTCTTGACATCATTAACAACTACTTTTGGAGTTGCTATGATTATTCTGGAAGACTCCCATAAGCCAACCCTATTCGAAGGGGGAACTTGACCAGTTATTGAAATAGCCTCGCCATCAAGTGAAAGTACCTCTCGTATTGATCTGAGGTGCTGATCAACGAGGCCAACTGTAGGGGCAATCAATATTACGCGTCCGTTTTCCTCAGACAGCTTTTTGGCGATCGCCATCCATATCACCGCGGTCTTACCTGCTGCCGTTGGCATTACCAAGAGCATGGAAGTAGTGAGTGCCTCATCAACCGCCTCTAGCTGGTAAGCCCTAGCTTCAACCAGGCCTTCACTGAGCATAGCATGGCTCACATAGGGTGACACGGATGCTTCCATTATCGCAGGGGTTGAAAATAGTTTCAGTGAGATTGTTTGTTAGCAGTGTTGTTTTCTCCATCCCGATTCGTTCATATAGGGCATGTTTGTCGGAAGGCTGCTCACTACGTGAGGTACCAGACACCTGAAGGCTCTGCAAAAGCATCCTCAGAACCAGCCGACCACTCGGAAAGCTGGAATGGTGTCACGGTACCTCCCTGACGTGGTTAGCCCGGAAAAACGCCGTTTACGGTAATATTCCGGTTATTGCAAAGGAGGACTAGAATGGCCGACAAGAGTAGACCCCGCCGAGGTAGCATGGGCTTTAGCCCTCGGAAGAGGGCACTCAGAAAGTTTGGTAGAATTCAAGCCTGGCCTGAAAATTCTGACTCCGACATCAGAGTACTTGGTTTCGCAGGCTGGAAAGCAGGGATGACCCATGTGCTGATGAGGGATACCAATCCAAACTCGACTTCCGCTGGACAAGAGGTCCGAAAAGCGGTTACTGTAGTTGAATCTCCACCTATGAAGGTATTAGCAGTCAGGGGGTACAAGATGACTCCCTATGGTATGCAGACGGCCGGTGAGGCATGGGCAGACCTGACAGACTCAAGTCCAGACGGACTAATGCCGAGACTAGCAAACCAGACTCGTGGAGAGAGGGATGCAGAGCAAGGGAGGAAACCAGCAAAGAGAGGCGGTAGAATTCCTTCAAGAAGTGGTTCTGCCGACGGCGCTTTAGACTCTCTCAAAGATCAGAATTTGTGCGAAGTCAGATTGATAGTAGCTACCCAGCCCTCTCTGGTTAAGAGTATCCCGGGTAAGACTCCAGAGATTATGGAGGTCGGACTCACTGGGAGTGATAACTCCGCCAAACTAGAATGGGCCTCCGAGAGACTAGGGGGGGAAATATCTGTTGCAGATGTTTGGAACCCGGGTCAAGACGTAGATGTTGTCGGCGTCACCAAGGGCAAGGGATGGCAAGGAGCAGTCAAGAGGTGGGGCGTGAAAATCCTGAGTCATAAGAACAGTAAGAGAAGGCGTCAAGCTGGAAACCTTGGGGACTTCGGTACTGGATATGTTAGGAAGACCGTACCTCAGGCTGGACAGATGGGGTATCATCAAAGAACTGAGCTCAACAAGAGAATACTGAGGATATCCAACCCAGAGGAATCTGAAATCACTCCTGCAGGCGGCTTCTTGAACTACGGCGAGGTCACTAATCCATATATCCTATTCCAGGGAAGTCTTCCCGGCCCATCCAAGAGGATGCTTAGATTTAGAGATCCAATAAGGCCAAGATCAGAGAGTCAAGAAGTCGTACTTACATATGTCAGTACATCAAGCAAACAGGGGGTCTGAAGTTGAAGGTAAAGGTTTACGATTTAGTCAACTCCGTTGACCAAGAGGAGCTGGATGCCGGATTACTAGCTGAGTCCTTCTCCGTAGAGGCCAAGCAAGGAAAGGCAGTCAGCCTACCAGATGCCTTCTCATCAGACATCCGAATGGATCTCATCCGCTCTGCAGTACACTCTTCTCGGGCAAATCGACGCCAGCCATACGGGCACAGAGAGCACAACGGGAAGAAAGCACCACAACCAGGGATGAAACACTCCGTTGAATGGTGGGGCAAGGGAAGAGGCGTATCTAGGATTATGAGGAAGACCGGCCAAAGAACCGGTGCTCAAAATCCTCACACGCGCGGCGGACGCCGTGCGCACGGCCCTAAAGTCGACAAAGACTGGACACAGAAACTAAACTCCAAGCAAAGAGCGGCTGCGAGAGACTCCGCAATTGCAGCTTCTGCAGATCCCGATATTGTCGCGGCTAGGGGCCATAGATTCGATGAAGGTACTAATTTCCCTATAATCATCGATGGCTATGTTGAGTCTAGACAGGGATCCGATGAGAAGTATGATGTCGAATCTCTTCCACTTCAGTACTCCACTAGAAAGTTCATCGCAATGATGGAGGGCATAGGCCTCGGAGAGGATTTAACCAGGGCTAAGTCTGGAAAAACCATCAGAGCTGGAAAGGGAACCATGAGGGGAAGAAAGACAAGAACGCCAAAGTCTATCCTTCTGGTGGTCTCCAACAGAGACGGCCTCCACAAGGCCGCTTCAAACGTCCCAGGGGTAGATGTCGTAGTTGCCAAGGATCTTTGTGCAGAAGACTTAGCTCCAGGGGGGGACCCCGGAAGACTGACAGTTTGGACCAAGCAAGCAATAGAGGCAATGAGGTGAATTTATGACGGATCCATTCGATATTATCCTGATGCCTTGGATTACCGAGAAGACCCTTGAGGCTAGAAGGGTCTCAGATCCAGATATCGGATTCCTTCAGAACAATAACAGAATAGAATTCATCGTACATAGAGACGCTACTAAAGCTCAGATCAAAATGGCGGTCGAAGAGCTGTTTGAGGTCAAAGTGGCCAAGGTAAACACAAGAATCACGATCACTGGCAAGCACGCTTCTGTGCGTCTAGCCGAAGGTTACGATGCAGAGGAGGCGGCACTCAAGCTGGGTGCTTTCTGATGAGGTGATAATATGGGTAAGAGAACACGTTCACAACGCCGAGGTTCGAGTCCTAAGAACAGGGTTTCCAGCCATAGATTCCCAGCAGCGAATAATCTCCCAAGGGTGAAGGATAAGATTGGAGAGGTAGTTGGCCTGATCCATAGCCCTGCACATACGGCCCCCTTGGCTAAAATCAAGTTTGAAGACGGCACAGAGGGGCATATGGCCGCCCCAGAGGGAATTTCAGTAGGCCAACCAGTTTCATTTGGAGAAAATGTTGAGCTGAGGCCAGGCAATGTTACAATTCTTGGTAGTATCCCAGAAGGCACGCCGGTGTCTAATGTCGAGTCAAGACCTGGAGATGGTGGCAAATTCGCCAGATCAGGAGGCAATTCAGCAATAGTCGAGAGTAGGACTGGCAACAAAGTAAGAATTAGATTGCCCAGTGGCAGAATCAAGGAACTACTTTCTACTTGCAGAGCAACCATAGGCGTACTTGGGGGTCACGGTAGAACCGAAAAACCACTGATGAAGGCAGGGGCGGCTCATTACAGGGCCAAGGCCAGAGGAAAGCTATACCCAACTGTGTCTGGTGTGGCCATGAATCCAGTAGATCACCCTCATGGTGGCGGTAATCATCAGGCTGTCCATGGTCCCAACTCAGTCAGTAGAAACACGCCCCCGGGTAAGAAGGTAGGAAATATCGCACCTCGCAGAACCGGCCGTGGAAGAGTAAGGCAACAGGAGGTCGAGTGATATGGCCCGTCGTTCCAAGAAGGCATTCAGGTCCCCAAAACTTGCCAGAAGGCAAGCAAGGAAGAGGAGATCCAAGATAAGCGAGAGGAGGAAGAAAGAATTCCTCTGGAGGGGCTACACGTTAGACCAGCTTCTTGAGATGCCACTAATGCCTCCTGAAGATGACTATGAGGCCATCAGCATAGCTTCTCTAATGCCATCAAGGGCAAAAAGGTCGATCGTAAGGATGTATGAGGGGCTAAATCCCGAATCTGAGAAGCTCCTAGAAAAAATAAGATCAAGTGAGGGCAATAAGACCATCAAGACTCACTGCAGAGGCCTATACATTCTACCTGAAATGGTTGGAAAGACCATTGGAGTACACAATGGTAGAGAATTCGTCAATATCGAGGTTGTTCCAGAGATGATTGGGCACTCCCTTGGAGAATTCGCAATAACGAGGAAGTCGGTAACGCACACCGGACCAGGTGTCGGAGCAACTAGGTCCTCGACCCATGTAGCATTGAAGTAGGTGAAAAAATGAGTAGGAGAACAGGTAACTCGCAGAGCGGATACACCCAACTGCTCGAGGGATCCAATCTCGTCACTGCTAGGGCAGTCAATGTCGACATGCATCACAAGCA
>DANL01000002.1:0-6695 GCA_002499865.1 Euryarchaeota archaeon UBA121 | reverse complement strand
TGAAAAAATGAGTAGGAGAACAGGTAACTCGCAGAGCGGATACACCCAACTGCTCGAGGGATCCAATCTCGTCACTGCTAGGGCAGTCAATATTGACATGCATCACAAGCACTGCTACCACATAGCCAAGGCACTACGCGGAATGAATGCGGCAGACGCAATTTCCTATCTCGAGGACGTTATAGAAAAGAAGAGGGCAATACCTTACGTCAGGAGATCTAGAAGAGGAAGGGGCGGAAATACCATGGCTGGACACAGAAAGGGCAAGATGGGCCCAGGAAAGTACCCAAACAAGGCCTCAAAGGAATTCATCAAGCTAATCAATAGCGCCATGGAGAATGCCAGACAGAGATTCGATACCATCGATCCTGAGGATATGACAATTACACATTTAGCCGCGCACAGGGGACAGATAGCTAGGCACTGGAGGCCAAGAGCACAAGGTCGCGCTACCCCCAAGAATCACTATCAAGTAAATCTCGAGATATTTTTGGAGTATTTTGGTGACGAAGATGAAGGAGATGATTTCTGATGTCTCAAAATACAGTTAGAACCTTCATTCATAGGAACGTCGAGAGGCAACTAGTCAGAGAGTACCTGCTCAAAGAGACTGAAAGAGCAGGGTTCGGAGGCTTACACTTCCAGAGGACGCCAGAGGGCACCAAAGTCACCCTTCAAGCAGAGCAGGTAGGCCGAGTAATAGGAAGAAAGGGCAAAGTAATACGTGAACTAGAAACACGTCTGAAGTATGATTTCAAGCTTCAAGAGCCAAAGCTCGAGGTCGAGGAGATTACTGAGCCAAGACTAAACGCCCAGGTGATGGCAAGCAGGATGGCCAGCTCACTTGAAAGAGGCTGGTTCTTCCGTAGAGCAGGCCATAGTACAGCACAGAGCATAATGGACGCTGGCGCAAGAGGATGCTTAGTCACATTAAGTGGAAAGATTACAGGCGCGAGACACAGAGTCGAAAAGTTCCAGCAAGGGCACATCAAATTCTGTGGAGAAACCGCTCTTCAGTTCATGGATGTCGGGGAGTCTGTAGCAGTAAAGAAGCTGGGAACTGTTGGTTGTTCAGTAAGAATAATGAGGCCCGGCATTAAGCTACCTCATGAAGTAACTATCCTGGATAGGCACGAAGTAGGACTCCCTCCTCTAGAGGATGTCGCATACATTATTCCCGAAGAGGAAGAGCCAGTTGTAGACGAATCCTCCGAACCAGTCGCAGATACAGAGGAAGTAATCGACTCCGCTCTAGAAAAAATGGCCGAGATCGAGTCAGACCCCAGCAAGGAGGAAGAGTGAATGTCGCACGTCAGTCCCCGAGATATCGAAACGATGAGCTCAGAGCAACTTCTGAGGACATTGGACGATTTGAAAGACGAGCTTTTGCAACTCAGGGCACAGCAAGCACTCGGTGGCTCATCGTCAAACTCCGGATCTTACAAGCAAACTCGAAGGAGTATTGCTAGGATACTTACCAAGATCAATCAAGAAAACAAGGGGGGCGAGTAGATATCTGGGATATGCAATACGTGTGGCCTTCCACAAGAGGTATGCATATGCCAGGAGATTGCCAAAGAGCAACAGAAGGCAGTCATTTCGGTAGTTCGCAGACGTTATGGGAAAATGGTGACCATTGTGGAGGGAATAGACGACTCGGCAATAGATTTGGGGCAGTTAGCCAAGATTCTCAAAGGGGCGTGCGCGAGTGGCGGGACAGTCAAAGATCGTACGATAGAGCTTCAAGGAGATCACAAGAAGAGAGCATCCAAAGTCTTGGAACAGAATGGATACAAGGTGGAGGTAAGATGATGTCTAGAATGATTAATCTCCCTTGGATATCTCATACCTTGAGTGTCGTCAATTCAGACGATCCGACCCTAATAGGAGTCTCGGGAACAGTGTTAGACGAGACTAAGAAGACAATACTAGTTCGTACTGAGTCCGGCGACTTGACATTGGCAAAAGAAGTAATTACATTCACTATAGACTCAGGAGAGGCAATCGAGGGATCCAGAGTCACTCAGAGAGCAGAGGACAGGATTGGGAGGAGATATTAGATGACCGGAATCAGAGATATCGGAGTTGATGTGATTGCTCCAACAGGAGAATGGGATGGGGACGATAACTGTCCATTCTATGGAAGTCTAAGAGTCAGAGGTCAGATTATCGAGGGCTCGGTCTCTACTACTGGCATGGCAGGCTCAATAGTTGTCGAAAGAGAGATTACAAGATACATGAAAAAATATGAGAGGTATGAGAAGAGAACAAGAAGGTACTCAGCTCACCTCCCCTCATGTATTGGAGGAGTTGAGGTAGGAGACAGAGTACGCATAATGGAGTGCAGGCCTCTGTCCAAGACAGTCAATTTCTGCGTTATAGAGAAGGGGGAACCGATATGAAGGGAATTCCCGGTAGAGTAACAAAGGCTCTACCTTCACAAGCGAAGCTGGAATGTGCCGATAATACAGGTGCAAAGGTCGTCCAGCTAATTACTGTTCTAAAAAAGGGCGGAGTTGCTAGGAGGTATCCAGCTGCAGGCGTCGGAGACATGACCAAAGTCACCGTAAAGAGAGGTACTCCCGAGACACGTAGGCAGATGTTCAATGCAGTAGTTATCAGGCAGTCCAGGCCATTCAGAAGAGTAGATGGAACATGGGTCCAGTTTGAGGATAATGCCTGTGTTATTACCAACGATCGTGGTGAAGTTCAGGGTTCGGATATCAAGGGCCCTGTAAGCAGGGAGGCGGCCGAGAGATGGCCAAGGATAGCCGCAACTGCGAAACAGATAGTGTAGAGAGGTGTGATTATGACAAGAAGCAGTAAAGCAAGCAAACAGCGCCTCAGTCAATCTGACGCTCCTACGCATGTCAAGAGGAAGAGAATGAGAGCCAGACTCGTTACAGATGATCCAGATTTAATCAATATCAGAACTGTTACTGTCAGGGTCGGAGACGAGATAGAGATTGTAAGGGGAGATTTCGGTCATCCAAATAGCGTCAAAGCAGATACAAGAGGAAAGAGACTCGGACAGCCTCGGGGAAGGGCAGGTATCGCGGCAAAGGTCGCTAGAGTAGATACTGGCAGCGGCATGATTTTCGTAGACGGCCTCACAATGGCTACCGCTGACGGAAAGGAAGAAGCAGTCCCTATCCACCCTTCAAACGTGATAGTTACCAAGCTATTCGAGGGAGACACGCTCAGGCTTAAGAGACTCATTGAGAGGACTAGTGGAGGCGACACAGAATGAGCAGTAGCCACATGAAGAGACTAACCATGCCAAGGAGCTGGCCACTTCCAAGAAAGTCTTCTGTTTGGATTCAGAAGCCAAATCCTTGTGGCCATCCTCTCGATCTTTGTATGCCCATGGGACTAATCCTCAGAGATGTTCTCGGCGTGGCTCAGAATAGACGTGAAGCTAAGAAAATACTACACTCAAAGCTAGTCAAGGTCGATGGGGCCATTGAAACCGATATTGGAAGGGGAGTGGGGCTAATGGATGTCCTAACTGTCGGAGATGTTAGCTACAAATGCGTCCTAGATACCAATGGCAAGCTTAGATACAGAATGATACCAGCTAAGGAAGCATCAACTAAGATATGTAGGGTGATGGGGAAGACTACAATCAAGGGGTCTAAGACACAAGTTCATCTTCATGATGGCAGAAACTTGCTATTCAAAGAGAACCCCGAATATAAGACTGGAGACTCACTAGTAATCTCCTTACCGGATCAAGAAGTAAAATCATGCCACAAGTTCGAGGAAGGAGCAATTGCATACCTTACTGGTGGGAACCACATCGGAGAACTCGCTACCGTCAGAGGCCAAGAAATCAAGAGATCGTCTAAGGCCAACGAGGTCCAATTCGATGACTTCGGTACAATCTCAGATTATGTTTTCATCATCTCAAGCGAATCAGATATTCCAACGGGGGACAACTCATGAGTCAGTCAGTAAACCCAATGCGTGCCCCCAGAATCACCAAGGTCACAGTAAATATTGGTGTCGGAGAAGGTGGACAAAGGCTACAACTAGCTGAGAAAGCACTAGAGATGGTGACTGGAATGGTACCTGTTAGGACACTGTCTACTAGCACCAATCGAGATTTAGGAACTAGGAAAGGGGCCCCTATTGGGTGCAAGGTCACTATCAGGGATGAAGAAACAATCAATGCCTTCCTCAAAGATGCATTCTGGGTCCGCCAGCACACTTTGCCGACATACAATTTCGACTCATCAGGAAACCTGTCCTTCGGAATCTCCGATTATACAGATTTCCCGGGCCAGAAGTATGATCCAGATGTGGGAATCTTCGGAATGGATGTCAATGTAGTCCTAGAAAGACCTGGTCACAGAGTTTCCAGGAGAAGGAAGAGATCACGAAGAGTATCAGCTAGCCATCGTGTTGGTCCTGAAGAATCCAGGGCTTGGTTTACGGCTAGCTATAATCTGAAGATAGTAGGATATGGGGAGGAAGAGTAGCATGGCAAAAGATCACGGCGAGAGAATCGGCAGATCTGTCGGATGCAGGAAATGCGGAAGAAAGAGAGGAATGATCAGGCGTCATGGGCTCAGACTTTGCAGGCAGTGCTTCAGAGATATGGCTCCAGAAATAGGATTCAAGAAGTATTCATGAGGTGAAAAGATGCAGTATGACCCACTAAGCGATGCCTTCACACGCATTTTCAATGCGGAGCAGGCAGGACACTACGAGGTTTCAGTGAAACCAGCAAGCAAACTACTAGGACAGATGCTACAGATCATGCAGAAGTCTGGATATGTAGGAGAATTCGAGCGAATCGAAGACGGAAGAGCAGGCTCATTCAGAGTTGAGCTAATAGGAACCATAAACAGGTGTGGAGTGATTAAGCCACGCCACTCTGTAAAGAGAGCCGATTTCGATAAGTGGGAGTCAAGATATCTCCCGGCGAGAGATTTTGGCCTACTGATCGTCACTACTAATCAAGGCATTATGGATCACTATGCCGCAAAGAAGGAGCGTGTCGGAGGACGCCTTCTAGCATACATTTTCTGAGGAGTTGATTTTTATGCCAAAGTTAGATCAGATAATCCATAATGTCGGCCTTTCAGATGGTTCCAGCGTAAGTATTGAAGATAATTCAGTAACAGTATCTAGCGGAGGTAAAACCATCACACGAGAATTCAGGCATCCAAAGGTTTCAGTAAGTAGCTCAGAATCAGGAATCCTAGTTACCTGTGATCTTCCACGCAGAGCTGACAAGGCCATAGCTGGAACATGGGCCGCACATCTCAGGAACATGGTCAAGGGAGTGGAAGAAGGATTCGAATACAAGCTGCAAGCAGTTTACAGCCATTTCCCTATGACCCTGAAGGTCGAAGGGAACAAGATGGTAATCAACAATCTCTTCGGAGAGAAGGTACCTAGGGTCGCAAAACTCCCCTGGAGTCCTTCAGATGTTGAGGTCAAGGTTGAGAATAAAACCGATGTAACTGTCAGCGGGGTCGACAGGGAGAAGGTCGGTCAGACCGCGGCAAATATCGAGCGCGCATGTAAGATCAAAAAGAGAGACAGAAGGGTCTTCCAAGACGGTGTTTACATAGTTTCAAAGGGGGCATAAAATGACTGAAGAATTCGATACAATGACTGTTCCTGAATTGAAGGAACTGCTTAGGGAAAAGGGACTCAAGGTCGGAGGGAAGAAGTCAGAGCTTATTGAAAGACTGTCTGAGAGCTCTATCGTAAAAGAAGATCCAATCGACACCTCAGACTCTGATTCAGTAGATGATTTGGATGATTCAGACTTCATGGATGATGATGAAGACTTCGAGGACGACTTCTTCGATGAAGAAGATGATTGGGATGATCTGCACACTGCGCGTCAAAAACCAGTACTTGATGAGGAGACGGCCGCAGCCCTGTCTTTCAGGGCCAAGCAGAAGAAGAAACAACCCGCTTTCAAAAGACAAGAATGGTACAGGTACAAGAGACTGGCTAGATCCAGCTGGAGAAAGCCAAGCGGTCTCCAATCTAAAGTCAGGCTAAACAGGAAATACAGGCCTCCAATGGCACGAATAGGATATCGCAAGATATCCTCTGTGAGGGGACTTCACCCCTCAGGTTTCGAAGAAGTAATGGTTCACAAATCCAGTGACTTAGATGGATTAGATCCAGAGACACAAGCAGTCAGAATCGGCGCTAGAGTAGGAAACAGAAAGAGATTAGACATACACGACAGAGCTAACTCACTCGGACTAAGGATACTCAATCAAAGAAGAATCGAGAGAAAGGGGGACCTCTGATATGATAATTACAAATCAGAGGAGAATGGCCGCGGCAATTCTTTCTCAGAAGGAAGGACGTCCAGTAGGGGTTCACAGGATTTGGATCGATCCAGACTACCTAGACGAGGTCATCTCAGCAGTCCAGAAGGATGATGTCAGGAGACTAATTTCCGATGGCATAATCA
Organism: Euryarchaeota archaeon UBA121; assembly: GCA_002499865.1. Classification (GTDB taxonomy): domain Archaea; phylum Thermoplasmatota; class Poseidoniia; order Poseidoniales; family Thalassarchaeaceae; genus MGIIb-O5. Next base: position 247 of record DANL01000002.1, on the reverse strand, counting down.
AGGCTAGGCCTATCAAGGGAACTAGCAGGACTAGAGCTAGGAAGGCAGCTTTACAGAAGTCCAAAGGAAGAAGAAAGGGACATGGGTCCAGGAAAGGAAGCTCAAATGCTAGGGCGCCAAAGAAAGAGAGATGGATGAGGCTAATTAGATCCCAGAGGAGGGAGCTTAAAGAATTCCGAGAGGAGGGGACACTAACTAGATCCCAATACAGATACTACTACAGAAAGGCTAAGGGAGGCTCTTACCG